>JAOZTG010000084.1 GCA_029939235.1 Flavobacteriaceae bacterium
AAGTTTAAAGAATAAAGTGCAAATAGTAAAAAATAGAAATTTGTAATTATCTTACCCCTATCATTGTCACATAAATGAAAACAACTCTCCGTATTCTATGACTCTCGGAGGTTTTTACTTACGTGTCAAACTTAAATTTAATATCCTCTAAACTTTTGTGGCTACCAACCAGTGTTATTTCATCACCAAGTCTTAATCTTGTATAACCATGTGTCATCAACAAATTACCATTTCGTTTGATAGATAAAATAATGATATCGGTTGGCAAGCGCAACTCTCTAATTCTAAGTCCATGAATATCTTTGTCCTTAATTTTAATATCCATAGTGTCTTGTCCCTGATCCATGCCAAGTAAAAGAGATGCAGCATTGGGTGAACGCACAAAATGATCTAACAAGCTAACCATAGCCGTTGCCGGTTCAATGATCAGAGCACCCAGTTTGTAGAATTTCTCAAAATTCTCACGATTATTAAGACGAACAATAACATCTTTAATTCCAATATGTTCATAGATCATTTCAGAAATTCTGTAATTTTTTTCATCATCTAACATCAATACAACAGCCTCTGTTTTATCAAAGTTAAGTTTCTTAAAGTTTTGTACTGTTGGAATAAAATCTTTGATAATTTCAAATTCGCAATGATGTTCATTGATGATGTCATCTAAGGACACCAGTCTTACATTCCATTTATTTTTTTGAAGTTGATGTGCAAGAGCAATGGACTGACTTTCAACACCAAATATAAGAGCATCTCTGGTGCTTTGTAGTGGTTCCATTTTGGCGCGTATGTGACTTTCTCTTACATAGTTAAGTGTCCATTTGAACAGTGGAGGTCCTATCAATTGATTGATCACAATGATTGCAATTATAATAGTTTCAAACTCATGCCCCCATACAGGGAATTCGTTTGAAATAATGGTTGCCAAACCTAGTGCAACACCTGCTTGAGTAAGGTAAGGCATCCAGGCAATAAAGGTATATTTTTTCGGATCATTTACTGCAATAACACCAAAAATTCCTCCAAGAAACATAGTGACAAGTCGTAAAAAAAACAAGGCAATAGCTATTCCGAAAACATGGATTAATGTTTGAAAAGAAAGAGATGCCCCAACAAGAGTAAAGAAAATGATATAAATTGTTGGACTTATTTTTTCTAAAATTTCTCTAAACTCAATACGGTGTTTGCTGTAATTGGTTAGCATAAAACTTCCAATTATTGCAATTAAAAGTGGCTCTAAAATAATTTCATGGTGATACCATTCTATAGATAATTCTTTTACTAAATGGGTTAAAAAATAAACACCATAACCAATAGCAATAATAAAGAATCCTTTTATTTTGATATTGGCTCTCAATAAAAATGGAATTTCAAGTAATTTACCAACCAGATAGCCAAGAACAAAGGAAACTATTAATTCAGCAGCTAATATTTCCAAAAATACAATTCCCATATCATCACCATTCACCAATGCTTTTGCAATTGAAAAAGTTATTGCAAAAATGATGATAACCAACACATCGATTGTAACAGTAACACCCATCACAGTTTTTGTAAAAGGTCCGTTGGCTCTCATTTCATTGATTACCGCTATTGCGGAAGAAGGTGATCTGGCAACGAAAATAGTAGCAAATAATATAGCCACTGCAATTTTTGATGCCGTGTTTAATTCAGCCATAAATGGAATTGTATTGGCAAAGAAAAAAACAATGAAACCAGTTAAAGTAAATGTGAATACGAACTGGCTAATGGTCATCCATTTAATACTTTTTAATCTGCTACGTAAATCATCGAGATATAATTCCGCTCCAGCGGAAAAAGCAATGATGGACAAGGCAATTTCATTTAAAAAATTTAATTTAACAAGTGCTTGTGGAGTGATAAAATTTAATAATGAAGAACCTGCAATAATACCCGTGATGATAAATCCGGTTATAAGAGGGAGTTTTATCTTCTGAAAAATTTTTGCAATTTGATTTGCCGCAATGGCAACGATCAAAAACCCAATAATATAAATACTTAATAATTTGAAATCCAAAAATGATAATTTTAGTGGAGGCTAATATACTAAACTAAATTAAAAAATAATGTGATATTTAAAGCTCTAAATGAAAGGTTTTTTTCAATAAGGCAATTGCTTCATTTTTTTCTTTGAGCAATTCGTATTTTTCCTGTGGTGTATAAGCGAATTTTTTTGCAGCTTCTTCATTAACGGTAATTTCAAAATCTATACTGTAGTTATTCAATTCTTGTCGTAGATACTTTAAAGCTTTTGGTTTTACTTTTAAAAGCTCTGCTTTCATCATTTTATTTGGATAGGTAACAAAAATTGTATTGTTCTTTATTTTTGGTGTATCTGTTTTTAAAATGGTAGCAAATATTTTTTCACCACTTTGGTGCAGATCGTGAATATAAGAATTCCAGATCTTTAAAAATTTATCTTCTGTGAATGGGTCTTTAGGCTGATCATCTAAATTTTCGACAACTGCTTGTCTGTTTTTTAACTTTTCTTCTTTAATTTTATTTTTTTTAAAATTTGAAATTGATAAGGTAGACACTGGTCTTTTTCTCGTATTATCAAGATTTTTTGTATCTGGTTTTACGATCTCAAATTGTTTTAGCTGAATATTTTCCAGCTTTGCTTTTCCAACAATTTCTTTTGAAACATATTCTTTTCTCTCTTCATGTAAAACCTGAGAAGTTATTTTGGGAAGTACATCTAATTTTTCCTCCACAATGATCGATGCAAAGTGGGAGGCAGGAATTATAAACCTACTAGATTTTTTTTTTGCCATCAAAAGTGATGGATGCAATTTTCATTAAGGTTAATTCAACTAATAATCGTTGGTTCTTACTCAATTTATATTTTAGATCACACTCGTTGGCAAGATCAATGGCTTTTAGGAGAAATTTCAAATCTGCTTTTTGTGCTTGTTTTAAGTATTGCTTTTTTGCAGTATCACCAACTTCTAATAATTCAACAGTTGCCTGATCTTTAGAAACCAACAGGTCTCTAAAATGAGAAGCAAGGCCACTAATAAAATGGTGACCATCAAATCCCCGGTCTAAAACTGAATTGAAATCTATAAGTATTTGAGGGATATTATTTTCAATAAGCTGATCCGTAATTTTAAAATAAACATCGTAATCCAGGACATTTAAATTTTCGGTAACCGCAAGTCGGGTAAGATTTGCTCCAGAAAAACTTACCACCCGATCAAATATGGAAAGAGCATCTCTTAAAGCTCCGTCAGCTTTTTGGGCAATGATATGCAGTGCATCATCATCGGCCTGAACATCTTCTTGTTTAGCTATTTTATGTAAATAATTTTTAATATCAGAAACGCCAATTCGTTTAAAATCAAAAATCTGACAGCGAGATAAAATAGTAGGTATTATTTTGTGCTTTTCTGTGGTTGCCAAAATAAAAATAGCATGGGCAGGCGGTTCTTCCAGTGTTTTTAAAAAAGCATTAAAAGCCGATTGCGACAGCATGTGTACCTCATCAATGATATATACTTTGTATTTGCCCGTTTGGGGTGGGATTCTTACCTGATCGGTCAAATTCCTTATGTCATCCACAGAGTTATTGGAAGCAGCATCCAGTTCAAAAATGTTAAAAGCAAAATCCTCGTCTTCACTTATTTCATCTGAACTTTCCTGATTGATCCTTTTTGCAAGAATCCGCGCACAAGTTGTTTTACCGACACCTCTCGGACCAGTAAAAAGCAAAGCCTGTGCTAAATGATTGCTTTTGATGGCATTTTCAAGTGTATTCGTAATTGCTTGCTGACCAACAACATCATCAAATATCTGTGGCCGGTATTTTCTTGCAGATACAATAAAGTGCTCCATTAACTAAAAAGTATTAGGTTACAAATTTAATAATTATTGATAGATATTATCATAAAGATGTTTATACTTCTTAATAATTTCTGTACGTTTTGGTTTAAAAGTAGGAGTAAGGAGATCATTATCAACGGTCCACTCATCTGGAGTTAGTTCAATTTTTTTGATTGTTTCCCATTTGCCGAATTGTTTGTTTCCAAAATCGATTTCCTCCATTATTCTGTCTTTTACGTTTTGGTTATTAACAAGATCTTCAAATGAATTACCAATAGTAAGTCCGCGTCGTTTTGTCCATTCTCTCACAAATGCAAAATTAGGCTGAACTAAGGCAGCTGCCATTTTTTGCCCTTCACCAATTACAAGAATCTGCTCGATAAAACGAGATTCCTTCATTTCATTTTCTAACAAAGCAGGGGAAATATATTTACCTCCGGATGTTTTGAAAATTTCCTTTTTTCTTCCTGTGATCTTTAAAAAACCTTCAGTATCAATTTCTCCTTTATCTCCGGTATGAAAATAATCACCAGTCATTACTCCGGCGGTTAATTCAAGATTTTTATAATACCCTTGCATCACACACGGACCTTTGACCAGGATCTCTCCATCCTCTGCAATCTTTATTTCAACATTATTAATTGCGTTACCAACGGTACCAACTTTAAACATCTTGTCTTTATACATATTAACACTAACTACCGGAGATGTTTCTGTCAAACCATAACCTTCCATTATAGGCATACCTGCAGCAGCAAAAACTCTTGCTAATCGAGGTTGTAAAGCAGCACTTCCAGATACCATTGTTACAATGTTTCCTCCAAGTGCTTCTCTCCATTTACTGAAGATCAGTTTGCTGGCAAGAGCGAGTTGTTGTTCATACCACCATCCATTTGCTCCGTATGGTTCATATTTTAATCCCAGATCAACTGCCCAAAAGAATAATTGTTTTTTAACTCCTGTTAATTCTGTTCCTTTTGCAATAATACCATCATATATTTTTTCAACCAATCGGGGAACAACACTCATAAAATTAGGTTGAATTTCTCTTAAATTATCTCCAATTTTTTCAATAGATTCAGCAAAATAAATGGTTAATCCATTTTGCATATAAAGATAGTGCAGCATTCTCTCAAATACGTGGCAAACAGGTAAGAAACTAAGCACTTTTGATTTACCGGTAACCAATGGTAATCTTGGTGTACTGTCAATCACATTACTAACAATATTTTTATGTGAAAGCATTACACCTTTTGGCACACCAGTTGTTCCTGAAGTGTATATAATAGTAGCAGTATCATCTTCAGAAATAGAGTCTTTTATTTTTTCTACTTCATTTTGATTGCTGTCATCTTCTCCCAGTTTTAAAATCTCCTCCCAGTTTTTACTACCGGAAATAGTATCAAATGAATAGATCTCTTTTAAAGTTGGAACTTCTTTTTTGACAGCTTTTGCTTTTTCAAACAATACTTCATCTGATAAAAAACAGTAATTTACTTCGGCATGATTGAAAATATATTTATAATCATTTTTTGAAATAGTTGGATACATTGGAATGGTAGTAACACCAATTTGCAACATACCTATATCCATAATATTCCATTCTGTTCTGTTTACCGAAGAAATAATGGCGATTTTATCACCTTTTTTCACTCCCAACCTTAATAAACCTCTGCTTATTTTATTTGCTTGTTCTATAAATTCTTTTGAAGATGTTGCAACCCATTTTCCACTGCTTTTGGAAACAAAAGCCTTTTCTAAATTATAAGTTTTAAGTTGGTAATGGGGGAAGTCAAAGAGTCGTTTAATATCAGTTGTCATATTTTGTTATTTTATTACTGATGCAAAGTAATAATTAAATATGAAAACAGAAAATGAATGTAACAAATATCTTAAATTTCTTCTTCTTGTTTTTTATTGCAACTTCATACAATTGTATATCTTTGCTGCTCTAAAATAAAAAAGCATTAGTATATTTCAATGTGAGAACGTAATAGTCATTTCGATCTTCATTTTTTTGTGTAAATAATTAAATTTTAATGTATGAAGATTTCATATAGCTGGTTAAAAGAATTTTTAAATATAGACCTTGATGTTGAAAAAATTGGTGAAATTTTGACCGATTTAGGACTTGAAGTGGAAGGAATTGAGACATTTGAATCTGTCAAAGGAAGTTTGAATGGAGTAGTGGTTGGAGAAGTGCTTTCTTGTGAGCAACATTCAAATGCCGACAGGTTAAAAGTTACCACAGTTGATCTTGGTAATGGGGAGCCTGTTCAAATTGTATGTGGAGCACCCAATGTTGCAAAAGGACAAAAAGTTCCGGTAGCAACAGTTGGAACCGTTCTGTATGATGACAAAGGAGAGGGATTTAAAATAAAAAAAGGGAAGATCAGAGGTGAAGAAAGTTTTGGAATGATCTGTGCCGAAGATGAATTAGGTTTGGGAACCAGTCATGACGGGATCATGGTTTTAGATGAAAATGTAAAAACCGGAACTTCTGCTTCAGAATTATTTCAGATATATACCGATCAGGTTTTTGAAATTGGGTTAACTCCAAACAGAGCTGATGCAATGAGTCATTTAGGAGTGGCAAGAGATTTGTATGCAGGTTTATTACAACAGGAAGAAATCAAGAAAACATTTCATACACCATCAGTAAGTGATTTTCATATTGATGAAAGAACATTTAAAATTAGTGTTGAAGTTGAGGATAGTAAATTGGTACCTCGTTATGCAGGAATAACCATAACAGATCTTAAAATAGATGAGTCACCAGAATGGTTGAAAAACAGGTTAAAAGCCATAGGATTAAGTTCGATCAATAATGTAGTGGATATTACCAATTATATTCTTCACGGATTAGGTCAGCCGTTGCATGCCTTTGATGCCAGTAAAATAAAAGACAGTAAAGTGTTGGTGAAGAATTTACCATCTGGTACAAAATTCACTACTCTTGATGGTATTGAAAGAGAGTTGCACAAAGATGATATCATGATTTGTGATGGTGAAAGCAATCCAATGTGTATAGCTGGTGTTTTTGGAGGAGAAAATTCGGGAGTAACCGATAGTACAACCAGTATATTTTTAGAAAGTGCTTATTTTAATCCGGTTTCTATTCGTAAAACAGCAAAACGTCATGCTTTAAATACAGATGCTTCTTTCAGGTTTGAAAGAGGAATTAATCCGGAAACTGCTGTTTATGCTTTAAAAAGAGCTGCAATCTGGATCAAAGAAATAGCCGGAGGTAAAATCGTATCTGAAATTACAGATATTTATCCTGATAAAATTGAAGATTTTCAGGTGCATATCTCTTATGATAAAGTATACAGATTGATAGGTGAAGAAATTCCTACCGATACAATCAAGAATATTTTAGCTTCATTAGATATTAAAATAAACAATCAAACTGCCTCAGGATTAGGTTTGACCATACCGTCTTATCGTGTTGATGTTACAAGAGAAGCAGATATTGTAGAAGAAATTTTAAGGGTTTATGGATATAATAATATTGAGATTCCTCAAAAAATAAATACTTCCATAGCAAGTTCTGATCATTTGAGTCCGGAAAAAATTGAAAATATTATTTCTAATTTCTTGGTTGCAAATGGTTTGAAGGAAACAATGGCAAATTCACTGACCAAACCGGAATATGTTAGTAAAACTGAAAACCTGCTTGCAAATCAAAATGTATCCATGCTAAATGCCCTAAGCAGCGATCTTTGTGTGATGCGTCAATCTATGCTTTTTGGTAATTTAGAAGCTGTAGCCTATAATATCAATCGAAAGAATAATAGGTTGAAATTCTTTGAATTTGGTAATACCTATCATAAATATGAAAGTGGTTATACAGAGAAAAAGCATTTGTCTATCATTATTACAGGTGACAGAAATAAAGATAACTGGAAGGTTGATAATAACAATTCTGATTTGTTTTACCTTAAAGGAATTATAAAATCTTTATTGGAAAGATTAGGCATTACTAAGTTGAAGTACACAGCTGTTAAAAATGATATATATTCAGAAGCTATTGGATTTAGTTTGGGAAAAACTGAACTGGTAGAATTTGGTATAGTGAGGTCTGATATTTTAAAAGATTTCGGAATCAAACAAGAAGTTATATTTGCCGATTTTAACTGGAATAATGTTCTTGAAAATACAGGTAAAAAGGTGATCAAAGTGAAACCTTTACCAAAATATCCTGAAGTAAAACGTGATCTGGCATTGTTGTTAGATGAGGATGTTAAGTTTGCAGATCTTTACAATGCTGCTTTTCAAAGTGAAAAGAAATTATTAAAGGAAGTAGATCTTTTTGATGTGTATACCGGAGATAAGTTACCAAAAGGTAAGAAATCCTATGCGTTGAGTTTTGTTTTACAAGATGAAAATAAAACTTTAAACGATAAGCAAATTGATAAGATCATGAAAAAATTACAGGGAACTTTTGCACACCATTTTAGTGCAGAATTGAGGTAATAGAACATTCAGGGTTTCACTCTAAGTGAAGCCCTGAATTTATTAATTGATTATTTTTTTTCCAACCATTTTCTGGCATTGACAAAAGCTTCTGCCCACGGACTAACTTCATCTTTTCTTCCTTCCGGATAATTTGCCCAGTTCCACTGAAAAGTAGAACGTTCAATATGAGGCATCATCACTAAATGACGTCCGTCATCACTTGCCATCATCGCAGTGTTAAAATCTGATCCGTTTGGATTAGCAGGATATTTGTCATAACCATACTTTGCTATAATGTTATACTTGTCTTCGGCATAAGGAAAACTAAATTTTCCTTCACCATGCGAGATCCATACTCCCAAAGTACTCCCTGCTAAAGTCGATAGCATTACAGAATTGTTCTCCTGAATTCTTACAGAAGTAAATCCACTTTCATGTTTTTGCGAATCGTTGTGTAGCATTTTAGGTTTCTTATTATGATTAGGGTTGATCATTTCCAGTTCAACAAATAACTGACAACCATTACAAATTCCAACAGATAAGGTGTCTTCTCTGTCAAAGAAATTCTTTAAGGCTTTGTTCGCTTTTTCATTATACAAAAATGCTCCGGCCCATCCTTTTGCTGAACCTAAAACATCAGAGTTTGAAAAACCACCTACAGCACCAATAAACTGAATTCCTTCTAGATTCTCTCTGCCGCTAATCAAATCGGTCATATGTACATCTTTCACATCAAAACCCGCTAAATACATAGCATTCGCCATTTCCCGCTCACTATTTGAACCTTTTTCACGAATGATTGCCGCTTTTGGTCTCGACTGCGCTCGACCTGACAATTGCACTACATCTTCTAGCTTGCCGGTAAAGTGTTTAGGAAATTCAAATTGTAAAGGTTGTACTTTATAGTTGTTGAATCGATCTGTTGCTTTGTTATTAGCGGTTTGTTTTTGATCGAGTAGGTAAGAGGTTTTAAACCAATGATCTCTATATTCTTCAATATTGAATTGAAGATCAAAGTTGGTGATTTCCAATTGAGCTTCCGCTACAGCGTTACCAATTTTATGGTAGTTAATATTTGCTACAGTTAATTCTTTTTCAACTTCCGTTGGATTCTTTGTTTGGATAATAATTCCGCTATTTTCAGAAAAAAGAACTTTTATAATATCTTTTTCTTCTATACTGCTCAGGTCAATTTTTGCGCCTAAATTATTTTCTGCAAAACACATTTCCAATAGGGTAGTAATCATTCCTCCGGCAGAAATATCGTGACCAGCAATGATCAAATCATTTTTGATCAAATTTTGAATCGTGTTAAATGTATCTTTAAAATAATTATTATCTGTTACAGTTGGTGTTTCTGCACCAATTTTGTTTCTTATTTGTGCAAAAGTAGAACCTCCCAGTTTAAAATCATCTTTAGAAAGATTGATATAGTAGATTGCATTATTCTCTGTTAATTTAAATACAGGCTCCACTACTTTATTGATATCTGAACACTGACCGGCAGCAGAAATAATCACCGTTCCCGGAGAAATAACTTCATCATTGGCATATTTTTGCTTCATAGATAAAGAGTCTTTTCCGGTAGGAACATTGATTCCCAGATCAATTGCAAATTTTGAAACTTCTTCCACTGCATTGTACAATCTGGCATCTTCCCCTTCATTCCTACAAGGCCACATCCAGTTGGCAGATAAGGAAACTGATTTTAAACCTTCCTCTAATGGTGCCCAGATAATATTGGTCAAAGCTTCTGCAATAGAATTTTTTGAACCTGCTCTTTCATCGATCAAGGCACTTGCCGGTGCATGACCAATAGAAGTTGCAATACCCTTTAAACCTTTATAATCCAAAGCCATTACTCCAACGTCATTCAATGGTAATTGTAAAGCTCCTGCACATTGTTGCTTCGCTACTTTACCACCAACACAACGGTCAACTTTATTAGTTAACCAGTCTTTAGATGCTACTGCTTCTAATTGTAGAACCTGACTTACATATTTATATATTTCTTTTGCTGAATATTCAACATTATGATAGTTTCTTGTCAATTCAATATCACGCATATAAGTATGTGGCGAACTGCCAAACATATCCATAAGATCGAAATCCATTGGAGTTTTACCTGTTTTTTCTGACTTAAAAGAAAACCTGAAATCACTGGTCACTTTTCCTACTTCATACATTGGAGAACGTTCTCTGTCTGCTACTTTATGCAAAAAATCCAGATCTTTGGGGTGTATAACCAATCCCATTCTTTCCTGAGATTCATTACCAATAATTTCCTTTGCGGAAAGTGTTTTATCTCCAACAGGGAGTTTATCAAGATTTATTTCACCACCTGTTTCTTCCACCAGTTCTGATAAGCAATTCAAATGCCCACCTGCACCATGATCATGAATAGAAATAATCTTGTTTTCTTCACTTTCTACCATTGCTCTGATCGTATTGGCAGCACGTTTTTGCATTTCAGGATTTGAACGTTGGACAGCATTTAGAGTGATAGCAGTATTGAATTCTCCTGTATCTGCGGAAGAAACTGCAGCTCCACCCATACCAATTCTATAATTATCACCACCTAAAAGAACAATGGCGTCATCTTTTGTTGGTCTGTCTTTTAAACTATCTTCTTTTTTTCCGTAGCCAATACCACCGGCCATCATAATCACTTTGTCATAACCCAATTTACGGTTGTGTTCTTCATGTTCAAAAGTTAGAACAGATCCAGAGATCAATGGCTGACCAAATTTATTTCCAAAATCGGAAGCACCATTAGATGCTTTGATCAACAATTCAATAGGAGTTTGGTAAAGCCATTCTCTTTGCGGCATATTTTCCCATGAACGGCTATCTTCTAATCGAGAATAAGGAGTCATATAAACGGCAGTTCCTGCAAGTGGTAAAGAACCTTTTCCACCTGCGAGCCTATCTCTTATCTCGCCACCTGAACCTGTTGCAGCACCATTAAAAGGTTCCACTGTAGTGGGAAAATTATGGGTTTCCGCTTTTATTGATATTACTGAATTGAAATCTTTCTTTTGGTAAAAATCAGGTTTATCGGCAGTTTTTGGAGCAAATTGTTCAATAACCGGACCTTCAATAAAAGCAACATTGTCTTTATATGCCGAAACAATGGTATTCGGGTTTTCATTCGAAGTTTTTCGAATCATTCCAAACAAAGTATTTGGTTTTTCTTCTCCATCAATAACAAAAGTGCCGTTAAAAATTTTATGTCGGCAATGCTCTGAATTTACCTGAGAGAATCCAAATATTTCGGAATCGGTTAGTTTTCGCTTTAATTTTTTAGAGAGATTTTCTAAATATTCAATTTCCTCACCATTTAAAGCCAACCCTTCTTTTTGGTTATAGGCTGTAATATCATCAATTTCCAAAATTGGTTCCGGCTCAATATGTACATCAAAAATATCCTGATCTAATTTTTTGTAAAAATGCTGGATCATTGAGTCATAGGTTGCATCCTCCGAATCTTTTTGGAAGAATTCTTCAATACGAGAAATTCCTTTGATTCCCATGTTTTGTGTAATTTCAACAGCATTGGTACTCCATGGAGTGATCATTTCTTTACGCGGTCCAACAAAAAATCCTGTTAGTTTATTTTCTTGTAACAGTTTTGCATTTCCAAAAAGCCATGTAAGTTTTTTTGTAGTTGTTTCACAGATCTCTGTTTGTTTAGTAACTGCAAAAATAGTGTTGTTCTTAGCGAAAAAATAGATCATTATATATGGTGTTATGGTGAGATTTTTAAAAGGCAAATTTAACTAATACAAAAATAAATTATGTAGTATGTTAATAAGATTTAGAAAAAATTAATGATTTAGTATTATTTATTTTTGTGTCAAGTATCATAACTTCCATCCTTTTAAGGAGGGGTGCTTGAAGGGAGGGTGGTTATTATGTAGTTCCCTAAGTTTTATAAAAATTTTCAGTTTTAGTATGGACAAAATGTTGAATCACCTCCCTCTCCTTATAGTCGAGTACTCCTCCTTGAAAAAGGAGGGGAGTTTCTGCAATGTTTACTTTTGAAAATTTTAGTCACAAAATGTAAAAAACCAAATGATTAATAAACCCAATTTTAATAGTAAACATCTTAAAAAATTCAGAAAAGAATTAAGAAATAATTTAACTTCTGCAGAAGTTAGATTGTGGACAATTCTCAAAGGAAAGCAGCTCTTTAGTAGAAAATTCAGGAGACAGCATAGTATTGATCATATGATTGTTGATTTTTACTGCCCTAAGGAGAAGTTGGTAATTGAATTAGATGGTGAAGTTCATAACAATCCAATTTCAGAGAATAAAGATGTATTAAGAGATCAAAAATTAAATGGATATGGGATAAAAGTATTGAGATTTGAAAATAAAATGGTTTTTGAACAACCTGAATTGATAATCAATGCTATTTTAGATACATTTAGCAATTAGCCATATAATATCAAAAGAGAAAAAATGATTACGATTAACAGGAATGATTATAATTTGTTACCATTCATTTAAGGAGGTATGTCTGAGGGCGGGATAGTTAGAATATAGTTTCCTAAGTATTATAAAAATTTTCAGTTTTAATATGAATATAATGTTTAACCACCTCCCTCTCCTTACAGTCGAGTACTCCTCCTTGAAAAAGGAGGAGAGTTTTAAGCTGTTTACTATTCAAATAATTTATTGTATTCTTTAATGTCTAGCGTCATAAATTCCATCCTTTTAAGGAGGGGTGCCCGAAGGGTGGGGTGGTTAGAAAACGTATTCTATGTTTT
>JAOZTG010000242.1 GCA_029939235.1 Flavobacteriaceae bacterium
TATTTTTAATTTGTCTTGTTTGTCTCAATTGTCTTGAAAATAATTTTAAAAAGAAAAAAGTGCTATAATTAAAAAAACTCCCACCAATAAGATGAGAGTTTTTTTACATTTTTATAATCGTTCGATAATTCAATATTATTATCCCAGGGTATAGTACCTTTTGCTCTGTGATAGCGCATGTAGAATTTTACTGTTTCTGTAAACTTATAAATATTCTCTTTTTTGGTAATATTTGAAATTAGGACTTCTGTTTCCGGTTGCATATTATTAAGAAAAGCAAATATTTTTCTTTCATATTTGTCATTAGTTGGTGGTAATGCTATCATAAAACAATTTTCTACGTTGAACTTCAATTTTAAGATTGTGTTTTTTCATATTTCTTATTGCACTTGCCAGATCATAGATTGTCAATTGTAAAAAATCACTATTATGTATTGTGTTATTAGATACACCCAAATTACTTTCAAGTAAATCAATAAGAATAGAGATCGTTTCTACTTTATCCTTTTTCAGCCTGAATGCTTTTAGAGTTTTTTCGGCTTGAGATAATTGTTTTTTCATTGTGTTTATTGCTAATTATAGTTTTCGCTGTTATACTGTTGTAATGTATTCCGGTAAATGGATCAATAGGCATTTTAAAATAATTTGGGAGTGTTTAATTCTTTTAATTCATCTTCTGATAGCCAGTCTTGTATAATATAAGTGTGATACCTGCGTCTGTAATCAGCAAATTGTAAATTTTCATTCGTTCCTATTCCCTTAGACCATGCAATAGGTATTTTAAATCGATTTTGCTTGTGCATATCTAATTTGTAAACACTTTTAAGCCTGTCTTTAATTTGAGTTAATTGAAATTTTCTGGATCTTGTTTTATTGATTATTTCAAGTAAATATTCAGGATGCATATTGATATAGTCCAATTCATAAGTAAAAAACATCTCTTTAACTGCATCTTCAATAGCTTTTTCAAGAGGTGATTTGGTAGAAGCCATTATTTTATAAAATTGCTCCGTAAGAAAATCTTTCGTTTCAAACCAAAGTCTGGTTTTTCTCTTATGGAAAGGGATCCTGTTTCTTAAGAAATAAAGAAATGCCGGAATTTCTTTTTTCATTTTTATTTCAAGATCTGGATCAATATTACTTTCATCCAATGGAGGAACAGCAACAACAAACCATCTTTTATCATCCTGATCCATTTTCATAATGCTTTCTGCATCGTTTGAAGTCATTAGAACTTTACCGTAGTAAGGAATCTTTTTTACGTTGATTCCTTTATCCTCAATAAATGCACTATCCGCAGTAACCATTTGCTTTAATCGCTCTTTATCTTTTTTAGCTTCCACATTATCAGCACCCATAATTGCTTCATCAATACCGATTATAAATTTTGAAATATAATGACGGTTAAAGTTCATTTTAAACTGTTCATTATTCAGAATCGTAGAATTTCCTTTATATACCTCATTTAACCATTTCAGTAAAGTACTTTTACCGGTTTGCTGTTCTTTTGACACCAAAATAGGTACTGGTAATAAATGGGTGGGCTCTCGATATTGAATGGTAAAATAATCAAGTGCCACAGAAAAAGGATCTCCTTTTATATGGTGCTCTTTTCCCTCTTTATCAATAAAAGCTTTACCCTGAAATATGTGTTTTAGAAAATTGTATGTTGTACTCCAGTCTCCTTTTTCTGGTTTATAAAACATTTCTGCATAAAGATTAAATGCACCCTTTATTTCTTCTTTGTATGTATCTATCCAGTTAGGGTAAACAGTAAAAGCATCATATTTGGGTATTCCTTTTAAAAACCCTTTAAACTGTTCGTAATCATCTTTGATCTCTCCTTTTGGAAATGGAATAATATCCCTTTCAGGTTCCTGGTATTTATTTATGATAGAGATAATTTTAAACCAATTTCCACCAACACGCATAAATTTAGTGGTATCATCATGCCGGACGAAAATGACTTTTTCATAATTGTAATAGTAGATTGCATTTTTAAATTTAAACTCTTTGATACCCAGGTAATAGCTATATCTTTCGTAAAAGCTATTAATATTATCCAGTCCAAAATATTTATACAGTTTTACATTATAATCTTTTCCTGTGATACATTGCGTTTTGAAATAAGCCTTCGATTTTGAAAGTAAATACAGATCCTTCACAATCTCTTCGATTGCTGTTTCATGTTTGACCATTAGATCATCTAATCCCTTTGCACTATCGCTAAAACTTGTATTTATATGAGTAAAGTAAACTTCTTCAATAATTCCTTTTTGCAGAAAAATATTCATAGCATTTCTAAAATTCTTAGCCCCGGAAAAAAAGGATAGAGGTCTGTTTGTCATTTCTTTTTCAAAATCTCTTTTAATCACCATGGTATCCGCATCAGTTAGATAAACCACATTTTTAACTTTACATTTTTTTAAAAGTTCTTCAATCTCATAATGAAGTGTTTTAATTTTATCGTTATCAGATTTTTCATTGTCATAGAATCCATGAATGCTTGGTACTCCAATAATATCGACACCATGCATTGCTCCTTTAAAAGCTTTAAATTCACCCTCGGTAATAAAAAGTGTTTTTATTACTTTTTTGTTTTTATATTTCTTAATTATTTGAGGTGGAAAAAATGGTTTTAATCCGCTGCCTTTGGGAGATAGATATTTATTGATCTTACCTGTTGTATCTGGTGAAGGATTGAGTATTCTTTTTCTTATAAATTTTTCTTCCCATTTATTTTTGCCTCTTCTAAATTGAGAAGGTGTACCGTGAAGTGTAAAATAATTGATAAGTATATTACCGTATTGATCCGCTTCAAAAAAATGATGCGACTTGGATTCCTTAGAAAAGGAATTAATAGGCATGTTGATACGATTTTGGGAATTTGATATTTTAAGTTCTTTTAATCTGCTCTTTAAATATTTGGGTTTTAAAGGTTTGTTAATACTTGATCTTGTCTTTTCTTGTGCAATATTATTCATTTATCTATTTTCGTGTTAGTTAAGTCATAAATAGCCATAGCAAATTGGTGTTTGTATAGTAATTATGACTTTGGGTTGCTTATTTTATTGTAAAGGATGTGTGAAAAAACTTTGCTTTATAAAATGTAACTAAAAAATTAGCTCGGATTTTTCCGAGCTTTTTCTTGGTGTTTTTTATCCTTTATTTTCATTTTATTCAGAGGAACAATTCGTTTTAAATGACATAAAGAATAACCAAGTTCTTTTGATATTACCTGGTATGCATAATCGTGTCTAATTTTGTTAATTGTATACATGACAAAAAACATTTGTTTTGCTTTTAATTGTTGCTTTTTAGCAAGTTGGATAAATTCTTCTTTTCTGTTCATAGCTTTTTATTAAATTAAATTATTACCTTTCGGTACATTTAGTTATACAACACTATATATATAGTCTTTTTAACTAGACAAATGTAGTATTAAAATACACATATGCAAATTATATCAATAAAATAAATACATATATATTGTCATGTATATAAAAAAGATGATTACTGAATTAGAAAAAAAAGGAATAAAAAAGAAAGATATTCCTGATAAAATAGGTATTTCATATGGTTCGGTGCTAAATTATTTATCTGAAAAAAGAGTAATGCCTATAGATGTGTTTTTTGATATAATGAGAACCTTTGAACTTGACATATGTTGTGTTTTAGATTGTAGTGCCCACAACCCTAATTATATAAATTATAAAGAATCTGAAGAAGATATCAATAAGATAGCTGAATTAGAAAAAAAAATATTTGAACTCGAAATAAGGTTGGATGAATGTAGAAAGAGTTTAGTAAAAAAATGATATGACCTGTGTCA
>JAOZTG010000012.1:0-6266 GCA_029939235.1 Flavobacteriaceae bacterium
AATTGTTTTATTTGGTTTCTTTTGTCATTTGTACTTCAAGAAAGGTATTTTATCTAAAAACTTATCTGGGGTAATTCATAAAATATTATTTTTGATGTAAATGTAATTATAAGCAGGATTTTGTCTTATCATGAAGCAATAGAATGAAATAATACTGTAAAAAATTATAAAAACACGCAAAAAAACCGCATATTTGAAAATTAAACTTTAAAAAGATTATAATGAAGAAATCATCGACGCTTGTACCACTTTTAATAGTTGGAGCTCTATTTTTTATATTTGGATTTGTCACCTGGATCAATGGGGCATTGATTCCATTTATGAGAACTATTAATGAATTAACTGCAGCACAATCCTATTTGGTTGCATCAGCATCGTATATTTCATTTGTTGTGATGGCAATTCCTGCATCAGCCTTATTGACTAAAATTGGCTACAGAAAGGGAATGTCAGTAGGATTAATCATTATGGCAGTTGGTGCTTTGGTGTTTATTCCGGCTGCAAGTGCAAGAATGTACTGGTTATTTTTAGTGGCAATATTTATTCAGGGAGCAGGGATGACCATTTTGCAAACAGCTTCAAACCCTTACGTTACTATATTAGGTCCAATGGAAAGTGGAGCAAAGCGTATTGCATTTATGGGGATAGCTAATAAGGTTGCAGGAATGCTTGGATCTGTGATCTTCGGAGCATTATTGTTAAGCGGTATAGATGAAGTGAATGAAAAATTAAAAACAGTAACAGGTGCAGAAAAAGAGCTTTTACTGGATACGATGGCAAATAGTGTTTATATGCCGTATGTAGTAATGGCGATTGTTTTATTTTTATTAGGAATTTTAATTAATAAAGCTCCTTTACCTCATGTTGAAGCAAAATCAGAAGATGATGAAGTTGCTGAGGGAGGTGTTGCTAAAACCAGTATATTGCAGTATCCGCATTTAATTCTTGGTGTTGTGGCTCTATTCTTTTATGTTGGTGTAGAGGTTATTGCAGGAGATTCAATTATTGCTTATGGATTATCTTTGGGAATGCCGGCAGAACAAGCCAAAATGTTTACCTCGTATACTTTGTTTGCGATGGTTGGTACTTATGCTTTGGGTATAATTTTGATCCCTAAATATTTAAGTCAGACAACTGCATTAAAATTGAGTGGGATATTTGGGATAATAATTAGCTTGTTAATTGTTACTACAGCAGATTTCACTTCTGATTTCACTTCCGTATTGTTAGTGGCATCTTTAGGTATCGCAAATGCTTTGGTATGGCCTGCTGTTTGGCCACTGGCTTTAGATGGATTAGGGAAATTTACTAAAACCGGATCTGCATTATTGATTATGGGAATTTCTGGGGGTGCAATTATTACACCTTTGTACGGTAAGTTGGTTGATAGATTGCATTCTGGATATTTAGAAAAAGGTATGGATGATGCTGTTGCAATAGCAACATCCCACAATCAGGGATATTGGATTTTAATTCCAAGTTATATTGTTATTCTATTTTTTGCACTAAAAGGTCATAAGATCAAATCCTGGAAAAAATAGAAACTAATTCATGCAGTATTTTGCAGCCTTGTTGTATTTGATTAAAAATTAAGTAATGTTAAAAGAAGAAAGACAAAATTATATTTTAGATAAAGTCAGAGAAAAGAACAAGGTAAAGTCAAATGAACTTGCAATTGAACTCAATGTTTCTGAAGATACAATCAGAAGAGATCTAAATCAATTATCGCATAACGGCTTGATTTTAAAGGTGCATGGTGGAGCATTAGCTACACATCAAAATATTTATCAATTCAATGAAAGCTCTATTTTTAATAGAGAAAATAAAATTAAGGTTGCATCGAAAGCTATCTCCTTGCTAAAAGATGGTCAGGTTGTGATCATGAGTGGGGGTACAACAAACCTTGAATTATCAAGACTAATTCCTCAGGATCTTAAATTAACTATTTATACTTATAGTTTGCCTATTGCAATGCAACTGGTTGAACATCCTAATGTTGAAATAATTTTAATAGGAGGAAAGCTTCATAAAAAAGCATTGGTTACGGTGGGAGTTGGTGTAATAAAAGTTCTTTCTAAGGTCAAAGCTGATATTTGTTTTTTGGGAACCAGTGGGATTGATCTGGAAGAAGGAATCACTGAAGTTGGTTATGAAGTATCATTTGTAAAACGTGTGATGATCGCTTCTTCTGATAATATAGTTTCATTGTTAACATCAGATAAACTGAATACTACACAAAGATATCCCATTTGCGATTTGAATGAAATTAATAAAATTGTAACCGATCTGGATCCAAATGATCCAATTCTTAGTCCTTTTGTCAGAAAAGGAGTGGAAGTGTTATAAGCTCTGCACTAATATACGCGCTTTCAGTTGCTTGTTAATCCGCTGTAATTAAGCTACTTATACAATATTCACGACAATTGATAAGGTAGTGGTGTTTGATAAATGAAGATTTGTCTAATATCATGCATTATTTTGCGGTTTTATTGAATAATAATCTTTATATTAGCAGGGTAATTAGCAATTGAAGGAATGAAAAGATTTATGATACACTTTGCTATTACACTTTGAAGTATAAATATAACATAGTTTGTTTCAATTATTTTATTTGAGTAAGTATAGTTTAAGGGAGTAGCTTGAGAAACTACTCCTGGCTATATTTCATTTTGAATAAATTATAGAGTTGAATTTTTAAATAAGGTGTTTATCAACCTGAAAAATATAAAAAAATAGAACACTTTGAGCACTTTACTTATTTTTTCGATCATTGCGATTTATTTTGGTGTTATCATGGCCATTTCTTATTTCACATCAAGAAATAGAAGTGATGAATCTTTTTTTACCGGTGATAGAGAATCTCCCTGGTTTTTAGTGGCATTTGGAATGGTTGGTGCAGCTCTTTCAGGAGTTACCTTTGTTTCTGTTCCCGGTATGGTAGGAAACAATAATTTCTATTTTTTTCAATTTATTTTAGGTAATGTTGTAGGGTATTTGTTTATTACCTATGTGTTAATTCCTCTCTATTATAAATTGAATTTAGTTTCAATTTATGGATATTTAAATGAGCGTTTTGGTGTTAAAACATATAAAACAGGATCGTTTTATTTTCTTCTTTCTCAATCATTCGGAGCTGCATTACGGTTGCTTTTGGCAGCTAAGATCTTACAGTTTGCTTTTTTTGATAAATTGAATATCCCTTTTTATTTAACAGTAATTATCATCATGATTATGATTTGGTTATATACTAATAAATCAGGGATTAAGACGATTGTATGGACTGATGCCCTGCAAACATTTTTTTTGATCTCAGCTGCTGTTGTTACCATTGTAATGATAACAAGTTCCTTAAATTTAAGTTTTAACGATTCGATTGATGCAGTTGTAAATCATAAATACTTCAAAGTGTTTAATTGGGAGCATAAAGCTGGGAGTAATTTTTTCAAGCAATTTATTTCAGGATTTTTAATTGCTGTAGCCATGATGGGGTTGGATCAAAATATGATGCAAAAATCACTGACCATTAAAAATATGAAGGATGCTCAAAAGAATACGCTTACTTTTAGTTTGATACTGGCAGTTACACAATTCTTATTTTTGGGCTTAGGCATCTTATTGTACCTGTATGCTGAAAAAAATAATATTTCATTGCCAATTGGGGAAAATGGCGAATTGTTAGATACCGATACATTATTTCCAAATTTAGCGATCAATCATTTGGGGTTAATCGCAGGAATAAGTTTTCTATTAGGAATTATTGCGGCGTCATTTTCAAGTATTGATTCAGCTTTGACTGCTTTAACCACATCCTTTACGTATGATTTTTTAGATATTACATCAAAGAGTAGTAAAGAAAAACTTAAACTTAAGAACTATGTAATGTTTGGTTTTTCGGTTATCATATTTGTAATTATCATGGCCTTTTCAGGAAGTAGGGGTGATGTTATTTCTACTATTTTCTATGTAGCAGGTTATACTTACGGACCACTTTTAGGTCTGTTTTTATTCGGAATGTTCACTAAAATACAGGTAAAGGATAATTATATTCCTTTGATAGCAGTGCTGGCACCTGTATTGACCTATTTATTAAATATTTATTTTAAAAATCAGTTTGATTTTGATTTTGGGTTTTTAAATATTGCTATAAATGCATTTTTAACTGTCCTGGGATTATTAATTGTAAAAAAAAGAAATTAAAAGATGTCATTAAATTCAATCACAGAACAATCATCTTATTATGATGATCTTGAAAATATGAGTATTATTGAATTGCTTACGAATATCAATAATGAAGATAAAAAAGTTCCACTTGCTGCTGAAAAAGCTTTACCTCAGATAGAGGCTCTGGTAGAAAAACTAGTTGAAAAATTTTTATCAGGAGGCAGATTATTTTATATAGGTGCCGGGACAAGTGGAAGGTTAGGTGTATTAGATGCTTCTGAGTGTCCACCAACTTATGGTGTACCTGATGACTGGGTGATCGGTTTGATTGCGGGTGGTGATGGAGCATTACGAAAAGCGGTGGAAGATGCAGAGGATAATACGGAGCAGGCTTGGAAAGATTTGAAAAAGTTTGATATCAATTCAAATGATTTTTTAGTTGGAATAGCTGCTTCAGGAGGAACTCCTTATGTTGTTGGAGGATTAAAAGATGCCAATAAAAATGGTGTTTTAACCGGATGTATCACTTGTAATATTAATTCAAAAGTTGCTGCTGTTTCCAAATATCCGATCGAAGTAATAGTAGGCTCTGAATTTGTTACCGGAAGTACAAGAATGAAAGCAGGTACAGTTCAAAAGTTGGTACTTAATATGATTACAACTTCCTTAATGGTGAAATTGGGTAGAGTAAAAGGAAATAAGATGATAGATATGCAGCTTACCAATAAAAAACTGATAAAACGGGGTACTCTTATGATTTCAAAAGAGTTAAATATTGATGAAGATTTGGCAAAAGAATTATTATTAAAATATAAAAGCGTTAGAAATGCCGTTGATAATTATGTAGAAAAGTAATTGAATACGATTATTTTATAAGCTAAACCCCATTTGGAATTGATTTTTAAATGGGGTTCTTTTTTATCTAAATGTAAAAATTTATATAATGAGATTGCATATCAGTGTTCACATGAAGATGATATAGTTTGGCATATCCTTTAAATAAGTATATTTTTACAATAATTTTTAATCATAAGCATGTCTGATCATAAACAGTTTGGGTTGTTAGGTAAAAATATTTCTTATTCTTTTTCAAAGAAGTATTTTACAGAAAAATTTAAGGAACTTCATTTAGATAACTATACATATCAAAATTTTGATCTGCAGCAAATCGAAGACTTTCCTTTGATCCTTCATGAAAATATGAATCAACTTAAAGGATTCAATGTTACAATTCCCTATAAAGAAGCAATATTTAAATATTTAGATGAAGTTGATACAGATGCAGAAACAATTGGAGCAGTAAATGCTATTAAAGTTCTTAAAGATTATAGATTAAAGGGTTTTAATACAGATGCTTATGGATTTGAGAATTCATTGAAACCATTATTAAAAGGGCATGAAAAACATGCTTTGATATTGGGTACAGGTGGAGCATCAAAAGCGGTTGGATTTGTTTTAAATAAGCTAAAAATAAATTTTAAATTTGTTTCAAGAACTTCAATAAATAATAATACAATTACCTATTATCAATTAAATGAGCAAGTTATTAATCAATCTCATGTTATCATAAATACTACGCCTTTAGGAACATATCCAAATGTGGAAGATCTGCCGGATATCCCTTATGAGTTTTTAACCGGGAATCATATTTTGTATGATCTTATATACAATCCTGCTGTCACTTCTTTTTTGCAAAAAGGAATAGAAAAAGGATGTGTTGTAAAAAATGGTGAAGAAATGCTTAAACTACAGGCTGACAGGTCATGGGAAATATGGAACTCCTGATCTGGTAGTAAAACTCAATTTATTATCAAATGAGAGTGCTAATTCTTATTAACAATAAAGCAACTTTAGTTAAATAAAACCATCTATTTTAAGCAGATATTTTGCGAATTAAGATGCTATTAGTATCTTTCGAAACTTTTAAAAGTATAATATAGGAACTTTAAACATTATAAGATGTTAGACAATAATACGGAAGATTTATCTTCGAAAGAGGAAACTGAAAAAACAGATAGTAAACCTGCTAAGAAAGAGGAGGTGACAGTTGAGAAAAATGAGATTGAAAATGTAGATGAAACGAAGGATTTATCTGTTGAAGAGAA
>JAOZTG010000012.1:6366-11993 GCA_029939235.1 Flavobacteriaceae bacterium
AAAAATCAAATAGAAAATTTAAAAACAGACTTTAATAAAAAGTTTAAAAGTTTTATAGCGGAGAAAAAAGCTGAATTTATCAAAGAAGGTGGAAATGAGATAGATTTCCGATTTGATTCTGTAGTTAAAAAGAAGTTCAATGATCTGGTGTTTGAATTCAAAAAGAAGAGAAAGCAATTCTATAAAGATCTTGAAAAAGAACAGAAGGAAAATCTGGAAATCAGATTGCAATTGATAGATCAGCTAAAAGAATTGATCGATACTGCAGAGCCTTCAACAATGTACAAGAATTTCAGTAGTTTGCAGGATGAATGGAGAAAAGTTGGACAAATACCACATACAAAATACAATGATGTTTGGAGAACGTATCACCATCATGTAGAGCGATTTTATGACCTGTTACATTTAAATAATGATTTTAGAGATCTTGATTTTAAACATAATCTGGAAGAAAAAACCAAACTTGTTGAAAAGGCAGAAACACTCGCTGAGCATAAAGATGTAAACCATGCTTTTAAAGAACTGCAGATATTACATCGATTATGGAAAGAAGATATTGGTCCCGTAGCCAGAGATCTAAGAGATGATATTTGGGACAGGTTTAGTGAGGCTACAAAGAAAATACATCATAAGCGTCATGAGTTTCAGGATAAATTAGATGCTAAATTAGTAGAGAATATCGATGTAAAACTCGCTATTATTGATAAGATTAAGGCTATTAATATTGATGGTATTACTTCGCATAAACTATGGCAGGATAATATAAAATCCCTTGAGAAACTAAGAGATGAGTTCTTTTCAGCTGGAAGGGTTCCAAAATCAAAAAATGAGGAGATCTGGCAATTGTTCAAGGATGCGACGAAAAGCTTTAACAAGGCAAAGAATCAATTTTACAAAAGCATCAAAAGTGATCAGATAGAAAATTTAAAGAAAAAAATGCTACTTGTTGAACAGGCTGAATCCTTAAAAGATAGTGATGAATGGGATCTAACCACAGAAGTTTATAAGAAAATTCAATCTGAATGGAAGAAAATTGGACACGTGCCAAGACGAGATTCCGATAAGATCTGGAAGAAATTTAAGGATGCCTGTAATCATTATTTTGATAGACTACATGACAGGCAAGATGGTGTTGATAAGGAAAAAACAGAAATTTTCAATAAGAAAAAAGAATTGTTAGCTCAGTTTAAGGATCAGACGGATGAGTTAAATTCTTTAACGCTTGATCTGGTAAATGAGTATATCAAAGACTGGAGAAATCTGGGTCCTGTTCCTATGAAAATGCGCCATATTGAGTCAAAATTCAGTAAAGCGTTGGATACAGCATACAAAAAATTGAATATTGATAAAGATGAAGCCATCTTTTTAAGGTTTAAAAATACGATGGATAGTTATGTGGAGCAAAATGACGCTCGCAAAATTGATAGTGAACAGTTGTTCATCCGACGTAAAATTGATGAAATAACCAAAGAGATCAAGCAATTGGAAAACAATATTAGTTTTATATCAAATGCCAGTGAAGATAATCCTTTGATCAAAAATGTTTATAAGAACATCGAAAAGTATCATAAGGATGTTGAGATCTGGAAGAAAAAATTAAACTATATCAAACATTTAGATTATTAAATTTAAGATCCTGCGATAAGCAGGATTTTTTTTACTTACAAACTACAAAAGATCACAAGTAATTCTTATTATATTTGTGATGATAAATTATACAGATTATGTCAGATGATAAAAAGGTAATTTTCTCCATGAGTGGAGTTAGTAAAACCTACAAAAGCAGCAACAAGCAGGTTTTAAAAAATATTTATTTGAGTTTTTTTTACGGAGCTAAAATTGGAATTTTAGGATTAAATGGTTCGGGTAAATCAACTTTATTAAAAATAATTGCTGGAATTGACAAGGAATATCAGGGAGATGTTGTGTTCTCACCAAATTATACTGTTGGATTTTTGTCGCAAGAACCAGAACTGGATGATTCTAAAACAGTTATTGATATTGTAAAAGAAGGAGTTGCTGATACGGTTGCAATTTTAGATGAATACAATAAGATCAATGATATGTTCGGGCTTGAAGAAGTGTATTCAGATGCAGATAAAATGGACAAATTAATGGCTCAGCAAGCGGAATTGCAAGATAAAATAGATGCTTTAAATGCCTGGGAATTAGATACACAATTAGAAATTGCCATGGATGCTCTTAGAACACCAGTAGGTGAAACACCTATAAAAAACTTGTCAGGAGGAGAGAGACGCAGGGTAGCTCTTTGCAGACTTTTATTACAACAACCAGATGTTTTATTATTAGATGAACCTACTAACCATTTAGATGCAGAATCTGTGCATTGGCTGGAACATCATTTGGCACAATATAAAGGAACTGTGATCGCAGTAACGCATGACAGGTACTTTTTAGATAATGTTGCAGGATGGATTTTAGAACTGGACAGAGGAGAAGGAATTCCCTGGAAAGGAAATTATTCATCATGGTTAGAGCAAAAAACAGATAGAATGGCAAAAGAAGAAAAGACAGCTTCCAAACGCCAAAAAACTTTGCAACGTGAGCTTGAATGGGTAAAAATGGCACCAAAAGGCAGACACGCAAAATCAAAAGCCCGTTTGTCAAGTTATGATAAGTTGATGAACCAGGATCAAAAATTAAAGGAAGAAAAGCTTGAAATATATATACCTAACGGACCGCGTTTAGGTAATAATGTTATTGATGCTATTGGAGTTTCCAAAGCTTTTGGAGAGAAACTTCTGTATGAAGATCTGAACTTTAAATTACCTCCAAATGGAATTGTTGGAATTATTGGTCCGAATGGTGCTGGTAAAACAACAATATTCAAGATGATCATGGGGGAAGAGAAGCCTGATAAAGGAGAATTCATAGTTGGTGAAACTGCCAAGATCGCTTATGTAGATCAAAGTCATTCTAATATTGATCCCAATAAATCTATCTGGCAAAACTTTTCAGATGAGCAGGAATTGATCATGATGGGAGGTAAACAAGTGAATTCAAGAGCCTATTTGGGAAGGTTTAATTTTGGAGGAGCCGAGCAGAATAAAAAGGTTTCTACCTTATCAGGAGGTGAAAGAAATCGTTTGCATTTGGCGATGACCTTGAAGGAAGAAGGGAATGTTTTATTGCTCGATGAGCCTACTAATGATTTGGATGTGAATACCTTGCGGGCTTTGGAAGAAGGTTTGGATAATTTTGCCGGTTGTGCTGTTATCATTTCACACGACAGATGGTTTTTAGACAGAATTTGTACTCATATTTTAGCTTTTGAAAGTAATTCTCAGGTTTATTATTTTGAAGGTAGTTTCTCAGAATATGAGGAGAATAGAAAGAAACGTTTGGGTGGAGATCTAATTCCGAAAAGGATAAAGTATAAAAAATTAATCCGATAATCTTATCGATGAATTCAAAAGTAAAAAATATTCAAACAGAGGTTTTATCAAAAAATTGGTATACATTAAATAAGATCGATTTTGATTACCAGTTAAAAAATGGTGAGTGGGTTAGGCAATCCCGGGAGAGTTATGATCGGGGTAACGGTGCTTGTATTTTACTTTATAACACCCATAAAAAAACGGTTGTTCTGATCAAACAATTTAGGATGCCATCTTATGTAAACGGAAATAGAACCGGAATGATGATAGAGGTTTGTGCCGGACTTCTAGATGGTGATGACCCGGAAACCTGTATCATTAAAGAAACCGAAGAAGAAACAGGATATAAGATCAAGAATGTAAAAAAGGTTTTTGAATCGTATATGTCTCCGGGAGCTGTTACCGAAATTATTCATTTTTTTGTTGCTGAATATGATGAACAAATGAAAGTTAGTGAAGGAGGAGGTTTGGATATTGAACATGAAGATATTGAAGTTTTGGAGTATGATTTTGAAACTGCTGTGCAAATGGTGAGAAATGGAGAAATAAAAGATGCCAAGACCATTATGCTTATACAATTTGCTCAGATCCATCAATTAGTAAATTAGTTTATCTATTTACTATCTATAAATTTTCATAAAATATATTAACTTTTCTGTTGACTTTTTTCGATTAAAATCACAAAGGATAAAATGTAATTTTGATACGAGAAGATTTTCTGCATTATTTATGGAAATTTCAGTTTTTTACACATAAAAAATTGTTGACCACAGATGATAAACCTATCCAAATATATAAAGCCGGAGAGCATAATATAAATGCCGGTCCAGATTTTTTTAATGCAAAAGTTTCGATAGATCATCAATTGTGGGCAGGGAATGTAGAAATTCATGTAAAATCTTCTGATTGGTATCTGCATCAACATGAAAAGGATTCCAGTTATGATAATGTAATCCTGCATGTAGTATGGCAGCATGATGTTGATATTTACAGAAAGAACAATTCGGTTGTTCCTACTTTTGAATTACAAAAGTTTACTTCTCAGAGTTTATTACTCAATTATCATAAATTATTTTCAAAAAAATCAAAATATATACATTGCGAAAACGATATTTCTAAAGTAGATAATTTCGTTTTAAATAATTGGTTAGAAAAGCTTTATATAGAAAAATTAGTATATAAATCAAATCTTATTTTAGAGTTATTGCTTCAATCCAATAACGATTGGGAGTCTGTTTTATTTAAACTTTTAGCAAAGAATTTTGGTTTAAAAGTGAATGGTGAGGCATTTTTGAATCTGGCAAATTCATTTGATTTTTCTATTCTTCGTAAGGAACAAAATAAACTTCAAAATATAGAAGCTTTGTTGTTTGGGCAGGCTGGATTATTACAGGAAGATCATAAAGGCAGATATTTTAAAGATTTAAAAAAGGAGTATCAATTTTTATCTTTAAAATATGGTTTAGCCCCATTATTTAAGAATCAATTTCAGTTTTTTAGATTGAGACCCAATAATTTTCCAACCATTAGAATTGCTCAGCTAGCCAATTTATATTTTGTACAAAAGAATTTGTTTTCAAAGATTTTGGATAGGAAAAATCTAAAAGATTATTATGCAATTTTAGCTAATGGAACTTCAGAATTTTGGAAAACGCACTATAATTTTAGCAGTATTTCGAAGAGATCGAATAAATCACTTACAAAGCCTTTTATTGACCTTTTGTTGATCAATACGATTATACCTTTATTATTTGTCTATGATAAGAAATCCGGTAAATTGGATGAAGAGAAATTGTTTGATCTGATAAAGCATATAAAACCGGAAAACAATAATATTATCCGTGAGTTTAGTAATTTAAATATCAATGCTAAAAATGCATTTGAAACTCAGGCATTATTGTACTTAAAAAGTGAATATTGCGAAAAACACCTATGTATGCAATGTTCCATAGGTAATGTTTTGTTGAGAAAAAATAAAGAGTTTAGAATTGAAAAAGCAACAGATCTTTCGGAAAATTGATGCGATTATAATTTTAAATTATCTATAATTAAGTTTTTATAATCAACGATACTTTGGAGAACAATTTCTCTTGCAATTTCGGCACTTTGGAATTCTCTGACTTCAACAGTTTTATTTTCCAGTTTTTTATAGTCTTCAAAAAAGCTTCTAAGTTCGTTGATAAAATGTTTTGGTAATTCTGAGATATCGTTATAATGATTTACACTCAT
>JAOZTG010000012.1:12093-35316 GCA_029939235.1 Flavobacteriaceae bacterium
AATCCGCTATCTTTGTCTAATTCATATTTAGCCCTAGTGTTTGGTGGAATTTCAATGATACCATTTACAATATGTGGTACATTATCTCCAATATTAACAGTGTGCCAGGGGTTACTAGATTTAATTTCCATTAAAGTTTTTTTTATGAGTTGCGAAGTTAAATAAATTCTATTTGATAAAAATAATTCTTCTGTTTTTTATTTTTAATTCCCTTTCTTCTTTAATTGAATTTTCCCAAGTATTATTAATAGAACTCCAGTTATGGAAAGGATACCACCAAGTATTTCATAAGTTTTTGGAAACTGCCCAAAATATAAATATGCTCCTAACAAAACAAAAAGTGATTTGGTACTTGATATAATAGATTTTTTTGAAAGATCAATATATTGTAAAGCTAAAAGTCCTGTAACGGCGGTAAGAAATGGACCTAAAATAGAGCCAATAAACAGATTTTTAAAAGCACTGGAAGGAATACTAAAACTTTGATGTTCATAATACATGATGATCATCGAGAAAATAAACAAGAATATTGTACGGTTTAGGGCAATGAGTAGAGGCGACAGTTCAGTTATGAATTTTTTTGATACTACTGAAACTGTTGAAAACAAAAAGGATGAATAGATGATATATTGTGAGCCATCAATAAACATATTTTTTATATTGGTGCCACCTTTATAGCCTATAATAAAAGCACCTAAAAGAGCAATAACCACACCAATGATCTCTAACTTATTCAGTCGTTCTTTTAAAAATACAAAACTCAATGTAAGAACAAAAACAGGTGATATATTACCTAAAAATGAGGTGATTGCCGGGTTGGGAATGGTATGGATAGCTTTAAAGAAGAAGGTTGTTGCGACAAGTTCTATTGATCCTAATAAGAGGAGTAGTAAAAATTGTTTGCGTTTAAATAGCTTTATCAGTGCAAACGATTTGTTTTTTAATCCAAAAAGAATCAACCAGATCAAACCAAAACCAAACCAATAAGTACCAAATTGAGCTAAAGAGACCTCATTTAAAGCCGCCTTGCTAAAAATGTAAACATTGGAAACGGCAATAACGGATAAAAAGGCAAGTAAATATCCTTTTAATTGATTGTTCAAAACTTAATTTTAGGTAAAATTACTTTGAATTTAATAATAAATAAGCCACAGATGTAACAAAGAGTAAGACACTTCCATCTATTAAATAAATGGAAGTGCTTGATCTTATTAATATGTCAAAATTAACTTTCCGGTAAGTAGATCAATTTTGTATTGAAGATTTTTTAAATATTCTTTACTGGATTTTAATTCAGCTAAAATATTTTCTTTTGTATCTTCAAATTTATCTTTTGCATTTTCAAAAATATCCTGGTAATAATTAATTCCTTCATCCAGATTTTTTGAAAAATTCAATAAATATTTCTCCTGTTTTTTATTTAGGGAAGAACTGGTTTCATCAATTCTGTTTTTCAAATAATCTAAATAAAGCGTTAGTTCTTTAATAAACATATTCGGACGATCATTTCTTGAAATTACATTTGTTCTTCCATAGATGTGATCTGTAATTTCTTTCAAATCCATTAATTTTGAAAAATATGCCATGTTAGGTCCGGGACAAACGGAAACACCGTCTTTTCCTTTTGTATCTAAATTATTAACCAATAGAGCAGAGGTTGCGAGGCCAATGCACAGGCATGATTTTTCAACAATCTTATCAAAACGAGATTTGAATTCAGTTTTAGAAACATGTTCTTTTTCTAATTCTTTGATTTTTATTCGTTGATATTGTCTTGAAGCTGTACAGATATTTTCATCGGTAAATTCTTTATTTGAAGAAAGATATCTTTTTGGACAATCACTTCCCGGTCTGTTATTTTTTATTCTTTCCTGTTTTTCAATATCTTTTGTATTGCCTCTTAAACTGTTAAATGGAACGCCTAAAGGAGAGATGTCACTTAAATAAAGATCTTCCTCTTTTGCATCCATTAATAAATCCATAGTATGATCATCAACTGTAGTAGCCTCAGGAACCAATAAAAAGGGAGTTCCCCAGCCAACAGAATCAACATTGTAATTATCAATTAAAAATTGATGTTCTTCGTTTGTTCCCACACCACCTTGTGCTGTAATTTGAAGTTCCAATTCATCAATTGGAATAGTTCTACTGTTATTTTCAAGTGCAGGAATTAATATTTCGTGAACAGATTTGATCAAATCATTTTTGTTGTTTTTGAATTCTTCCAGTATAGGTCCCATTAAAAAACCCTCCGTAGCAAATGCATGACCACCACAGTTTAAACCAGATTCAATTCTGTATTCTGAAACCCATAAACCTTTTTTAGCTAAAAATTTACCCTGGATCAAAGCGGATCTATAGTCACTTACTTTTAGAACAATTTTCTTTTTAATATTTCCATTTTCATCAGGAAAAAAATCGTCAAATTGTTCAATATAACTATATAATCTTGGGTTCATACCGGCAGACAAAACTAACGATGATTCAAGATCACTGTTTGCAAATCCTCTTAAGGCAGCATGAGCATCATTATATTCATTTGGTAATTTCTCACCATCTTTGAAATTGTCGTTATCCAGTTTTGTCATGATGTTAACATCGATGCTCCCTTTGGTTAAATTATCTTTAACCCATTCTTTAATTTCATTAAAGTTTATTTTTTTAGAGGAGATCTTGTTAAATTCATTTTTAATAGTGGAGCCTTCGGGGAGTAAATTAAAATACTCCTTTAACCCGTTACTCTTTTCTAAAGTTGAGCTTTTTAATTCTTCAAATTTCTTCTCAGTAACATCGTTCAATAGATTTAAGTAGGAAGTAATTCTTTTTGCTCTAAAATCTTCGATTTTATCAGTAATTGCCTGATAAGGTATTTCGAATTTTTCACAATATACCTTTCTTATTTTTTCAATAAGAATATCGTCAACTATAGAAACAACAGAATCCATACCATATTGAGCCACCTTAATTGGCGAATCAATAGTAAATCCTAATCCCATTACTGGAATATGGAAAGTGTGTTTTTTTGACATGTTAATTAGTTTTTATATTAATTAAGACAATCAATCTGATTGTCTGTGTTTAATTCAATTTAATGAAGCTGTAAAAGTAAGGATTATTTAATTTTTCGTAGTCAAATTATGTTAAATTTTAGAAGAGAATTTATTATATAAAAAAAACCTATCAAATTTTGATAGGTTTTGTTTCATTAAAAAAGTTAAAGAATAAATTATATCACTCTTACATTAACTGCGTTAAGACCTTTTTTACCTTCTTTTAGTTCGAATTCAACTGTGTCTCCTTCTTTAATTTCATCAATTAAACCAGAAACGTGAACGAAGTGTTCTTTGTTTGTTCCTTCTTCTGTAATGAATCCAAATCCTTTTGAATCATTGAAGAACTTTACTGTACCTTGTAACATTATTATATTATATTAAATTAAGTTGCAAAGATAATACTATTTTTAATATTAACGAAATAATATAATTTATTATTTAAAGATTAATAAATGATATATAAATACCAAAAACTAAATCCAATTAAAAATACAATACCCATGTAGCTTAGATACTTTAAGGGTTTAGATGGGTGAAATTCATTTGGAGTGTGTTTTCCGTTGATCAACATAAAATTTGCAATGGCATAAAAAGGTGCTGTGATAAACGAAAGTATCGTGGCGATCTTCACAAAAGTGATCATATTTGCATTGAAAAAGCTTAAAATGACTATAGTACCAAATGCCAACAATAAAATCCATATCAAATAAAATTTATTTGATTTTTTGTTTAGAAGTAATTCGCTGCTTTTTGCCATTGCCCTTGGTGAAGCATCTAAAGTTGTGATCGTAGTGCTAAACATGGTAGTAAAGGCAGCGATACCTATAAATACAGCAGCTCCGGCCCCCAGATTGCTTGTGTATAGATTGATGAGTTGTTGAGAAAATGCTATAGCGCTATTGCCGAATTCCTGATCGGATTGATACATTACGATTGCTCCCAATGATAAAAAGCAAATTCCCAGAAAAATGGTAACCAAATATCCAATATTAAAATCAAACAGAGTATGCCTGCTGTCAAAGTTAGCCCCACTGTCTTTTTTCTTTTCAACAGCCCATAATGAATGCCAGACAGAAACATCCAGTGGAGCAGGCATCCAGCCTAAAAAAGCAATTAAAAAACCAATTTCAATACTTCCTTCCGGCAATACTTGTTGAAAACTATAAGTGGCCTTGGTATTTTGAACGGCAATTAACACGGCAGTTACTGAACTGAACGCTAAAATCACAATAATAAATTTCATTAATTTATCTAACAATTTGTACTTACCAATGAGTAAAATTCCCAAACTAATAAAAGTGATGATGATACTCCATGTAGTTAAGCTCAATGAAATTCCAAATAAATTGGAAGCAAGCCCTGCCGTGACTATGGTAACTGCAGCCTGGATGGTGAACATGGTAAGGAAAGTTAGTATAAAGTAGGTGAACAATATTCCATTACCTAATTTTTTATACCCTACAATTAAACTTTCACCTGTTGCAGAGGCATATCTTGGTCCATATTGAAAAAAAGGATATTTAAAAATATTCACTAAAATTAATGCCCAAAGAAGCCCAAATCCAAAATCAGCACCCGCTCTTGTAGATTGCACTAAATGAGAAACACCAATAGACGCCCCGGCAAATAATAATCCGGGACCTAATGAACGTAGAAATGAAGCTTTCTTTGTGGTCATTACGGATTCTAAATTTATTTATTAATAATAATTTCGGCAAGTAATTTTTTGGCTCTCAGCAATTTAACCTTTATGTTGTTCATTGGTTCGTCCAGTTTTTCCGATATTTCTTTGTAACTCAATTCTTGAAAATACCGTAGATTAATTACTTCTTGATAATGTGGTTTTAATTTTCTAATAAATGCCTTTAATTGTGCCAGGTTTTGTTGTTGTATAAGTTGATCGGCAGGAGATGGTTCTTCATCTATTATTCTATGAATTCCATGATGGTCCTTATGTATGGATACTGTCTCTGTTTTTTGCTTTCGTAAATGGTCAATGTACAAATTGTTAGAAATTGTATAAAGCCATGTTTTAAATTTAAAATTAGGATTGAAACTGGAAATTTTGTCAAAAGCACGGGCAAAAGTTTTTATGGTAATATCTTCCGCCTCATCTTCATTGTTACATTTGTTAAACTGAAAATAATAAATATCTTTCCAATAGGTATTTAATAAAGAATTAAATGCTTTTTGATTACCTTCTTGTGCTTTAATGATCAATGAATAGATGTCTGACTTTTCACTCATTTATTGTCTACCAGTGTTTTGGTGAAGAAATTGTATTTCTGATAAAAATATATAATTGTATAAATATAATTGAAATTTCATAGATGGGAGAGAATCGTATTAAATCTTTTTCATCGAGTTTTTTTGCTGATCTAAATATGGCAATATACCAAACGATGAATCGGATTAAAATGAATATGATCGTAATAAGAGGAAAGATATTCAATATTAGCATACTAATGGATAGAACCCAAAATAATAGTTGAGAAATATAGAATATGCCTAATAATAACTTGTGTATTTTTTTGTAATGGCCGGATGTTGTGATATGTCTTCTTTTTTGCCTTATCCACTTACTAAAATTTGTTTCGGGTTCTGAAACAGTAAAACTGTTTTTTGTAAAACAAATTGCTGTATTGTTTTTCGTAGCTGTCTGATTGATAAACAGATCGTCATCACCTGAAATAATTTTTAGATGATCTTTAAATCCGCCTGCTTTTATAAACTCATCTTTTTTATAGGCAATATTTCTGCCAACACCCATATAGGCCTTTCCTGTTTTTGCATAAGAAAAGTATTGAATTGCAGTTAATAAGGTTTCAAATCGGACAATTTTATTAAGAAAAGATTTTTTGATTTTTCTATAAGCTCCATAGCCTAAAATGATGGTTTGTTCATGGTTGAAATTAGAAGTTATCTCATTTAACCAATCTTTGGAAATGGGTTTGCAGTCGGCATCAGTAAGAACTAAGTATTCATTTTTTGCAGCGAGTATGCCTTTACTTAGTGCAGCCTTTTTACCATGACTATTTTCTTTCGGAATAGTAATTATTTGAATTGATAAGTGATTGGAAGTGTACTTGTTTTTAAATTGTTGCATCACCTGCAAGCTGTCATCCGATGATCCGTCATCCACTAAAACGATTTCAAATTTTGAATACTGTTGTTCGGCAATTTTGGGTAAATGGACTTTTAGGTTTTCTTCTTCATTTTTTGCACAAATAACAACAGATACATCAAGATTTTGATCAGGATACTCAATTGGGTTTGAAAAATAAAATTTTCCGAAAAAGAAGAAATAAAAATAAATCTGGACAATGATAACTATACTAAAAGTAATAAGAGTTATCATTTTGTATTATTGAACTTTTTTCACTTCAATAACTGGTTTTTCATTATCTTTATTAGTCTTACAGCCACCTTCATTACCACATCCACAAGTTATACCTTCTGCTTTTAATCTTACATTGCTGCCAGCACAGGTGCCATCAAATTCACCATCTTTTTTCGCCCATATTTTTATGGCGATACCGGCAAAACCAATTCCTAATAATATAATTGTAATCAATAAAAGTTTCATAATTTAAAAAATAAAAATTTTAATGGCACAAAGTTAATTCTTAAATTATTAATTAACATATAAAATAATAATTTTGTTTTATAGATTATTGGCTGAGCCTTTCTAAGAACAGATCGGTATCTTGTTTAAAATAATCGGTTGTAAAACTTTGGTCCATTTTACACTTTTGTTTTAAGAGCTTCATGTCACTGGTCCATTGATTACCATCAAAAAAAGATAAACCTTTGAAATCACGTACTTTATAAAGTGATTTTTCTCCATAGCATGTACCGAGGTAAACATAATTCAAATTGTTATCTGAAGCCCATTTGATCACGTTGAACATCATATGTTTTCCTAATGAGAATTTATAATAATTCAGATCAAAAAACGAAAACCAATAATGAAGAGTGCCATTTTCAATGATTGTTATCACATATCCGGCAATTTTGCCTTCTACCATAAATTCAAAAATATGAGAAATACTTTTTGCCGATAAAATATATTTGAGTCTATCCAGTTCCAGACCTTCACTAAATCTATTCTTACCATAATCCAAACAAAAATCAACAAATTCTTTTTGATCCATATCAAATTCAGAAATTGGAATTACCTTAAAAGAGGGGTTGATCTCTAAAATTTTTTTTTCCACTCTTCTGTTTTCCGATGAATCTTTGAATCTGTCCAGATCTACACGCAGACTTCTAGCCAAATAATACGTTTCTAATGCTAGTTTAGTATTGTTAGAGTAGGGAAGGAATCCTTTGTTATAAATTTCCGGAATCTCACTTTGCTTCTCTTTGATACAATAAACAGCATAATTAAATGTGTAAGTACTGTAATCAACAAAACTTTCTGATTTGAATATTTTCATAGGGTAAATAATAAATAGTCAGGGCTTTAATAAAATTAAACCCTGACTATAAATTATATATAAAAAATTAATCTTCTTTTTTAATTAATTCTTTCTGTACATTTTGAGGTACAGGTTCAAAGGATGCAAATTCTGTTTTAAAAGTTGCTCTTCCTTGTGTTTGCGACCTTAAACTTGTTGAATATCTGTACATTTCAGCCAAAGGAACTTTTGCTTTAATGATCTGGTGATTACCATCGCTATCCATTCCCATAATGATAGATCTTCTTGATTGCAGATCAGTCATTACATTACCCATTAAATCTTCAGGTACTCTAACTTCTAAATTATGAACAGGTTCCATTAATTTAGGTTTTGCATCTAAAAAGGCAGCTTTAAAAGCATGTGCAGCAGCAATTTTGAATGAAATATCATTGGAATCTACCGAGTGCATTTTACCGTCAAATATCATCACTCTGATATCACGTGCATAAGAACCTGTTAAAGGACCTTCTTCCATTACTTCTAATATACCTTTCATAATGGCGCCCATATAACGTGTGTCAATTACACCACCTGTAATACAATTATAAAAAACCAGTTTACCTCCCCAAGTCAATTCTTCTATTTCGGTACCTCTAATGTTAAATCCTTCAGGATCAGGTATGCCTTCATACCAAGGTTCAATTTTTAAATGTACTTCACCAAATTGACCGGCTCCACCTGATTGTTTTTTGTGTTTGTAACTTTTGGTTGCGGGGCGTTGTATAGTTTCTCTATAAGCAATTTTTGGCTGATCGAATTGTGCTTTAATTCCATATAAATTTTGCAAAGCCCAGTCAATAGTAGCCAGGTGTAATTCACCTTGACAGGAAAGAATAACCTGTTTTAATTCTTTAGAATATTTAACGACAACCGTTGGATCCTGACTATGGAATTTTTTTAGGATCTCATTTAGTTTTTCTTCGTCTTTTTTATTTACAGCAGTTACAGCCTTTCTTATTCTGGCAGCAGGAAATACAATTGGTTTAACCGTTATTTCTTCCCCAACAGCATGTAAAGTATCATTGGTTTCTGTTGATTTTAATTTAAGAGTTGCTCCAATATCTCCGGCAGTCAATTTTTCAACAGCATGTCTTTTTTTACCATCCATGATAAAAAGTTGATTCAAACTTTCAACTTCATTTGTTCTTGAATTCTTTAAGCGATCATTTTGTTTAACCTCACCTGATTTTACTTTGAAAAAAGTAATTTGGCCAAGACTTGGTTCATGGAAAGTTTTAAATACAAATAGAATTGTTGGTCCATCTGATTTACAAACAATTTCTTCTCCCTCAACACTTTGTTCTGGTTTAAGATCTGCTGCAGCCGGAGCAACATTATCAATAAAGCCCATTAATCTTCCGCTACCCATATCATTTAATGCAGATACACAAAAAACAGGAAATAATTCATTGTTTAGCATTCCTTTTTGGATTCCTAAACGCATTTCATCTTCATTCAAAGTTCCTTTATCAAAATAAAGTTCCATCAATTCTTCATCATTTTCGGCTGCTTTTTCAATAAGTTCGTTTTGCAGGTAATCAGCCATTTCCTTTTGATCTTCAGGAATTTCCAGTTTTTCTGGCTTTCCTCCTTCAGGTTTGAATTTATAAACCTTCATTTTCAAAACATCTACAATACATTGTGCACCATCTATAATTATTGGATACTGAATTTTAACAGCATTACTTCCAACAAGATCCACAATACTTTGATAACTTTTATCAAAATTGGCTTGTGGGTGATCAATTTGATTGATCACAAATAAGGTTGGGCGACTGAATCTATTGATGTATTCCCATATTATTTCAGTTCCAACTTCAACCCCTTGCTGAGCATTGATCACAGTTACAAGTGAATCAGCAACACGCATGGTGGAAGCTATTTCACCAATGAAATCATCTAAACCTGGGGTGTCAATAATGTTAATTTTGTAATTGCGCCACTCGGTATGCAGTGGAGTAGCATAAATGGAAGACTCTCTTTCTTGTTCAATTTGATGATAGTCGGCTACTGTATTTTTGTCTTCAATACTACCACGACGGTTAAGTAATCCGGCTTCAAAAAGCATGGTTTCGGCAAGTGTGGTCTTGCCGCTGTTATGGGCTCCAACCAATGCAATGTTTTTAATGTGTTTTTCGTCGTATATTTTCATAATATATTGATTTAGATTTATTCTCTAAAGTTATGAAAATAAATGGAAACAATTATATGATAAATGTTAGAAAAAAAATATTTACTTAAAAGTTATTGGAACTGTTCGTTTTACTTTAACTTTTTTACCGTCTTGTATTGCTGGTTTCCATTTAGGCATATTTTGAATTACTCTTTTAGCTTCATAATCCGTTATTGCATCATGACTTTTAACGACTTTAACATCAAAAATAGATCCATCTGTATCAATGGAAAATTGAACTCTAACGGTCTGACCTTTACTTGATGATGAAATATTAGCATAATTAATACTCTCTTTTAAATATAATATCAAAGCATTTTTTCCTCCGGGAAATTCTGGTTGAATTTCAAAATCATAATAAGCTACTTCCTCTCCGGAAATATTAAAACATTTTCCTTCTATTAATTTCCCCTTTTTATAAAGGTCTTTTCTTTTCATCTGACCATTTTCCCAGTAAGAAATAAAATATCCATCTTTTTTACCTTTTTTATAATTACTTACCACATGGATTTGACAATTCTCATACCAAACAGTATTTTTCTCTACAATTTTCTTCTTGCCGTAATAATTTGAATATATTACTTCTGACTTGAATTTTCCATTTTTAAAAAAGGTTTGCTTAACTACCTGCTTGCTATTATCCGGATCTTGTTTAACAACCCGTAAATAATGAGCCTGATCTCTATTGCTTATTGTTTTATATTTTTTATCCAGGTAAATGGTATCTTGTGCAAAGATGTTTATATATGAAATAAATATCCATACAAAAATTAAAATTTTCATGCGGTATTATCAATTTTGATTAAGGTCAAATATAGTTATTAAGAATCAATTAAGTATAGATATAGTTAAGAGTACATTCCGGCTCTATTAGACGGAATATCTATTCAATTGTAATATGTTTTTAATACTTCATCCATGCTATCAATTACTTGTTTTACATTTTCCTTGGTGAAACATAATGGTGGTTTGGTTTTAATTACGCTATCGAAAGGGCCATCAGTACTAATAAGAATATTCTTATTTCTTAGCTCATTTTTGATATGGCTTGCTAACTTGGCGTTTGGTTCTATACTATTTTCTTTAATTATCTCTATTCCTAAAAACAAACCAGAACCTCTTACATCTCCTATGCAAGCATATTTATTTTGTAGTTCTAAAAGGCGTAATTTATAATAATCACCTACAACTTTGGCGTTTTTTTGCAATTTCTCCTCTTCAATAACATCTAAAACATAAGTAGCAATTGCACAGGAAACAGGGTTTCCGCCAAAAGAACTAAAAAATTCTACACCTTTACTAAATGATTCTGCAATTTTACTTGTGCATATTACCGCACCCATTGGATGACCATTTGCCATTGGTTTACCTATAATTACCATATCGGGTATAACATTATGAGCTTCAAACCCCCAAAAATAATCACCTAAACGCCCAAAGCCAGTTTGCACTTCATCGCTTATGCAAACTCCACCTTGTTTTCGTATAGCAGGATATAATTCTTTTAAATATCCATCAGCCAGCGGAACTTGACCTGCACATCCTACTATTGGCTCACTAATAAATGCTGCAATGGGTATTTCCGAATTGTCAATTTGCTTCATAGCTTCCTGTGCATACTTTATTCCTGGATTGTCGTCATTAGCAGTGTATATTCCTCTGTATGTATCAGGAATTTGTGTTTTAAGAATATAATCTTTTTGTCCTTGTCCTTTAGGATTATTGAATTTGTAATCACTAATGTCTATGGCCGTTTGGGTATGCCCGTGGTAGCCGTGTTCCATCACCATAAGCTTTTCAAATCCCGTATGTATTTTAGCAATTCTTATAGCCAGATCACTTGCAGCACTACCCGAATTTACAAAATAAACTTTGTTCAATGAAGCAGGGAATTTTGATAATAATTTTGCACTATATTCAGCTAACTGGTCATAAAGATACCTTGTGTTGGTATTGAGTTTAGCCATCTGTCTTTGTCCTGCCGCTACCACTTTAGGGTGTGAATGCCCTACGTGTGGTATATTATTATAGGCATCTAAGAATGTGTTGCCGTATGCATCGTACATATATTGAAATGCTGAACGAACCATATAAATATGTTTCTTATAACTTAAAGATAATATGGGACTAATATGTTGATGCCTTTTTTCTGTAACTTCATCAATTGTTAGTGGTTTATTAATAGTTAAGCCTATTGCTTTTCTAAATGTATTTTCTGCATTTATAGGATTAATACTTAACCAATGATAGAGCATTTCCCAGGCTGATTTTTCACTTGAAAATGCATAAGTGTTTTTAGGGTCTATTATACTTGAATGGGCAGCATTACATATGCTTGTCACTAATCTGGCAGAAATCAAATAATACAAAACTTTAATTTCGTTTTCTTCAATTGGTAATTTACTGTGGTATGATTTTAGAATTATTGAAGCCCATTTTAAAGGATTTTTTTTGTTGAAACATGCATAGGTTATGGCAATTGCAAGTTCATTAATAAGAAATGTGTGGGCTAAGTCTCCAAAATCGATCATACCGGAAACTTCTCCTTTATTAGAGAGCACGTTCCATTCATTAGCATCGTTGTGTATTAATTGTTTTCTTAATTTGGGTGCTAGGGATCTTACATTTTCTTCAAATTGTTGTAAAAAGAATCTTATTATACTTCTGTCTTTGGCATTAGGAATATCATTGATGTATTTTTTGTTTAAATCTAAATATTGAATATCCCATTCCCATTGTCTCGCCATTATGGCATAATTCTTATATTTTTGCAGTTTTAAATCTGTTTTGGCAAGAAAAATACCGAATGATTGAAATAACTTTTTTGTAGATTTTATATCTCCTAAAAATTCACCATTAAGAAAAGTGAGCATTCTGCAAATTCGCTTTTCTCCATCGAAGATAAGTATTTTACTATAGGAACCATCGGAAAATTGAATAGGTTTAGGGTATTTTTTCTTATCCGATTTCTGTAAAAACAAGAGTGTTTCAATTTCTGCTTCAACCAAATCTAATAATTCATCATCATATTTATATGTTTTAAATATGAATCTATGATCATCGGTTTTAACAAGATAATTTGCATTATCATAACCGTTTAATTTTTCAATTTCAATTTGTTGAAATCCAAATTCTGATTGTAAAAGTTTGTTCATATTATACTTGTTAATAGATGGATGTTTTTTGTTTAAGCTAAAGGTTGTCTTATTTTACCTGTACCTATCTCCAAATCTTGTTTAATTGATTATAAAATTGTATAAAATATTTGGTGGCAATGCGCTTATGAATTATCAATATCTTTAATTATAAACCAGCTAGTACTGTTTGAATAAACCTAAGATCAAAGATTTTTTATCATTAAAATTTTAATGTCATCAAAAAGAAAAACCGAGTAAAATACGATCAAATGATATTAACTTCAATCTCCAGATCAATCCCAAATTTATTACTTACGGTTTGAAGTATTTTTTTTGCCAGATCCAAAATTTCTTTTCCGGTTGCATCACCATAATTTACTAAAACCAAAGCCTGATTTTTATGCACACCTGCTTCTCCAAATCTTTTTCCTTTAAATCCACATTGTTCAATAAGCCATCCGGCAGGAATTTTGATCAAAGAATCTGAAATCTTGTAATAGGGCATTTTTGGGTATTCTTTTTCAAGATCTTTAAATTGATCAACTGATATAACAGGATTCTTAAAAAAACTACCGCTGTTTCCAATGTCCTTTGGGTCGGGTAATTTGCTTTTGCGAATAGCAATGATCGCATTTGAAACATCTATGATATTTGGTTCAGTAATTTGATGTTTTTCAAGTTCTGTCTGGATAGCACCATAATTTGTATTGAGCTGATGATTCTCTTTTGTTAGTTGAAAAGTTACGCTGGTAATGATAAATTTTCCTTTATGGATATTTTTAAAAACAGATTCACGATAACCAAATTTACATTTATCTTTCTTGAATATTTTGATCTTTCCGGTGCTGATTTCCAGGGCTTCTAATTCATAAAAAACATCTTTGATCTCAACACCATAAGCACCAATATTTTGCATGGGTGAAGTACCAACATTTCCTGGGATCAATGATAAGTTTTCCAGACCTCCAAAATTATTTTCTAAGGTCCATAAAACAAATTCATGCCAGTTTTCACCTGCCAATGCTTTTACATATACTAAATTTTGATCTTCCTTTTCTGTAACGAATTTTCCTTTAAGGTCAAGATGAATAACTGGGATAGAAATATTATTTGTAATTAAAATATTGCTTCCTCCGCTAAGGATAAAAACATCTTTATGCTTATCAATAATCTCTTGTAGTTGATGAATAGAATTGACCATAACAAAGCTTTTGGCATAAGCATTTATACCGAAAGTATTGTAAGGTTTTAAGGAGATATTTTTTTGAAACATTAACCTTTGTATTGTTCTAAAGCCAATTTAAGCAATTCAACCGATCGGATCAAACTTTCTTTATTCAAAACATAAGCAATTCGAATTTGGTTTTTACCTGAGCCAGGAGTTGAATAAAATCCGCTTGCCGGAGCAACCATGACGGTTTCATTATTGTCATGAAAGCTTTCCAGCATCCACTGTGCAAAATCATCAGCATCTTTAACCGGTAATTCGGCAATGCAATAAAATGCTCCTTTCGGAGATGAAACTTTTAAATCAGGAATTTTCTTTAATTCTTCAATTAAAACATTTCTTCGGTCAACATACTCTACAATCACTTCATCAAAATAAATTTGAGGTGTTTCCAAGGCAGCTTCACTTGCCAATAGGGCATAAGTTGGTGAACTCAATCTTGCCTGAGCAAATTTCAAAATGGTTTGTATCAGATCTTTATTCTTAGATACAACACATCCGATTCGTGCTCCACACATGCTGTAACGTTTTGAAACAGAGTCAATCATGATTGCATGTTGATCCAGTCCATCTAAACTCATCACTGAATTATGTTCGTTACCATCATAAACAAATTCACGATAAACTTCATCAGCAATTAAAAACAGATCATGTTTTAAGACCAAAGCCTTTAATTTATCAATTTCTTCTTTTGAGTACAAATAACCCGTTGGATTACCAGGATTACAAATTAATATAGCCTTTGTTTTTGGAGTAATTAATTTTTCAAATTCTTCAATAGCAGGCAATGCGAACCCATCATCAATTGTTGAAATGATTGGAACTACCTTGATGTTATTAGCAGTTGAAAAACCATTATAATTAGCATAAAATGGTTCAGGTATAATAATTTCATCACCTACATCAGTAATGCTGCCTAAGGTAAAGAGTAATGCTTCTGACCCCCCTGTTGTTATAATTATATCCTCAGAATTTACATGAATATGGTGCTTTTTATAATAGTTGGTTAGTTTTTCACGGTATTCTTCCGATCCTTCACTTCTGGCATATGACAATACTTGAATGTCATTATTCTTAACAGCATCTAAAGCAACCTGAGGTGTTTTTATGTCTGGCTGACCTATATTTAAATGAAAAACCTTGTTTCCTCTTTTTTTTGCAGCCTCTGCAAAAGGCACTAATTTTCTTATGGGTGATGCAGGCATAGCCTGCCCTTTTTGTGATATTTTAGGCATAATATTCTAATTGAAAATTTAGATTGTAAAAATGCGAAATTATTTTCATTTTTTAAAGTTGAAACAGACCTATTTTTTAACTATTATTTTATTTTCAGTAAAAAATAGATTATCTTTACGTAATTAATAATAACCTTAAAAAATAATATAAATATGTCAAACGAATCAAATTTAATAGCAGGATTAATAATTGGAGCAGTTGCAGGAGCAGTTGCCGGAATTTTAGCCGCTCCGGCATCAGGAGAAGAAACAAGAGGTAAATTAGCAAATCATGCCGCTGAATTTAAAGATGATATGGGAGTGAGATTTAATGATATTTCTGAGCGTATCAGTAACTTAGAAAATGAATCTTTACAAAATTTCAGAGAAAAATTTTATGATGTAAAAGGAGGAATAAAAGAACAGTATGCTGATGTTGTTTCTAAAGTGAAAGATCTGGAAAAGGATTTAAAAGCAAAGTATAAAGATTTGGAGAAAGAAGCTAAAAAAATGGAAGCTGAAGTTAAAAATGCCTAATGATTGTTAAATTTTTATTATGGTAGATTTGATGAAAACTTACGTTGAAAATAAGATTCAACTAGTAAAATTAGAGTTTATAAGTGTATCGGCAAATTTGTCTGCTAAGCTTATTAGTTTTTTTCTGGTTGCACTATTCGTAATGGTTATTGTGATACTGTTTAATTTTGCAATAGCTCTTGGGATTGGTCAGCACTATGATAATATTGCTTTAGGATTTGCAATAGTAGGAGGTGTTTACTTGTTGATATTTATTATATATTATCTATTTGCAAGAGATAAGATCGCAACAATAGTAAAAGACCATGTTGTAAAAATTGCCATGGGTGCTCAGGATGATCTAACTAACGATTAATTATAATTAATTTATGGCTAAAGAAGTATATAATATAGAATCTTTTGAAGATTTAAAATTTGCTCGGGAGCAAATTAAAAAGGATAATAAAAATATTGAATTATCCATTAAAGAAAATCCTATTCTTAAAATTTCTTCCTCTTTATTAGGAGGTGGAGCTATTCTTAAAATATTAGGAGGTAGAGGTGGAGGTTCTGTTAAAAATACCTTTATTAATAATTTATCGTCTGGAAACAGACAGTCAGGTTCTCAAATTATACGGGGGTTGTTGCTTGCGAATAAAGCAACCCGTAAGTATTTTGTTGGCTACACAATAGCCAGTAAGATGATTCCTTATACACTTCATAAAATTAGTGGATTGTTAAACAAGAGGTAAATTGTTATTTTAAATTAAAGAAGACCTTCCTTTTTTTATAAACAGGAAGGTTTTTTTATACATTTATTTTAACCCATTTTCTTTTCAAAAGCTAAAGTTTTCTTAAAAATTATTATAATTCAGGTAATTGTAGTAATTTGATATTTAGTTGTTTAAACGTCTATGAATTTTCAAATAAATATTATAATTTTTTTTCTTTTTTTTACCGTTTCCGGAATTGCTCAGGGTAAGTTTCATATCATGAATGATAAGGAAAGTCTGACGATTCCATTCACATTAGTAAATAATTTGATTGTTTTTAATATGGAAGTCAATGGAAATGAAATGGCATTTTTATTTGATACAGGAATTGATAAGACCATCTTATTCAATTTAAAGGTTGATCAAACCAATAGAATGAATGATGTAGAGGAAATTGAGTTGAATGGATTGGGTGAAGGCGAAGCTTTAAAAGCAATGATATCTAAAAATAACCTGTTTTCTTTGAAAGAGTTGGTGAACCCAAATCAAATGGTATATATTATTTATGATAATATGTTTGACCTTTCAGGTAAAATGGGTATTGATATTCATGGAATCATCGGCGGAGATCTTTATAGAGATTTTGTTGTAAAAGTTAATTATTCCTCTAAAAAAATTACATTTTACAATCCTGAAACCTACTCGTATAAAAAGTGTAATAATTGTGAAACATTTCCTCTTGATTTTTACAGTAATAAGCCTTTTATTGATGTGATTGTACAAAATCATTTTGGAGAGGAATTTGAAGTTAAATTGTTGATAGATTCTGGGGGAGGGGATGCTTTGTGGCTTTTTGAAAATACACACCCTAAAATTAAAGTTTCCGATAAATATTTTAATGATTATCTGGGTAAAGGGCTTAACGGAGATATTTATGGAAAAAGGAGTAAGATCGATAAATTAAAAATTGGAAGTTTTGTATTTGAAAAAGCTTCTGTTTCTTATCCTGATTCATTAACTATTGCAAATGCCTTTAAAAATAAAGAAAGAAATGGTACCCTTGGAGCAAATATTTTAAGAAGATTTCATGTGATCTATGATTATCCCGGAAGGAAAATTACATTTAGGAAAAACAGTTATTTTAAAAAACCATTTTATTACAATAAAAGTGGACTGGAATTAATATATGGTGGTGATATGATGGTTAAAGAGCGCAAATCCAGATATGCTGCAGGAACTTCAGAAGATGGTGAATCTATAACCCAGGTGATAAGTAGTTATGTTTTAGCATATAAACCAAGTTATCAAATATCGCATTTGCGTGATGATTCCCCTGCAAAGAATGCCGGATTAATGGTTGGTGATATTATTTTAGAGATCAACGGTTCATTAGCATATAATAAAGAAATGCAGGAGGTCATTAATATTTTGTCACAAAAAGAAAATAAAAAGATCAAACTATTGGTCAGTCGAGATGGTCAACATTTTAAATATGAATTCCTTTTAAAAAGCATGTTCGAATAACAGTGATTTGAATGATCTTGAATCATACATCCAAGCCATTTGGATTGACGAATTATGGAATAAAAAAAAGCTCTGGATTCCAGAGCTTTTTATAATTTAGTTTATAGAACTAATTTTTTTCAGATACCATACTTTTTTGTTTCTGCAGATTTTCTTCATTTTTTGTTTCTAAAACTCTTCCTTTTATACGTAGTACTTTTTTAGAGATAAAGGCATTAGAATTAATAGTTATTGATTTTGCAAATGGACCAACCCGGTTGGTTGCATATTTTACTTTGACCTCACCTATTTCACCCGGCATGATTGGCTCTTCCGGTTTAGTAGGTACTGTACACCCACAACTTGCTTTAATTGAAGTAATAATTAGTGGTGATTTTCCAATGTTTTTAAATTTGAAAACCCTGTTTCCATCTGAATTTTGAGCTATTTCACCGTAATCAATTACTTCATTTTCAAATTGAAATATAGGACCTTTAAAATCTTTTTTTATTTCTTCTTCCGTTTGTGCATTTATGGATAATGCAAAGAATCCGACAAATAAAACTAAAATAACTTTTTTCATGACTTGAATATATTTTTGGTAAAATTAATACTTTTTGGATAAAAACACTAACTACATTCATGTAAATATATTGTTAAAGAAGTAGGCTTTTTTTACTTTTTGAGTGTACTAAAAAATTTTGATGAAAATGAATTTTTAGAACCCGTCTTAATATTGTAATTTTGCAATCGTTTTTCAAAACTCGAACATATGAATATTGCGACAAAATACAATCCCTTAAAGGTAGAAGATAAATGGTATAACTATTGGATGGAGAATGGATATTTTCATTCAGTTCCGGATGAAAGAGAATCGTATACCATTGTAATTCCTCCGCCAAATGTGACAGGTGTATTACACATGGGACATATGCTGAATAATACCATTCAGGATGTATTGATCCGTCGAGCAAGAATGAAAGGTTATAATGCCTGCTGGGTTCCGGGAACCGATCATGCATCTATTGCTACCGAGGCAAAAGTCGTTGCTAAATTGAAAGAGGAAGGCATTAAGAAAGCGGATCTTTCTCGTGATGAATTTTTAAAACATGCATGGGACTGGACCCATAAACATGGTGGTATTATTTTAGAACAATTAAAAAAATTGGGAGCTTCCTGCGATTGGGATCGCACAAAATTCACAATGGATGATGATATGTCAGAATCTGTAACCAAAGTTTTTATTGATCTTTATAATAAAGGGTTGATCTATCGCGGGTACCGAATGGTAAACTGGGATCCGGAAGCAAAGACAACGGTTTCAGATGAAGAAGTAATTCACATTGAGAAAAATGGAAAATTATATTATTTACGTTATCAGATAGAAGGATCTGATGATTTTGTAACGATTGCTACCACACGTCCGGAAACAATTTTGGGTGATACTGCCATTTGTATCAATCCAAATGATGAAAGGTTTACACATTTGAGAGGTAAAAAAGTCATTGTTCCTATTGCAGATCGTGCTATTTCTATTATTGAAGATGAATATGTGGATATGGAATTTGGTACAGGTTGTTTAAAAATTACACCTGCACATGATCCGAATGACAAAGAAATAGGGGATAAACACCAGTTAGATGTAATTGATATTTTTAATGATGATGCTACGTTGAATTATCATGGCTTGCATTATGAGGGAAAAGATCGTTTTGTAGCCAGAAAAGAGATTGTAAAAGAACTGGAAGAATTAGGAAATCTTGTTAAAGTTGAAGATTATCAGAATAAAGTTGGAACATCAGAAAGAACTGGTGCTATTATCGAACCAAAGGTTTCGATACAGTGGTTCTTAAAAATGAAGGATCTTGCAGAGCCGGCATTAAAAGCGGTAATGGAAGATGATGTAAAACTGGTTCCTCAAAAATTCAAAAATACATACCGTCACTGGATGGAAAATGTGCGTGACTGGAATATTTCACGTCAGCTTTGGTGGGGTCACAGAATTCCTGCATTTTATTATGGTGATAGTCATAATGATTTTGTGATTGCTGAAAATATAGAAAAGGCAGTATTATTAGCCAAAGAAAAAACTGGAAAGAATATTACAGAATCAGATCTTAAACAGGATGAAGATGCATTGGATACCTGGTTTTCTTCATGGTTATGGCCAATTTCTGTTTTTGACGGAATTCGAAATCCGGAAAACGAAGAGATAAATTATTATTATCCAACACGTGATTTAGTAACTGCACCTGAGATCTTATTCTTTTGGGTGGCCAGAATGATCATTGCAGGATATGAGTATCGTGGAGAAAAACCTTTTGAGAATGTTTATCTTACCGGAATTGTTCGTGATAAACAGGGAAGGAAGATGAGTAAATCATTGGGAAATTCACCTGACCCTATTGGTTTGATGGAAAAATATGGAGCTGATGGTGTAAGAGTTGGAATGTTGTTAACATCACCTGCAGGAAATGATCTTCCGTTTGATGAAGGTCTTTGTGAACAGGGAAAAAACTTCTCCAATAAAATATGGAATGCTTTTAGATTGGTAAAAGGATGGGAAGTTTCGGATAAAATCGAGCAACCTGTATCTGCTAAACAAGCTATAAAATGGTTTGATGCAAAGCTGGATAAAGTATTGCATGATTTGGAAAGATCCTACAAAGGATATAGAATTTCGGAGGCTTTGATGACAACGTATAAATTTATTTGGGATGATTTTTCTTCCTGGTATTTAGAAATGGTCAAACCCGCATATCAAAGTCCGATAGACATAAAAACTTTCGAACAGACCATTGCTAATTTTGAAAAGATCGTAAAAATATTACATCCTTTCATGCCATTTATTTCAGAAGAAATATGGCAATTGATGGGAAATAGAACTGTAGAAGAAGCACTGATCGTTTCACCTTGGCCTGTCATTGAAAATACAAATGAAGAAATAGTAAAAGAATTTGAATTTACTGCAGGAGTTATTTCAGGGATCAGAAATATCCGTAAAGAAAAAAATAAACCAAATAAAGATGCTGTTGAATTATTTGTTTTAAACAACGAAAAAGTAAATGATCATTTTGATGTGATCATTTCAAAACTTGGAAATATTTCTAATTTGGAATATGTTTCTGAAAAGGTAGAAGGAGCACTCTCTTTTAGAGTGAAATCTAACGAATATTTCATCCCAATGGGAGAAAATATCAATGTGGAAGAAGAGATTAAAAAACTGAAAGAAGAGCTTAAATATGCAGAAGGTTTCTTGATATCTGTTCAAAAGAAATTAAGCAATGAGCGTTTTGTAAATAATGCACCAGAGCAGGTTATTGTGAATGAACGTAAAAAAGAGGCTGATGCAAAAGCTAAAATTACGATGCTTAAAGAAAGTTTGGGGAGTTTGAAGTAATTTGATTCTTAAAATCAAACCAAGTCAGGGCTTCGCTAATTTAGTAATGCATATGAGCAAAGCCCTGAGTTCTTATTCATCAGATCACTATCACAGCCGCGGCTATTAGTGATCAGATGAATTTTCAGGAACAGAGATCAGGCAAATTTTTTTCACTCAAAGCGAAACCCTAATTTGTTTATCAAAAAATCTTAATTGAACTCTTCCGGATTCTCAACAACATGATACCTTGGATCATCAATAGCATCAATAATAACAGTTCCAAATTTCGGACTATTTTTATTCAGAAGTAATTTGCACTCCTCACTCAAGTGTTTTAAATGAATTATTTTTCCTGCTTTTTCATACTTTTCAACAATACTACTAACCGCTTCAATAGCTGAATGATCACTAACACGTGACTCCATAAAATCAATTTCGATCTGATCAGGGTCATTCTTTACATCAAATTTATTTATAAATGTTGAAATAGATCCAAAAAATAGTGGTCCCCAAATTTCATATACTTTTGTACCATCTTCTTTAAAATGTTTCCTTGCCCGAATTCTAACAGCATTTTCCCACGAAAATACTAAAGCACTTATAATAACACCTGCAAAAACAGCTATGGCAAGATCAAATATTACAGTTAAAGCAGAAACCAGAATCAATACAAAAACATCGGTTTTTGGTATTTTATTTAAGATCCTAAAACTACTCCATGCAAATGTTCCAATAACAACCATGAACATCACACCAACCAAAGCAGCAATTGGTACTTGTTCAATCAAACCGGATGCAAATAAAATAAAACTTAATAGCGTTAATGCTGCTATAATACCTGATAGTCTTCCTCTACCGCCAGATTTAATATTGATGATGGATTGTCCGATCATAGCACAACCACCCATTCCTCCGAATAAACCTGTAACCATATTAGCGCTTCCCTGAGCAATACATTCTCTGTTTGCATTTCCACGGGTTTCAGTAAGATCGTCAATTAAACTTAAGGTCATTAAAGATTCTATCAAACCAATTGCTGCTAAAATAATCGCATAAGGAAGTATAAATTTAATAGTATCCCAAGTAAATGGAATTTTTTGGAAAGTTTCTAAGTGGATTGTTGGTAACCCGCCCTCTAATCCTTCTCCACCACCATCTCTGATAAAGGAACCAACAGTAGCAATATCTAAATGAAAAAAGATAGCAATAGCCGAAACTACCAAAATAGCGATCAAAGCCTCAGGTAATTTTTTCAAAAAATTTATTTTTGGCATGCCCACCATAATGATCATGGTTAAAGCAACCATTCCTATCATTAAATAAAGTTCAGTACCCTGTAACCAGACTTTTTCACCGTTAATGGTTTCTTTGAACATTCCTAATTGAGAAAGAAAGATCACAATTGCAAGTCCGTTAACAAAACCCATCATCACCGAATGAGGAATCAATCTAACAAATTTACCAAGTTTTAATACTCCTGCCATGATTTGAATAAATCCCATTAAGATTACCGTAGCAAAAAGATAATACAATCCTAGATTTTCACCCAGAGCACCCATGTCATTTCCTTTGGCTACCAGAGTAACCATTACTACCGCTAATGCTCCTGTTGCACCGGAGATCATTCCGGGTCTTCCTCCAAAAACAGAAGTGATCAAGCCTACAATAAATGCAGCATACAGTCCTACTAATGGGTCAACTCCTGCAACAAATGCAAATGCAACAGCTTCGGGTACCAATGCCAATGCAACGGTTATTCCTGATAATATATCATCTTTTACTTTTGGTATTCTTTTTGTAATAAAATCTGTCATACTTGCATTTTTTTGAAGCCGGCAAAA
>JAOZTG010000243.1 GCA_029939235.1 Flavobacteriaceae bacterium
TCTTTTCAAATAGTTTTTTCTAAAACTTATTCTTCAATTTCCACAATAGGAGCATTTTTTACAACGGAAGCGATTCCGGTTTCCATACTACTTTTGTCTGCATACATTTGGCTGGTACCAACAACCTGACCATTGTTAGCTTTTAAATTGAAAAATAATTTGCCATTCTTAGCTTCTAATCTTTCAAATTTAGACTCATCTTGTGAGTTCTTTCTAACAGATTCAATTCCATTCAAGCAACTTGCTTTAGCTTTATAACCTTCACTGGCCAAAATAATTTTTCCATTGTCTGCTACTAATCTAAATCTAAATTCTCCTTTGTTGTCGTTGAAAATTTCAAACTTTGCCATTTATTTTATGTTTTAAGGGTTAGTCTTCAAAAGTATAAAATTTATTTTACTTTTTTTGAAATAATATTTATAATCCCTTTGATCATCATCCTATGCTTATCATTATTAACAAGTATTTACACTATTTTACGTGATATATGAATCACGAATTAATTTTACTAAACCTTGACTGGTATTTTTACTTCCATATAAATCTGCAAAAACATACCCTCTACAAATTCATTATTTAAATGGAATCCAATGAATATATTAAGAAAAAAACACTAAATTTAATCCGTATATAAATCAATTTTAAATAGTTATGAATTTTGGATTAAAAGGTAAAATTGCATTTGTAACTGCTTCCAGTCAGGGATTAGGCAAAGCTGTTGCTCTGGAGTTAGCCAAAGAAGGGGCTCATCTGGCAATTTGCGGACGAGATCAAAAGCAATTAAATCTGGCTAAACAAGAAATTGAAAAAGCAGGAGAAGGGGTTGTTATTGCCTTGAATGGAGATCTTACCATTGCTACAGATCGTGAACAAATGATCTCTAAAGTTTTACAGCACTATGACAAAGTAGACATACTAATTACCAATACTGGTGGCCCTCCAGCCGGAAAATTTGATGATCTTGAACAAGAAGACTGGAATAAAGCGTATAAGCAGTTATTGGCTGCTCCTGTTTCTTTAATAAAAGGTGTTTTACCAGGTATGAAAAAACAAAGCTGGGGACGTATTATTTCTATCACTTCTCAGGCGGTAAAACAACCGGTTGATAATTTAATTCTTTCAAATTCTGTAAGAGCTTCCGTTGTTGGTTTGTTAAAGACATTGGCAAGTGAGTTAGGCTCCTATAATATAACGGTAAATAATGTAATGCCCGGTTATACCAAAACCAATCGATTAAAAAAATTAATGGAAAACAATCCTGCTTTTTCTTCAGCAATTAATGATATTCCTTTAAAACGTTTCGGTGATCCGAAAGAATTTGCAGCTGCCGTTACTTTTTTAGCCAGTGAAAGAGCAAGTTATATTACTGGAGTTTCATTACCTGTTGATGGTGGGTGGATAAAAAGTATTTTGTAAAATTATTTTTAAAAGTAAGCATATAAATGAAAAAATATTTTTTATTTCTTTTGATCATTGCATGCTCTCTTCAAGCTTATGCACAAAAAAAGAATGAAGCTTTTCGTTTAAAAATTCGGGAAACGACATTACCGATTATAATAGATGGCATAGCCAATGATAAAGCCTGGCAAGATACTGATGTTGCAGATGATTTTTTTATGGTCTTACCTCAGGATACCGGAAAAGCTGTGCAGCATTCCGAGATTCGAATGACCTATGATGAGAAATATCTTTATCTTGTTGCTACTTTTTATAATAATGTTCCGGGGCCATATTATGTTGAATCATTAAGAAGGGATTTTTCATTTGGTAAAAATGATAACTTTTTATTTTTTATTGATCCTTTTAATAATCAAACAACGGGTTTTTCATTTGGTTCTAATGCTGCCGGAGCACAATGGGATGGCACCATGTATGCCGGTGGAAAAGTAGATCTTAACTGGGATAGCAAATGGATCTCTGAAGTAAAATGTGATAAAGACAAATGGGTCTTTGAAATGGCAATACCTTTTAAATCAATTCGATATAAACAAGGAGTAACAGAATGGGGAATCAATTTTAGCAGACTGGATCTTAAGTCAAGTGAAAAATCAAGCTGGACACCAATACCCAGGCAATTCCCTACAGCATCCTTAGCCTATACCGGAGTTTTAGAATGGGACAAAGCCCCTCCATCTACAGGTGTTAATTTTTCTTTAATTCCTTATGTCCTTGGTGATATAAGTACTGTTTCTGATGACGATAGCAAGACAGATTATTCTGCTAAAATTGGAGGAGATATAAAATTTGCGATCTCTTCCTCTCTCAATCTGGACTTAACCATCAATCCTGATTTCTCTCAGGTAGAAGTAGATCGTCAGATCACTAATTTGGATAGGTTTGAACTATTCTTTCCCGAAAAGAGGCAATTCTTTTTAGAAAATGCTGATTTGTTTGCCAATTATGGTTATGCCACGATACGTCCGTTTTTTTCAAGAAGAATAGGACTGGATGTTCCCATTCATGCAGGAGTTAGATTAAGTGGTAATATAAGTGAAAAATGGCGTGTTGGTATTATGGATATGCAAACTGCCAGTGATAAGGATATTGGATTACCAAGTCAAAATTTTGGTGTGGTGTCTTTTCAAAAAAAAGTATTTAGCAGATCCAGTATTGGGATGATCTTCGTAAACAAAGAATCTATGAATTATCCTAAAGATACTGATGAGTTTCATGATATGTATCCAAAATACAATCGCAATCTGGGACTGGAATATAATTTAGCCTCTTCTAATAATCTATGGACAGGAAAAGCTTTTATATTTAAATCATTTTCACCGGATGATTCCGGAAACGGAATTACCCAGGCAGCAAATATTGAGTATAAGAGCCAAAAATGGAACTGGGGAGTTCAGGAAGAATCTGTAGGAGAGCATTATAGAGCCGAAGTAGGATTCGTACCAAGAAATGGTTATATAAAAATGAGCCCCTTCTTAGGTTATTTATTTTATCCTAAGGATAGCAAGATCTTAAGCCATGGTCCAAAATGGACCAGTATATATTACTTCGATGAAAATATGGAGAAAACAGATAATCTTAATTTGCTTCAGTATTTTTTAAATTTCAGAAATCGAAGCTCATTTAGGCTGACATTGTTTAATGAGTTTGTAGAATTACAAGAGCCCTTTGACCCAACTGGTTCCGGCAAACCAGAACTTCCTGCCGGATCAAAACACACCTGGAATGCTGTGAGATTTAATTATTTATCCAAACCACAAAGTATGTTTACTTATACAATTGGAGGTCGTGTTGGTGGTTACTATGAAGATGGGAATTGGTATAGTATCAATAATGAATTAGGATATCGGTTTCAACCTTATGTTAGTATTAGTTCAAATATAAGTTACAATTATATTAGCATGCCCGAACCCTGGGATGTAACCGATTTCTGGTTAATTGGATCTGAAGTAGATATTACCTTTACAAATAAACTATTTTTTGCAACTTTATTTCAATACAACGAGCAATCAAATAGTTTTAATTTAAACTCACGGTTTCAATGGCGTTATAAACCTGCTTCCGATCTGTTTCTTGTATATACAAATAATCATATGCTTCCCCCCTATTCTGGTAGAAACTGGTCACTTACGTTAAAAATAGTTTATTGGTTTAATAAGTAGAACAAACATACTGTCACCTATACTGTCACTTAAAATTACAAAACCCTGTAAACTTGATGTTTACAGGGTTTTTGGCGGAGAAAGAGGCATGATTTACATTGCTCTAAGCCCTTATACAGCAAGGGATACAGGTATTTTTAATATTTTGATAACGCACTGAAAACGCACTTAAAAAACCGATAATATTTTAACAAATA
>JAOZTG010000085.1 GCA_029939235.1 Flavobacteriaceae bacterium
GTTACTGGAACCATGCGTGGGGGTGCAAAATCTCAGTTTGATGGTGATATTATTATGAAAATTGATAAGGGGGATGATTTTAAGGAGAACTTTGTTTTTCATGATAAAAACCGTTATCAAAACAAAGATTTAAGCTTGTTGCGTTATAATATTTATAGTCAATCTTTATCTGGGAGTTTATTGAATGCTGAACCTGTTACTAAACTTCCAAATCAAATGAATCAACCGGAAGCTGTTTGGGAGGATGGAGTGATTGATGTCACTTAATAATGAACAGATAATCTATTGACTTATATAATATTTAAATGATTGTAAAATATTAAATTTACACAATTTAAGTGCCAGAACATGATAATATGGCAAAAATTAAATATGTTTATCTCCTTCATTTACATAAAAGGACAATGATAATAAGTACGGCATGGAATAATAGATATAAAATAATACAGAGTTTATATAATTACTGTCAATAATTTGAAAAACTCATAAAAATATAATGTATTTTGAAATTTAAACATAAAAAAATATTAGCAAGGGATTTTTATTCCTTTTGGGTTCAATTGTTTTGTTTTTCGTAGTTATGCAATTATGGATGTTTATGCTTAGCAGGAACAACAAAAAAATTAGCCAACTTGAAAATCAGATTGAATCAATTGAAAAAGAAATTCAAAAACCGGAATGGAATTTGGGTAGTATTTTATATTTAAAAGACAACTCCAGTATCAAGTTCTTATTTCAAGGATTAAGTGACCAAGGTGTATACACTAAATCTTTTGAGGAATTTAAACTAAAATTTAACTCACAAGAAAAACAGATAAAATTATATAATATTTTAAAAGAGAGAGAACTTTATACAAAATCACAAGAGGAATTTTTATCTCAGAAAGAAAATGTAGATATCTCGAAAGAAGTACTCGACCAGATGAATTTAAAATTTAATCAAGGAATTGTTTCAAGCCTTGATATTACTAGTGCAAACAACGATTACCTGACTGCCGTAACTGACTTAACGGGTACCATACTGAAATTATTAAACTCGGAACAGCGAAACAAAATGAAAGAATATTGGACTTAAATAATAGAAAAATTAACAAAAGCGATAAATGAATAGTATATTAATAACAGAAAAAGAATTTAAAAAGATTGATTTTACAACAAATCGGTTGGAAATAGGAGAATATGATGATTGTACATTTATAAATTGTAATTTTTCAAACACAAACTTATCATCTTTTGCATTTACCGAATGTGTTTTTAAAATTTGTGACTTTAGTATGGCAAAAATTACAAATACATCTTTTAAGGATGTTAAATTTAAAGATTGTAAACTTTTAGGACTTCACTTTGATGAATGTAATGAATTTTTACTTTCATTTTCCTTTGATAATTGTATTATAAATTACTCATCGTTTAGCAGATTAAAATTAAGGAAAATGTTTTTCAACGATTGTTTGCTCAAAGAAGTAGATTTTTCTGAAACGTCATTAATGAGTGCAGTTTTTAAAAATTGTGATTTATCAGGTACAATATTTAATAGAACTTTTTTAGAAAATGCAGATTTTAGAACTGCAAATAATTTTTCTATTGACCCTGAAAATAACAGTATAAGAAAAGCAAAATTTTCAATAATGGGTAGTATTGGATTATTAAATAAATATGATATTAAAATTGAATAAAGCTTGCAGGTAATGAGTAGGCAGCTTACTGATAAATAAAAATACTTCCTTTCAAACCCACCCATATATTTAATTATATTATCGTTTTATGTTATGATGGAAACTTCCTGGCTAATTTTTCATTTCTTTGTACTATAAAACGAAAATAGTCTATAAATCCATATTTTAACTAGTAGTGTATTAAAGTATACTTTTATAGAATATTAAAAAAAAATTCAAATAATGAAAATAAACAGTCTAGTACTCATTATTACCCTTCTTAGTTTTTCCAGCATTTTTTCTCAGGAAAAACCTAAATTATTAAGAGACACTCTTGATAATGCTGTTGATTTAAGTTATTTTTTAACTAAAAAAAATGGTGTGCTACCCATTGTAATACCTATTACAGAACCTGCCGTTGGGTATGGTGCAATTGGAGGAGGATTATATTTTATTCCTAAAAAAGACACAAAACAACCTTCAGACATAGTTGCTTTAGCAGGGGGAATTACAACAAACGGAACATGGGTTGCCGGAGGAGGATATGTTGGCTTCTGGAAAGAAGATAGAATACGCTATAGAGGTGTAGCTGGTTATGGAGAAATAACTATGGATTATTATGGAGTTGGAAACAGGCCAATTAATATGAGCATGGATGCATTTTTATTTCTTCAACAAGCAAATTTTAGGCTTGGAAAAAGTGATTTTTTCTTAGGAGTAAAATATCAACTCTCAAAAATAACTATTCCTTTATTTGAAGATAGTGACATTGTTGATCCTATTGATTTTGATTTAATAAATAGTGGAGTTGCTTTAATTGCAGAATATGATAATCTAAACAACTTCCTTTCTCCAACAAAAGGATTAAGAGTTCATTTAAGCTATGATCAAAATCTAGAATTTTTAGGAAGTGATAAAAACTGGGGAAAAGCAATCTTCTTTACTCATTTATATGCTCCTGTTAATGAAAAATGGATACCTGCTTTAAGATTAGAAGCCTCACTGGCAACTGGTGATACGCCATTTTATGCAAAACCATTTGTTTCTTTAAGAGGTGTACCAATGCTTCGATATCAGGGTGATTTAGTATTACTTGCAGAAACAGAACAGTTGTATAATATCACATCACGTTGGGGTATACTTGGTTTTACTGGTTTAGGTGCTGCTTATAAATCTATTGATAACTTGAAATCAGATGAGCTAGTATGGAATGCCGGAGGTGGTGTAAGATATTTAATTGCCAGAGCCTTAGGATTAAAAATGGGTGCTGATATAGCGAGAGGGCCTGAAGATTGGGCATTTTATGTAGTGATTGGAACTTCCTGGCTAAAATAATTCCCAATTTATTTTGTCATTCTTATTAAAAGTTATTTCTTTGTACTTTAAAACGATAATAGTCAGATAATATAAATATGTTTTACTATGGCAATTGAAGGTACTAGAGATAAAATATTAAGTGTAGCAAATAGGCTCTTCAGCCGTTTTGGGTTTCATAAAACATCCATGGATGAAATAGCTAAAATAGCAAGAAAAGCTAAAGGATCGCTATATTATCATTTTGCAAGTAAGGAAGATCTTTTTAGAGAAGTTGTTTCTAAAGAAATTGAAAACCTAGAAAGTTCTCTATCTAAAATTGTTAAAAGTAATGAGCCAAGTGCTTCTAAAAAATTATCAAAATATTTGATTAAAAGAATGGAAGTTCTTAATGATGCAGCAAATTATCACGAAACTTTAAAAGCAGATTTTTTTGAGCATTTCGATTTTATTGATGATTTAAGAAAAGAATTTGATGAATGGGAAAAAGAAAACATAAAAATTATTATACAAGAAGGAGTTGAATCGAAAGAATTTGAAGATGTGCAAAATATGGATATTTTAATGGATGTGTTTTTAATGGTATTAAAAGGGCTTGAAACATCTTTCTTTTTACAAAATAAATATGTTAAATATTCCCGTTATTTTGAAGATTTAATACAGATTCTTACTAAAGGTCTTTCCACTTAATTTTTTTTACATAATACTGACTATAAAACACTAATAGTACAAATGGTGAATATTATACTAAATACAGTAAGTAAATTTTCAGATAGAAAAGTAACCGAAATTGGTTTGGAATCCTCTTTTAATAGTTTAGGATTTGATGATCATAGGTTCCTAGAATTAGTTATGGAGCTTGAAGACATGCTGGGTTTTTCTGCGAATATGGATATTTATGGTTCAGAAACTATAGCAGAATTAGTTAATCTAATAAAAATTGAATGTGAATTATAAATCTTTAACAATAGAGGAATTTTAAATTTTTTTAAAGTATACAGGCTTAAAAACAATTCTTAAATAATCATAAAAATATAAAACACTAAATAATACAATAAAAATGAATAAAATAACAAAACAAATAGTAAAAATAAAATATCTATTATTAATAGTCTTTCTAGCATTAGCATTTAATTGCAAAAACAAAGATGCAGATGATAAACCTGAAAACAACATCTCAAATACACTTACTAAAGTAAAAGTACAAAAAATAACAATGGGTTCATCTAGCAACAAATTGACTTATAATGGAAATGTGATTCCAGTAAAAACAACTCCCTTAAGTTTCTTACTTCCCGGAACAGTAAAGACAATAAAAGTTGATGAAGGAGATTGGGTAAATAAAGGTCAAATATTAGCCGAATTAGACAATACTTCATTTAAAAATGCATATCAAGGAACTTTAGCTTCTGAAAAACAGGCACAGGATGCATATAACAGATTAAAAACGGTGCACGATAAAGGAAGTTTACCCGAAATTAAATGGCAAGAAATCACAGCCAAATTGCAACAGGCAAAATCAGCAAATAAAATTGCATACCAAAATATATCTAACACAATACTTAGAGCACCTTCAAAAGGATTTATAAACAAAAGAAATATAGAAGTAGGTGAATCGGCAATAACTGGAGTTCCAATTTTAAGCCTTGTTTCTATTTACGATGTATATGTCGAAATTGCTGTTCCTGAAAATGAAATTAATAAATTTAATAAAAATCTATCTGCTGATATTACAATTCCCGCATTAGGCAGTGAACATTTTATAGGAAAAGTTGATAAAATTGGAGTTGTTGCTAATACCATTTCTAAAACTTACAATGTGAAAATTAAAGTGGTCAACAAAAAGGGAATAATAAAGCCTGGTATGGCTTGCGATGTATCAATTAATATAAATTCTAAAGAAGATGTTATTGTCGTACCCTATCAAAGTATAATTAAAGATAATGATAAAAATAATTATGTGTTTATTGTAGATCCAAACTCAAAAATTGTTTCACAAAAGAAAGTACAATTAGGCTCTTTTATCAATAATAAAATAGAAATAATTTCTGGTATTTCTATAGGAGACTTAATCGTTATAGATGGCAAACAAAAAATAGCTAACAACCAAAAAGTAACTTTTTAACAAATAACTTTTTTTGAAATAATTACTAAAATTTTAGAATGAAAAAAATAAATTTTATAGAAGCTGGGATGAAGCATTACCAAATTATACTATCTATAATTGCGGTAATGATGGTATTAGGTTTTTTTGGGCTTAAAAATATGCCAAGAAGAGAATTTCCGGAATTTACCATACGTCAAGGAATCGTTGTTGGTTTATATCCTGGTCATACCTCTAAAGAAGTGGAAGAACAACTCACCACAAAAGTTGAAAATTACTTGTTTGGTTATGAAGAAGTGAAAAAAGCTAAAACCTATTCGCATTCCAAAGAAGGGATGATGATTATTTATGTAGAACTTAATGATAATGTTAAAAATGCTGATAAATTCTGGTCAAAAATCAGATTAGGCTTAGATGAGCTCAAAGCACAACAATTACCAAAAGATGTATTAGCTTTAATAGGTAGTAATGATTTTGGCGATACGTCGGCATTGTTAATTACAATGTCATCAAAAGATAAAAGTTATAGAGAATTGGAAGTCATTTTAAAAGACTTAGAATCAGAAGTTAGAAAATTAAATTCTGTTTCTAAAATTAAAAGATTTGGCGTTCAAAAAGAAAAAATATATATCTATATAAAACCAGAAAAATTAAACAAACTTAATGTTAAGCCATCGGTGATATTAGCTTCCTTTCAATTGCAAAATGCTATCAATTATTCGGGTACATTAGATAACGGAGATTTGGATATCCCTATTCATTTACCTCCAAAATATGAATCTGAAAAAGACATTGAAGAACAAATAATTTATTCAGATCCTCAAGGTAATATAATACGGTTAAAGGATATTGCTGTTATTGAAAGGCGCTATGAAAAACCAACAAATTATATTAGAAATAATAAGAATAATGCATTGCTTTTATCTTTAGAAATGCAAAAAGGAAATAATATTGTTCAGTTTGGAGAAGATGTAAATAAAATATTAGAACAATTCTCAAACCGTATTGATGAAGATGTAAAAATTAATATTATTTCAAATTTACCGGAAGTTGTAGATGACTCCATATCTCATTTTTTAATTGAGTTTATGATTGCAATTATTGCTGTTGTTTTTGTGATATTGATTTTCTTACCATTTAGAGTGGCAACAGTTGCAGCAATTTCTATCCCCGTTTCAATTTTAATTACTATTGGTATTATGCAATTAGTGGGGATTCAACTACATATTGTAACCTTAGCGGCACTAATAACAGTATTAGGAATGGTTGTTGACAATGCTATTGTAGTAATTGATAATCATATAGAAAAATTGGATGAAGGTGAAACCCCTTGGAATGCTGCTTGGAAATCTGCAACAGAACTTTTTATTCCTGTGCTTTCAGCTACCTTAGCCATATCAATGTCTTTCTTGCCATTAATGCTTTTTCTTGAAGGTATGGCAAGTGATTTTGTTGGAACATTTCCTATTACAATAAGTATAGCTCTAGCTGTTTCAATGGTAGTTGCTATGCTACTTGTTCCTTTTATCAACTATCTACTTATAAAAAAAGGCTTGCATACAGAAGGGAAACAAAAAAGAAAAAGTGTATTAGATCGTTTACAAAACACATACAACAAAGGCTTAGATTTTACTTTTAGAAACCCAAAACTTACCATACTTGCAGGAGTTATATCTGTTATTCTTGGAATTTTGTTTTTAGCAAATATAGGCCAAAAATTATTCCCGGAAATGGACAGAAAACAGTTTTCTGTAGAAGTTTATTTACCAGAAGGATATTCAATAGAAAAAACAGAAAGCGTAATAGATAGTTTAGAAAATATATTACAAGTGGATTCCAGAGTTACTAATGTAGCTAGTTTTATAGGTAATGGTTCTCCAAGATTCAATGCATTATATGCACCTCATTTACCAGCTAAAAATTATGGTCAAATATTAGTTAATACTGTATCTAATGAAGCAACAATTGAAATATTAGCAGATTATAATAAAAAGTATAACGACTTATTTCCGGAAGCTCACGTAAAATGGAAGCAACTTGCTATGGAAGCTTATAAATCACCTATTGAAATACGAATTGCTTCAAATGATATTAAAGATTTAAAACAAGTTGCTATAAAAGTAAAAAACATACTAAATAAAGAGGATGGCGTAGCTTGGGTTAGAGATGATTGGGATGAATTAAGACAAGGGATAGCTGTAAAATTGAATAAAGATAAAACTAATAAATTAGGTTATGCAAAATCTTTAGTAGCCACATCATTGCTCGTTTCATTAGATGGTTTGCCAGTAACTACGGTTTGGGAAAATGATTATCCAATAGATGTTATTCTTACTAAAGAAGATTATTTTAAGAATAGTATAGATGATTTGAATAATCAATATGTTACATCACCATTTACATTAGAATCACTACCATTACGTTCTATTGGAAAATTAGTTCCCGATTTTACGGAAGGTACTATTGTAAATAGAAATGGAGTTAGAACTTTAACTGTAATGGCAGACTTAAAAACAGGGGTAGTAGCATCAAATTTTTTAAAACAGGTTGAGCCAGACATCAGTAAAATAACCTTACCTGAAAATTTAAATATTACCTATGGTGGTGATTATGAAGCTTCTTTAGAAAATTTTATACCAATGCAAAAATCAATGGCTGTTAGTGTACTGCTTATTTTCTTTATTCTAATGTTTCAGTTTCACACAATAAGAAGAGCTTTGTTAATTATGTCAACAATGCTTTTAAGTTTATTTGGTGCCGGTCTAGGGTTATTAATAATGGGATATCATTTTAGTTTTACATCCTTTATAGGAATTATGGGATTAATGGGTATTACCGTTAGAAATGGCATTATTCTGGTTGATTATGCACATCAATTAGTAAATGAAGGTATGTCTTTTAAAGAGGCTGGTCTTGCAGCCGGTAAAAGAAGAATGCGACCAATTTTTCTTACCTCTATGGCAGCAGCTATTGGTGTAGTACCAATGATTATTAGTAAGTCTTCTTTATGGGCACCTCTAGGAACCGTAATATTCTTTGGATTAATTACAGGTATGATTTTAACTTTGTTAATACTACCAGTACTTTATTGGAAATCAACCAGTAAAAAAGAGGTAAATAAAATAATAACAGAATAAAATATTTAAATGAAAAATATAACATCACACATTGTTTTGGGGTTAATGCTATTTGGTACTGCTTTAGCTGCACAAAATATAAAATTAGACTCTGCTAAAACTTTAGCTTTAGAAAATAACAAACGTATTAAACAGGCAAAATATAAACTTGAATCTTCAAAAAAGGTAAAAGAAAGTGCTTTTACAAATTATTTCCCAAAAATAGAGGCTTCAGGTTTTGCAATGCGTTCATCAGATTATTTATTAGATATACAAACACCTGAAATGAATTTACCAGTGTATGATGGTAATCCAGTAAATTTACCTAATGCTACACAGTTCGCTTATGTACCATCGCTCAGTATTCAATCATTAGATTATGTTAATACAGCAATGATTACAGCTACTCAACCACTTTACGTAGGTGGGCGTATAAGAAATGGAAACAAATTGGCCAATTTAGGTGAAGAAATTAGTCAGTACCAACTCAATCTATCTACAGATCAGGTTTTAACTACTACCGAAGACTACTATTGGAAATTGGTAGCACTTAAAGAAAAGAAATTGACTTTAGAGAGTTATGAAAAATTATTATACACACTCCAAAAAGAAGTTCAAGATTATTATGATGCCGGATTGATTAAAAAAAGTGATTTACTAAAAGTAAAGTTAGAACTGAACAAAATTGAAACCAATAAATTAAAACTTGATAATGGTATAGAAATGCTTAAGATGGTGTTTTGTCAACACATTGGTATCACTTATAATCAATCCTTTAATGTAAATGATTCTATTGTTTCTATCCTTCCTCCTGAAAGTTTTTTTATCACTACAGATAAAGCATTAGAAAATCGCAATGAATATAAAATGTTAAACAAAGCTATTGAAGCTGAGGAATTACAGAAGAAAATGGTATTAGGAGAATATCTGCCCCAATTTGCTATAGGAGTAAGTGGTATGTATTTAGATGCATTTGAGCAAAACAACACCTATGGATTAGCTTTTGCAAGTTTATCCATACCAATATCAGATTGGTGGGGAGGTTCTAAAAAATTACAAGAACATGATCTGAAAATTAAAATAGCGCAAACTAATTTAGAAGATAAATCTGAACTTTTGCAATTGCAAATGACAAAATCCTACAAAGACCTGGTTATTAGTTATAAACAGATTGAAATTGCAAAAACATCATTAAAACAATCTTTAGAATATCAAAAAGAATTAGAGGATACTTTTGATGCTGGCATAACAAATACATCAGATTTACTAGAGGCAAGGGCTTTATCTCAGCAAGCTAAAGATGCTTTAATAGATGCAAAGATTCAATACAAAATAAATATTTCAAACTATTTGCTTGCAGTGGGTAGAATAAAGCAATAAAATAAAGAAGAATATGAAACAAAAAGTTGCATTAGTCCTATCTAGTGGAGGGGCAAAAGGTCTTGCCCATATAGGCGTTATAGAAGAACTTGAAAAACAAGGTTTTGAAATATCATCAATTTCAGGCTCTTCAATTGGTTCTGTTTATGGTGGATTATATGCCATGGGGAAATTACCAGAATATACTAAATGGGTTACAACATTAGACAAATTGTCTATTTGGGATTTGATGGATTTTACCATATCATCAAATGGTTTATTAAAAGGAGAAAAAGTGTTTAGCAAAATGAAAACTTTTATTCCGGATATGCTCATCGAAAATATGAATATCCCATTTACAGCAGTAGCAACTGATATCCTTAATAAAAAAGAAGTATTATTTACATCAGGAAGTTATTATAAGGCAATTAGAGCTTCTGTAGCAATTCCAACTATTATTACTCCGGTTAAATTTGAAGATACTTTTTTGGTTGATGGAGGAGTATTAAATCCAGTTCCAATTGATTATGTAAAACGCATCAATGGAGATATATTAGTTGTTGTTAATTTATATGGAGAAAAAGATAATGTGATTAAAAATCCAATAATAAAAGAAAGCGATAGTCAAACTTTTGCTTATCTAAATGGTTTTTTTAAAAGTATTAGCAAACTAATTAGTTCAGGAGACAAGAGTAGTTTAGGCTATTTTTCTCTTATAACTGCTACTACTTCTGCTATGGTTAATGAATTGGCAAAACATGCAATTGAAAAATATCAACCGGATATAGTCATTAATATTCCTCATAATTCATCAAATACATTCGACTTTGATAAGGCTAACAAGCTAATAGAATTAGGCAGGAAAGCAGCTAAAAAAGAAATTTTTAATTATTTAAATTCTAATAAATGAAAGTAACAGCAATAATACCTGTATATAATGAAGAAAACACCATTAAAAATGTTGTTTTAACTATTTCTAAATATTCTTTTGATGAAATTATTGTTGTAAACGACGGTTCAACGGATAAAACGGATTCTATATTGAAAGAAATAAAAAAAAGCAATGATTTCAAATACATTGTTTTACCTAAAAACAAAGGAAAAGGCTATGCTATGGCAAGCGGTATTAAAAGTGCTAAAAATGAAATAATAGTATTTTTTGATGCTGATTTATCAAATATTCATGAGAATCATTTAGCTGATTTGTTTACACCATTATTAAATAATGAAGCAGATATGGTTCTTGGGCAACCAACTGATACAATGATTGATTTTGATGTGAACCCTTTTAAATCTTTTACGGGGCAAAGAGCTATCAAAAAATCTGATATTAAACCAATAATAGATAAAATAGAATCTGCAAGATTTGGAGTTGAAATATTAATTAATCTATTTTATTCGTCAGAAGGTAAAACTGTTAAATATGTGATGCTAAAAGGATTAAAACATCCCACAAAATTTGACAAAACCTCATCACCTCAAGCCGTCAAAGAATTTATTTTTGAAGGAAAAGAAATTGCTTTTACAGCTATTAAGAATTATGATTTGGTAATAAAATCAATTAATAATAAAATAAAAGAAGCAATCTAAAATTTCAAGTTTTGTGATAATTTAATAAATGTAGTAATATTCATAATTAAGAGTTTATGATAGATGAATAAACAAAATTTTATAAACCTTTTATTGTTATTTATTACAAATGTAATTTTAATAAATTCTCTTTCATCTCAAGCGATAACAAGAGAGAATATTAAAGATTCTTTAATAAATAAGATGCCTTCTTTTTCAATCTATAAAGATAATTATATTATTACAGGTATCCCTACCAATAACTCTCCAACAAATAACAATGCAGATATAAAGTACCAGGTAAGTTTTAAGCAATTATTATTCAGAAAAGCTTTTCAACATAATTCTTATTTATTCTTAACCTATTCACAAAAAGCTTTTTGGGATGTTTATCGTGAATCGAAACCTTTTGACGAAATTAATTTCAATCCCAGTCTTGGTTTTGGCAAACCGATTTTTAATAAAGATAATCATTTTAAAGGATACCTCATATTTATGATTGAGCATGAATCCAATGGCAGAGATAGTATCTATTCCAGATCTTGGAATAATATTTCTTTAAACTATATAACAAAAATTGGACATAAAACAGAAGTTAATCTAAAAGGGTGGGTTCCTTTTTTATATAAAGAAGATAATCCAGACTTAATTGAATATATTGGAATTGGTGAACTAAAAGTAACACACCAGTTTATCCCAAAAAAATTAATTTTTGATATAACCGTAAGAAAAGGTCTCTCAAAGGATTGGAAAGGAGCTATTCAAGCACAAATTCTTTATAATCCATTTAAAAAAAGCAACCAATATCTGGTGCTTGAATGGTTTAATGGGTATGCTGAAAGTTTGATTAACTACAGTGATCATGTTAGTATGATACGATTAGGAATTATTGTTAAATCAAATTACTTATTAAAATAATTATACGAGCAATGCATTTATCAATTTATTTGTAAAAACTTATCAGGTTAAATTTTTTAAACTCTGATATAAATCATTTATAGTGATAAATAAATTATTAACTTTAGATATTCAAATTAATGGCTCTTTATAAAATCATAATCAAAAAAGTTAATTACCACAATATCTTTTTATTAAATGAAAAAAATGGAAAATCTAATAACAAAATATTATGATGTTACTCTGAGAGATGAGCTTGCTATTATTCTTTTTAAGAGTGATGTATTTGAATTACTTTGCCATAGGAATAATTTTGATCCATTTTTTAATGTTTTAGAAAATCTACGAAAAGATCATAAAATCAAAGCATTAATATTTTCAAATGAACCGGATTGTTTAGGTGAAAAAGCTTATGACAATTTTTTAAAAAAAATTATGTTCCAGGAAAATATAAACAAAGATTCGGAAACATCAAATTTTGATAATAATCATAAGAGAATTATAGAATTAACTGTTTTGAATCGTTTTGTACGATATATTTCAAATTACCAAAAATTATGTTTTTCAATTCTGAAAGGCAATATTGTAACTCCATTTTTTGGTTTATCATTAGCAACTGACATTCGATATACAACACCAGAAACATATTTTTCATTAGCTCATAACAAATATGGATTGCATCCAAGTGGCGGATTAGCATATTTCTTAGTACATCAATTGGGATATAATAAGGCGATAGAATTGATGTTTTCTGAATCAATTTCATCACAAGAAGCATTAGAATTAGGTCTGATTAATAAAATAATACCCAAAGATAATTTTTTAGATGTAGCAGTTGATCATATTAAAAAAATTACTAGACTTAACAATTCAGTATTAAACAGCACTAAGAGATTGTCATCTTATACTCGAAGATCTTTGTTTGACTATTTAGATTTTGAAGATATTTATAAGCCTTAAATTA
>JAOZTG010000244.1 GCA_029939235.1 Flavobacteriaceae bacterium
GAAAATAGAGTAACCATTTGAGGCATTGTCATTAAACTTTCATCTCTTATAACAATCAATGGCCATAATACTTCGTTCCATGAATTCATAAACGATAAGATTCCTACAGTAACTATTGTAGGAATTATATTTGGAAACAATACTTGAAATATTATTCTTATTTCACTACAACCATCTATTCTTGCTGCATCAATTAAGGCTTGTGGAATGGTCATAAATGCCTGTCTGAACATCAATATTGCAAAAGCATTTAACATAAACGGAAGTATTAAAGCTGCGTAAGTATCAACCAATCCTAATTTTACCATTGTAATATAATTGGGAATCAATGTAATTTGGAAAGGGAGCGTCATTGTAAAAATGATGATATAAAATATTGCTTTTCTCCCTCTAAATTCCATTTTTGCAAGTGCATATCCAACCATTGAAGAAAATGTGATTACTCCTATGGTTGTTATAGTAGCAGTAATCATACTGTTAAAAAATGCCTTGCCAATAGGAATTTTTGAAAACATTTGTGTATAACTATGCCAGGAAAAACTAGAAGGCAAAAATGTTAAACTGCCTATTTCACTCTCCGGAGCTAATGATGCCACAACCATCCAATAAAATGGATATAAAAAGGTTAATGATGCTATGATCAATAATGTATAAATTAAAATCTTTTTAGTCATTACATTTGCCTTTTACTGAATTATAATTAATCTTCTCCTTGCTCAATATATTTCTTTTGAATAACTACAACACCCAAAATTAACATCGCAAAGAAAAATCCTAAAGTAACTGAATATCCCATATGGAAATATTGAAATGCCTGTTTATAGATATACAAAACCGATGACATGGTACTGCTTAATGGTCCACCTCCTGTCATAATATAAGGTTCAATAAACAAAGAAAAACCTCCTATAGTTGATAAGATCACAACCATAAATATTGTTGGATTGATCATGGGTAGTGTTATTTTTCTAAATTTTTGCCAGTGACTTGCTCCTTCTATGGATGCCGCTTCATAATAATGAGTAGGAACTGTTTGTAAGCCTACTAAAAATAAAATAACATACAGTCCTACATTCTTCCAGGTTGCCATAATTGCTATAGATCCCATTGCAATATTCGGGTCGGTTAGCCACCCTACTTTACTCAAACCAATAGATACTAGCATCCTATTAAATAAACCAGAATCAAATCCAAATAGTTGTTGCCATAATATAGTAACCACAACTCCTGAAACAATTACTGGTAAAAAAAATGCTGCTCTAAAAAACCCTTTTAATTTAATATTTTGATTTAAAAATTCTGCTAAAGCCAACGAAACAATAATCTGCAATGGAATATGAATGATTAAAAACATAAATGTATTGGTTATAGACTTCCAAAACATACGGTCATTGAACATTTTAATATAATTACTAAAACCTTTAAATTTCATTGGAGAAATTATATTCCATTCATGAAAAGTAAGTACTAAAGAAAATAGTACCGGAAACGCTACAAATACAATAAAATGTATAATATAGGGAGATACCAATAAATATGGAAGCCACTTTTTTTTCATTATTCTATTATTATAAAATTCAAATTTTTAAATGACATTATTAGTTCTTTAATAAGTTGTTTACAGCTTTTTCAGCATCTTCCATTGCTTTTTCGGGCGTTTTTTTATTATAGATAACACAAGCTTCATATTCTTGAGATATGATATCAAAAACTTCTACTATTACCTCACTATTATCAACTCCTTTTAAATAGTTTGCCTGTTTAGCAAAAATTTTCATTTTTGGATGAGATTCAAAATATTCTTTAAATATGCTATCCGTTTCTAAATTTTTTCTATTGGGTAATTGTGTCGTAATTTCTAACAATTTTTTATCCCCTTCTTTATCTATAAGTGTTTTTATAAAATTCCATGCTTTTTGAGGTTGTTTACACGTATTAAAGACTACGATGTTTTTTGGATCTGAATAAGTATATACCGGACCATTATGTCCTTTTGGAACCTGCACAGGATAAAAAGCAATTTCAAAATCATCCCGTTGTTTAAATTTATCTACATGTCTTATTTCCCAGGGACCTATCCATTTAGTAAAGATATCCTCAGTAATAAATCTATCTTGCCCTGCAGTCAATCTTTCCTTTGAATAAAATTCATTTTGATAAAGTTCTTGTAAAAAACGGAAAACACCAACTCCATATTCATTATTAAAAGCTGCTTTATTATCTTTAATGAGTGCCCCACCATCAGAAGCCGCTATGTATAAAGGATAAAAATTCATGAGCCTTTCGTACCATATTACTTTTACTGCTGTATAACCAACCCACTGATCTACATATCCATCATTATCCTTATCAGCCTTGATTTTCTCCCCGGCTTTAAAATACTCATCATAAGTACTTGGTAATTTGGATAATCCAAAATCACTCATTAATCTTTTGTTATAAATAGTCATGATTGGATTTATTTTCCAGGGCACTTGATATATATGACCATCAGAAGAAGTAATTTCTTCTAACACCTTTTTTGTACATCTGGCTTTTATAAATTCAGTAAACCCTTCTAAAGTATCTAAGGGTACTAAAACTCCTGCCTTTGCATACATTTCTACACTTCCCTGCCACATATTAGCATAAATATCGGGCGTAGTCTTTCCAACAACCGAAGCCAAAATTACTTCTTCACTCGATTGTCCTTCGGGAATAGGTTGAAACTTGATCTTTGTTTCTTCTTTATTGTTCCATTGTTTTACAAAATATTCTGAGAATTCTATTTCACCTCTATTATTTGATGACCAATACAGGAGCGTATTGTCTTTTTGATCTTTTGATGAATTGCATCCAATAAATAATAGAAGAAAAAGTATATAAATATGTTTCATCATAAAATTTACAATTAAAATATGGATAACAAATTAAACTACTCAAACAATTAAATATATAAAATAATTGTTAGTGCAATTTACCTCTAATATATATATATAAACTAATGTAATTCGGTTAAAACTTTATACTATTATGAATTTATATACATATTATACTATAAATTTGCCTGATTTTCATTAATAAATAGTACTTTTAGGCTATTATGATTTTTTATATTCATATAATTTATGAAAATTTATAAAGAAATAACTCCTTTAACTCAAAATGATGTTTTTGTCATTATTAATTCAGAAAAAATAGGTTTTGATTACCCTATTCACTACCATTCTGCCTATGAACTTACATTGGTATTGGATAGTTCCGGGAATAGAATTATTGGAGATTCTGTTGAAAAATACAGCTCAAATGATCTTGTTTTGATCGGTCCTGAAATATATCATAAATGGGATGAAGATGATGTACTTCCTGAAAAAAGAAATAATGCACATGTCATCACCATTCAGTTTTCAAAAGAACTTTTTAATCAATCTTTATTATCAAAAAAAGAATTTCTATCTATTAAAAATCTTTTAAAAGATTCTCAAAGGGGATTAAAATTTACTGATGAAACTTTTAGAATCATAGCTTTAAAAATTCAAAACCTTGTTGCAATTAAAGGGTTTGAAGCAGTGATTGAATTTCTTAAAATACTGCATATACTCTCAATTTCAGAAGATAAGAGTTATTTAGCCAGTGTGGGATTCATCTCTGTCAGGGTTGATGAAAAAGGTGACAGGATTAATAAAATGTTTACATATATTCTAACTCATTTTAATGACCCTAATTTAAGAATTGCTGAATTGGCTCTTGAATCTAATATGAGCACTTCTGCTTTTGGGCATTTCTTTAAAAAAAGTACCAATAAGAGTTTTACTCAGTTTGT
>JAOZTG010000245.1 GCA_029939235.1 Flavobacteriaceae bacterium
GTTCTTTTCTTTTTGTGTTAAGAATTGATACACTTCATGCATATCTTTTCCTTTTACAGAAATTTTTGACATCATTGGAAAAGTTACTCCGTAATTCTCCTTACAAAATGTAGCTATCTCTTTATCTGTCCCGGGCTCTTGTTTTCCAAAATTATTTGCAGGAAATCCGATAATCACAAAATTCTTATCTTTATAGGTGTCATATAATTTTTGCAGATCTTCATATTGCGGTGTCAAACCACATTCAGAAGCTGTATTTACAACCATGATCTTTTTACCTTTTAGAGTAGAAAAATCAAACTCATTTCCATAAAGATCCTGCACTTTAAACTGGTAAATATTTTCTTGTGACTGTAAATTGCTCCATGAAAATACAGCAAAAAATAAGATAATAAGAGTGTTTATTCTTTTCATAAAATATATATTTTTTACTTCCCTTACTCTAAGGTTTAAAAATTTGACAAATTCTTTTGATTAAATGTGAACAATAATGCTTGCTAATTTCCTTCTTGATAATCTGTTTTCAATCTAACAATTGTCAATTGGTTCTCATCAATTGAGATGATTTTCCACTGATAATCAACTATTCCACCCCAATATCCTACACTTATATTTATCATTGCATCTTTCCTTGTCCATTTTCCTTCATAATCCGCATAAGAAACAGGTGGTGTTCCACACCATCCTGCAATTTTTCTCTCGATAAACTTATGCTCCAAATGAAATGCAAACCCATAATCATTATCTTTTAATACATTTACTTTTTCAAATGTCAAATTTTCATTATTGGCAATAGGATTGACCCAATAGCCTATTAAATTATCTGATTCTTCGATAATTAGCTCACTATCATTTTCACAGCTAATCAGCAATAAAATTGATAAAATAAAAACTATTCTTTTCATTGTTGCTTAATCATGAGTGTAAGAAAAAAATATTTAACTTACTTTTTATAGAATTTTTTAAACTTAAACAAAGCTAAAATACTTAAAATAACAGAAATTATCAACCAACCCCAAATTTGATCTGGTATTTGCGCTGATTCCCCTTGCGCATAGGAGTGCAAACCTGATAGTAAATGATTCACTCCTAAATAGGTCATTAATATAGAAGCAAATGCAAATAAGGTTACCATATTAAAAGTGTATTTACTCTTTAATCCGGGTATCAATCGCATGTGCAAAACAAAAGAATAAATCATGATACTCACCAATGACCAGGTTTCTTTCGGATCCCATCCCCAGTATCTTCCCCAGCTTTCATTGGCCCATATTCCACCTAAAAAAGTTCCAATAACCAAAAGCACCAAACCAATGGTTATTGACATTTCACTAATGGTGGTGATCTCGTTAATTGCGAGTTTCAATTTTTCTTTATTTTTTTCCGTTGTAACGGCATAAAGAATTAAAGCGATCATACCTAAGATCATACTAATTGTAAACGGACCGTAACTTGCTACTATAATGGCAACATGAATCATCAACCAATACGAATCTAATACCGGAACTAAATTCCCAATGGAAGGATCCATCCAGTTCCAATGTGCTACCATTAATAACATGGAGGTTACAAATGTAGTAGCTGCAAGAGTAAGAGGTGATTTTCTTCCAAAGATCAGTCCAAACAACATGGTTGCCCATGAAACATAGATCATAGATTCATAACCATTACTCCATGGAGCATGCCCCGAAATATACCACCGAATTCCTAAACCAACAGTTTGATAAACAAATAATAAAGCAATGATCAAAGCACTTAATTTGATCAATGTTTTTACAAGTTTATTATCATTGAAAATATTGATTATCACCACGATAAACATAATTAAACTGGCAAGCATATATTTCCAGAACAAACCTTTAAATATATCATGTTTGTTATAAAACAACTCCAGTTCTATTTTCTTTTCAGATGGCATTACTTCACCTCCAAATTTTCTTTGATATTTATGCATGCTATCCAGAAACTCATTTGCTTTGGTATAATCATCTGTTTTAGTTGCCTGAGAAATGGCCTGAGAATAAATCGGAATAATTTTACTTACATACAAAGAATCTCCACCTTTAAATCCGGCATGAGCAACTTCCGGTAAGGAAAACCACTTATGATTCTTATCATTTTCCAATGGGAAAAATTTAAAAATACCACCATCTAATGCTCCGAAAAGTAAATTCGCACGTCCGTCAATATTTAAAATACTTTCTTCGTACTTATTTTTAATTTTTATTTTGTGTGCTTTCGCTACCTCTTCTGTTAATTTGTATGCTCCCCTTTCTGTAAAAAGATCTGAAAATCGTGCATATTTTTGATCGTGAGGAATTCCGATCAAATCCCGAATTTTCGTATTCTCCTTTTTCATATAAATAAATGGAACAAAATACCAGGCTCTTGGATTTGTAATAATAGAAACTATCACCTGATTGGCATCAAAATCTTCATAAGTATCTTTTTTACTTACTTTTCGCAATAATTCAGAGGCAAATGTATTTACCGGTTTCATTCTTCCACCAGCATCCTGAATGACCAATTCACCAAAATTCTCTGCGTGTTCTTTGGTCACCTTTGTTGATGTTAATAAGGAATCTACAAATTTATAGTTATTCTCATGCGTATCCTGAGCAAAAGAAGATATACTTACAAAAAATACTACAAACGCCAGTTTTGCCTTCTTATTCTTTATTTTTTTTAGATTATTTCTTAAAGAGGAAAATCGTGTATTTTTTACCAATAAGGATACGATCATTCCTAAAAACAATAAACCATATCCTACATAGGTTGTCCATGTACCAACATTGTCATGATTTACAGATAAAAAAGTTTGCTCCACTTCACCCCGATCATTATAACTGGATTGAAAAAAACGAAATCCTTTATAATCCAAAACATGATTCATAAAAATTCTAAAATCAAAAGATTTATCTTTATCCACTACTGTAATTTCACTGGCATAAGATTTTGGACTCATAGAACCCGGATATCTTTCCAGTTGAAAATCACGTAATTTGATAGAGAAAGGCAATTGTATTTGTTTAGAACCATAACTCAATCTGAAATTTAATCCATCCTGTGAAAAAATAACGGGTGAATCGATATTTAAACTATTCCTGTAAAGGGTAATATTTTGCTTACTATTCTCTGTGACAACTTCAACTTCCAACAGGTCTCTTGGATGCTCTTCCTTTTTTCCTGAAACCATTTCCATTTTCCCCGCAACGGGAGCTTCCGGGATTACAAACTGTAAATTACCCAATTGATATAAGGACCGTAAATGAAACACCTGTGTAGAGTCTTTTACAACCTGGATCTTTTCCTGAGTTGTCATAATCATATAAGTACCCTCATTTGGAGAGTTTATTTTTAATTCTCCATTCTCAGTGAATATATTTGTAGCACCTTTGGTAGGATTCTCAAATGAAACCAGTGAATTATGCATATTTAGTGTTTCACCTTCCTTGATAAAATGCTCATGACGTCCTCTTCCACTTGATTCAACAATTTTTAAGTATTTATCCCCCGAATTATCCTGTATAAATTTTTCATATGCATTCGGAATATAATTTATATAATTAATAGCAATAGGCTTGTCCTTAAAATCTGTTTGAATACTAAAATCATTACCACCTCTTGCAAAGTTTAAAAACTTAGCTGTTGCAGCAATAAAACCACTAGAATACTCAGGATTTTTAGCAAATAGATAATGCTTGTAAATGGGTGATTTTTGCTCCTTATTGTCATCTATATGTAATTTCAAATAAGCTTTATCAGATAACATTATATCGGTAGTTTCCCCTTC
>JAOZTG010000013.1:0-19640 GCA_029939235.1 Flavobacteriaceae bacterium
TAGATATTTTTTTACATGATTGAATAAAGAAATGTACTTTTTATAGGTGCTACATTCTAATAGTTTTTTAATCCGTTTGTTTTCATTTTCTATCGTTTCTATTAGATTTCTACTTTTCTCACCAATACCAGAATAAAGATTCATAAGAGTTTCAACGGTAACATTCTTTTCTTCATAAATCAATTCTTGTCGTTTACTATAAATACTTTCTATTTCAGAACTTAAAAATTCATTCAATCTTCTAATCTCCTCCGTTCTTCCTTTTCCTCGTTGTTTGTTCTTATCCCATTTTTTAGGATCAATACTACGATTCAAGCTTTTTTCCTTTCTCATTCCATCAACAGTAATTCTTATGTAAATTGGATTCTCTCCTTTCAGGTTTTTTCTACCTTTTAGATAGATTAAAATTGTTACATTTTTCATATTTAAATAATTTATAAATTTAACTTATGGCTAAACACTAAATTTAAGATTCACCGAACCCTATAAAATAGTAAAATAACCTTCCCTATTAATAATAATACACTATTTGAATGATAAAATAAAGTGGGTTAAACTATTTAAACACAATACGATACATTATTATTAGTGACCATGAAAGTTCTATAAAATGCTCCCGAATTGAGAACAAAAAGAATGTGAAAGAATGTGAAATTTGGCACATAAAAGCATAAAAAAACACCCTAAACATTTAATTTACGGTGTTTTGATCAAAATTACTTAAAAGTAGTGGTCCCACAAGGGCTCGAACCTTGGACCCCCTGATTATGAGTCAGGTGCTCTAACCAACTGAGCTATGGGACCTGTAAATAAAAAGAACATTTCTATCCATTTTTACTTAAAAGAATTTACTTATTTATCTATCCAGACAACAACTAAATTTTGTTTTTTAGGACTGCAATATTACTATTTTTTTATATTATGTACAATATAAATTTATATTAATTATATTTGAACATCTAAAAAACTTAAACCTTTGGCCATGCTAAAAAGAATACTTGTTTTATTAATAATAGTATTTATCTCTATTGAAATAAATGCTCAGGAAAAAATTGTAATTGAAAACAATCCAGATTATAAGTTTCAATCAGAAAAAAATAAAACCACACAAACTGTTGTTACACAAAGAACAAAACCAATTTTTCAACCTACATGGAGTTTTGGGGGTAATATCGGGCTTTCATTTTGGAACGGAGGTGCTAGTGTTTTAATTGCTCCAAAAGCTTATTATCGTTTTACACCTCAATTATTTTCTGGTGTAGGTATTACATATATGTACTCCAAAAATAGCAGCTACTATGGTTCAGATTATTACGATTATAGCTCCAATTCCTTTGGAGGAAGTGCAATGATAGGATACAGACCAATGCGATTTTTACAATTTACTGTTGAATATGAAGGCTTAAACACAAATTATAATAATTATTATACAAATGATAATTATTGGAATAATGGATTATACTTAGGAGCTTCTTTTGTTACCGGACATGTTGCATTTGGTTTTCAATTTGATGTTTTACACAGTTCAACAAGTCCTTATTATAATGCATGGATGCCTGTTATAAGTTTCTATTTTTAAACCAAACCTTTTGCCATTCTCTTATTAGGATGAGAGAAGTCACTTTTTGTGCTATTTTCTCCATTTCAATATCGTCAATCTGTCTCATTTTTGATTCGGAAACATCAACACGGTACAATAAATTAACATAGGTTTGAAAGTCATTTTTCATTAAATTCTCCACCAAAGTATTTAATTGGGAAATCAATTCATTGATTGAAATATCTTCTTCAAAACCTTTATCAATTCCTGTTATATTAAAATCCTTATTCAACTGGTGAATTAATTTTATCAATAATTCCTTATTGTTTTCCTCTTGAAAAATCTCAGCTGAATATATTTGAGGTAACATTATAGTTTTCTTTTCATTAAATTATTTGCAAACGAAATTAATGAATCTTTATATTTATCAGATATTTCAAGCTTTTCACAATCGGCTAAAGCTTTTTGCGTGTAATCTTTAATTTCAGTCTTGATAAAACCATCTATTTTATACTTTTCAAAATAATTGGTTATTTTTTCAACTTTATCTTTATTCCCTTCTTTAATACTATACAATTTTTCAATTTCTAATCGATCTTCCAGTGATGCAAGTTCAAACATCTTTATAACTAAAAAAGTTTTTTTATTCTCTAAAATATCTCCACCAATTTTTTTGCCAAAATCATCCGAACCAAAAGTATCTAAATAATCATCCTGCAACTGAAATGCCATGCCTAAATTATATCCGAAATTATAAATAAGATCTGCTTCCCTATCTGTAGCTTTACCAATGATGGCACCCATTTTTAGCGATGCCGCAACCAAAACAGCCGTTTTATAGCCAATCATTTTTTTATAATCCGATAAGGAAACATGCATGTTTGTTTCAAAATCAATATCAAATTGCTGGCCTTCACATACTTCAATGGCCGTTTTATTAAAAAGAGAAACTATCTTTTTAAAAGTATCCCCCTGGTAATTTTCAAAAAACTGGTAAGCTAATATCATCAAAGCATCACCAGATAAAATTCCTGTATTGATATCCCATTTTTTATGAACAGTGGTTTTCCCTCTTCTTATGGAGGCCTTATCCATAATATCATCATGCATTAAAGTGAAATTATGAAACATCTCAATAGCCAAGGCAGCATCTAAAGAAGCTTGATAACTTCTACTAAAAATATCACAACCCATCATTGTCAAAACCGGGCGTAACCTTTTCCCCCCTAATTGCAAAATATAATGAATAGGATCATAAAGATTAGCCGGCTGACCAAACTTTTTATTCTCAATAACTTCTTTTGCCAAATAATCTAAAAAAACGGATTTATACTCTTGTAGTTCCAAACTTTATATTTTTTTGTAAAAATATAAGAATCTAACCAATAATCTGTTTTTTTATGTAATGTAAACTTTGGAAACTTTACTTGTGTTATTAGTTTCCGATTGTATATATTTGCAAACCAAAAATATATTGATCGAGTGAAAGAAAAAATATTACACAAAGCAACTGATCTTTTTTTGACATTTGGTGTTAAAAGTGTAACAATGGATGATATTGCCAAAGAGATGGCCATATCAAAAAAAACAATTTATACTTTTTTTTCAACCAAAACAAGATTAGTTGAAGACACGACAATCTATTTGTTCAATAAAATTAATTCTGAAATACTTACAATTTGCTCTTCAGGCCATAACCCCATCAAAGAGCTTTTTTTAGTTAAATCATTGGTGCTTGAACATTTAAAAAATGAAGAGACATCACCGCAATATCAATTACAAAAGTATTATCCCAAGTTATTTGATTTCATGAAGCAAAAACAATTCGATAGTATAAACGATTGCATCAGTAATAATTTAAAAAAGGGAATAGAAAAAGGTTTCTACAGAAAAAATTTAGATAACAATCTAATAGTTAGATTCTATTTTATTGGAATTATGGGGATAAAAAATGTTGAATTATTTCCAATGGATAAATTTGGGATGCCCTATTTAATGAATAACCTTTTGGAATATCACATTCGGGCCATCGCAACTGAAAAAGGAATTAAAAGCTTAAAAAAAATACTCAAAAAATGAAAAAGATCATTGTCTTACTTTTCTTGTTCCATCTAAGTTTTATTAAAGCACAAGAATCAAAATATTCATTTACATTAAATGAAGCTATTGATTATGCTTTAGAAAATAATAGAATGGCAAAAAATGCTTCCAGAGATATTGATGCAGCTGAGAAATTAAAATGGGAAACTACCGCTGTCGGTTTACCTCAAATAAGTGCATCATTTGATTATCAAAATTGGTTAAAGCAACAAGTGTCCTTATTCCCATCAGAAATTTTTGATCCACATAGTCAAATACGTGATCTCGATCAGTATTATAATATAACACCAAATCCCAGCAATCCAATTCCAGATGCCCCTGAAGGTTTTATTCCGGTCACCTTTGGTACCGAACAAAACTTTCATGCTACAGCAACACTTTCTCAATTATTGTTTGACGGCTCTTATCTTGTTGGTTTGCAATCTGCGAAAGTATTTTTGGATATATCGATCAACGCTAAAGAAAAAACGGATCTTGAAGTCAGAAAAGCAGTTATAAGTACATACAGTAATGTAATTTTATCAGAAAAAAGTATAGATATACTGGAAAATAATAAATCAACACTTCAAAAAAATCTGGATGAAACCATAAAAATTTACAAAAATGGCTTTGCAGAGGAAGAAAGTGTTGAACAATTACAAATTACTCTTGCGAATATTAACAATGCTTTGCTTAATTCCAAACGTTTAAAACTAATTGCTTATCAAATGTTCAATATTTCACTGGGTATAGATATCAACACTCCTGTTTCTTTAAAGGAAGATCTTGAAGAACTTGTTTTTAAAAATATAGATCTGGATCTAATCAATAACCCTTCAGAAGTTAGTAATAATATGGATTTTAAAATTGCTCAAAATGATCTGGAGTCAAAGGAATTATTATTAAAACTTGAAAAAAGTAAATTTTTACCTAATCTAACTGCCTTTATCAATGGTGGATACTCTGCCAACAGTGATGCATTTACATTTACACACAGCAATCAAAAATGGTTTGGTTCTTCTCTTTTTGGGGTTAGCATGAACATTCCGGTTTTTAGCTCCTTTGGCAGAAGTGCTTCTACACAAAGAGCAAAAATTGAACTGGATATTGCTGAAGAAAATTTAACCGAAATCGAACAACAATTACTATTGGATATTGCTGCTGCAAAAAGCAATTATGAATTTGCCATTCAACAATATCAAACAAACAAACAAAATTTAAATCTGGCAGAACGTATTGAAAAGAAAAATCAAATAAAATATTTTGAAGGAATTTCTACAAGTTTTGACCTGAGACAGGCACAAATGCAATTATATACTTCACAACAAGAGTATTTAGAGTCAATGATTGCAGTAATAAACAGAAAAGCAGAATTAGAAACTGTATTGAATAAAATTGAAAATTAACCAAGCTATAAATTCGAAACCTAAAATAAAATGAAAAATATTTATACTTTTATCTTCTTATCCATGATGCTTTTCTCCTGTGGAGAAGGAAAATTCAAATCTGTTGAATCGGTTATTGAAAGTAATAATCTGGTAGCCATAAGAAATAAAAAAGCCAAAATAGTTGCTAAACAAAAAGAGATCAATGAGCAATTAAAACAGTTAGATGATGCTATCGCTAAGTTAGATATTGTCAAAAAAGTTCCGTTAATTACTTCTTTTAAAGTGAAAGATACAATTTTTACTCACTATTTAGAATTACAGGGAAGTGTAACAACGAAGAGTTTATTGGTTATCTATCCTGAATTTTCAGGCACTCTTACTGATGTATATGTTAAAGAAGGACAAACAGTTAAAAAAGGGCAGTTGCTAGCTAAAATTGACGATGGTGGTTTGAGTCAACAATTGGGACAATTACAAATTCAATTTGAACTTGCAAAAACAACTTTTGACCGTCAGCAAAGACTTTGGAATCAAAAAATAGGTAGTGAATTACAATTTTTACAGGCACAATCTAATTATGAAGCACAAGAAAAAGCAGTTAAACAATTACAAAAACAAATAGAGAAAACAGCGGTTAGAGCACCTTTCTCAGGAACTATTGATGATGTGATCACTGAACAGGGAAGTGTTGTTGCAGCAGGTCAATCAGAATTAATGCGAATAGTGAATTTGGGTAATATGTATATTGAAACAGATGTTCCTGAAAAATATATCAACCACATTTCAAAAAATAAAAAAGTTTACGTTGAATTTCCTGTTTTAGGAAAAACCATGATTTCAAAAGTCAAGCAAGTGGGAAATTATATCAATCCTGCAAATCGTACTTTTAAAGTCGAAATAGATATTCCGAATAAGGATAAAAATATAAAACCAAATTTAACAGCAAGACTTAAAATTAATGATTATACAAATAATAATGCTCTGTTAATTCCTCAAAGTATTATTTCAGAAAATGCAAATAGTCAGCAATATATTTATATTATTAAAAATGAGGGAACTACTATTGCAAAAAAAATAATTATCCATACCGGCAAAACACAGGGAGATATCATTGAAGTATTAGATGGCATTTCAGATGGTGATGAAATTATTAGTGAGGGTGCACGAAGTGTTAGAGATGGTCAGGTGGTAAAAATTTTAAACCAATAATTTTTCAATGGCAAAGCAACAAAAAAAAATAGATAAAGAGTTTGGTTTATCAGCCTGGGCTATTCATAATAAGACCACAATTTATGTGATGATCTTGATTATATTATTTTCTGGTTATTCAGCATATAATAATATGCCACGAGAAAGCTTTCCTGAAATTAGAGACACTAAAATATATATAAGTACTATTTATCCGGGAAATACTGCCGAAGATATTGAGAAACTTCTGACAGATCCTTTAGAAGACCGACTTAAAACAGTTAGTAATGTTATTGAAATAAACTCTACATCACAAGAAGATTATTCTATGATCATTGTTGAATTTGATCAAAATATAAGTGTTGATAATGCCAAACAAAAGGTTAAAGATGAGATAGACTCTGAATCTGCTGGTGAAGACTGGCCCACTTTTAATGGTGCTAAAGTTGAACCCAATGTTTTTGAATTAAGTATATCTGAAGAATTACCAATTCTGAATATTAATATAACAGGAGATTATCCTGTTAAAAAATTGAAAATATTTGGTGAATATCTTGAAGATGAAATAGAAGATCTTCCCGAAATAAAACAGGTTGATATTCGAGGTGCACAGGAAAATGAGGTAGAAGTTGCTGTTGATATTTATAAAATGATGGCAGCAAAAGTTAGTTTTAATGATGTTACCAATGCCATAAAAAATGGTAATGTCACCATGTCTGCAGGTAATTTGATTACCAGCGGTCAACGAAGAACTATTCGTATTATAGGTGAAATTGAAAACCCGCAGGAATTAAATAATTTTGTGGTTAAAACAGAACATGGTAGTCCAATTTATTTAAAGGACGTGGCTACTGTAACATTTAAACAAAAAGAAAAAACAACTTACGCCAGGGAATTCGGTAATGTAGCTGTGATGCTTGACGTAAAAAAGAGAGCAGGGAAAAACATGGTAACTGCTGCAGAAAAAATTACAGTGATAGTTGATGATGCCATAAAAAATGTTTTCCCTGCTGATTTAAGTGTTACCATCACAAATGATCAATCATCTAAAACAATTGGGCAGGTTAATGATTTGGTTAACAATATCATATTTGGTATCATTTTGGTTGTTACCGTTTTAATGTTCTTTTTAGGGTTTAAAAATGCCCTTTTTGTTGGATTTGCCATACCAATGTCTATGTTCATGTCTTTGATGATATTGCACGCCTTGGGTTATACCATGAATACTATGATACTATTTGGTTTGATCATGGGATTAGGAATGCTGGTTGATAACGGGATTGTCGTTGTAGAAAATGTTTATCGCTTAATGGATGAAGAAGGGATGGGAAGAATTGAAGCCGCTAAAAAAGGAATCAGTGAAATTGCTTTTCCAATAATCATTTCCACCGCAACTACAGTTGCAGCCTTTATTCCGTTAGGATTATGGCCTGGAGTTATGGGGCAGTTTATGATTTTACTTCCTATCACCCTATCTGTTGTACTTGGCTCTTCACTATTTGTTGCCATATTTTTCAACTCAGTATTGGTTTCTCAGTTTATGACCATTGATGATGATGATATGCCATTAAAAAAAATAATTATAGTTACGAGCATCATGACCGTCATAGGTCTCATGGTATATTTCACCGGAGGAGTATATAGAGGTTTAGGATCAGTAATGGTCCTCACTGCTATTTTACTTTGGGTTTATCGATTGTTCCTTCGAAAAATAGCTAACTATTTTCAAACAAATATTTTAACCAAATGGGAGGATCTATATGAAAGATCCATACGAGGTGCACTAAAAGGATGGCGACCTTATGCCGTTACGATCGGTACTTTTTTACTGTTAATTTTAGCATTTGTTGGTTTTGGAATGTCCGTTAGCAGCCACCGGACAAAAATTGAATTTTTTCCTGATAACAGACCAAATCAGATCATCGTATATATAGAATATCCAGAAGGTACCGATATTGAAAAAACAAATGAGATCACCAAAAAAATTGAAAAGAAGGTTTTTTCAATTCTCAATGATAAAGAATATTTTGAAGGTGATGATTATAATTTCATGGTTGAAAATGCTGTATCACAAGTTGGTGAAGGTGCCGGTAATCCCCGGGCAGATGGAGGTTCATCAGCAGAAATTCCACATAAAGGAAAAATAACAGCTTCCATGCGGGAATTTAAATTCCGAAAAAGAAAAAATACAGAGCTATTAAGACAAAAAATTCAGAAAGCACTAACGGGTGTTTATCCCGGAGTTTTGATCTCCGTTGAGAAAGATCAAAATGGACCACCTGTAGGATCACCAATTAATATTGAAGTTGAAGGAGATGATTATGCACAGCTAATTGAAACATCTGAAAAAATGCGTGATTTTATTAATTCAAAAAACATTGCCGGAATTGATGAATTAAAAATTGATGTAAACAGATCAAAACCAGCCATGGCAGTTGAAATTGACAGAAAAAAAGCAGGAGAACTAGGCATTAGCGCAGGTCAGATCGGTCAACAATTACGAAATGCCATATTCGGCTCCAAGGCTGGAGTTTATAAAGAAGATGGTGAAGATTATGATATTTATGTGCGTTTTAACAAAAAAGATAAATACAATACAAGTGCTATTTTCAATCAAAAGATCACTTTTAGAGATCAGGCCACAGGTAAAATCAAAGAGATTCCTGTATCTGTTGTGACCAAAGAAAAAAATAACTCGGGATTTAGTGCTATCAAACACAAAGATGTGAGGAGAGTAGTTACGGTTTATTCTGCATTATCTCCAGGCTATACAGATGCCGGTGCTATTGTTGATCAAATTCAAACTGAGATGGCTAACTTCACTGAAAAACCGGCAAATATAAAAATTGATTACACCGGACAGATTGAAGAACAAAATAAACAAATGAATTTTTTAATGGGTGCGTTTTTCACAGGGCTCGGACTTATTTTCCTAATATTAATTTTTCAGTTTAATTCGGTTACTAAACCAGGAATCATTATGCTGGCTATATTCCTGAGTTTTATTGGAGTTTTTGGAGGATTGATCATTACAGGAAATGCTTTTGTTATTATGATGACCATGATGGGTATTATTTCTTTAGCAGGAATTGTAGTCAATAATGGTGTGGTTCTATTAGATTATGCACAGCTTTTAATTGATCGAAAAAAAATTCAACTCAATTTAGATGAAAATACTCTTTTAGATATAGACAATTTAAGAGAAAGTATTGTAAAAGCAGGTAAAGCCCGTTTACGACCGGTACTCTTAACTGCAATAACAACTATTTTAGGTTTAATTCCTTTGGCAATTGGATTCAATATAAACTTCTTTACATTGTTTAGTGAATTTGATCCTCAGATATATTTTGGGGGTGATAACGTAGTATTTTGGGGACCACTTGCATGGACCGTGATTTATGGATTACTTATTGCAACATTTTTAACACTAATTGTTGTTCCAATATTGTTTTATTTAGTTTCAAAGTTTAAAATTCGACTTAAGAATAAAACTTCACCAAAACCTGTTTAAAAAGAGATATCAATAATATCAGAACCAAAATCCTAAATTAAAATACCAAAAATGATCCACAGTATCTGGTGACCATGAATATTTCAATCCAATTGGGCCAATAAATGTATCCCAGGTATATCCAAATGCATATCCTGATACTGTATCTTCAAATATAGATCCACCATTCCATAAATCACTATTTATTCTTCCATAATTTCCTACAAACGATAAGTAGTTATTTTTAAACAATTCATATCTAAGAATAAAAGTAGATTTTAAAAAACCCGAATCATTAAGTTCAGCAATATCATAACCATAAAATGATTCAAATGTGTTGATAAAGTTTTCATTATATCCTCCTAAATGATAATCATGAATAAAATTTCCATTGGAACCAATTGTAATTCCTGCTTGTGCAACATATTGTAAAGTCAATTTATCAAAAACAGTATAAGCATATCCTATCTTACCATACAACTGTGAAAAAGGATTAAAATCTTCAAAATAATCAGAGGAAAATAAATAAAACCTATAAGTTGCATCAAAGTAAAATCCTTTTTTTGGTGAAAATTGCTTATCATAAGAATCATAAGCAGCTTTTGCAAATACATTGACATAGTTACTGTTGTCTAAAAATATCTTTTCCGTTTTATCATTAACAATCTCTTTCATATAAGCCTTTAAATTTTTGTCTTCAACACCAACTCTAAAAGCCATATTATTAGTAAAAGTGGTTTGTACAAAAAATTGTGTTGTAAAATCATTATAATAAAATGGAATTTCAACACCAAATTCCGGTATATCTTCATCAGGACTAACAGCTATATCGAATTTAAAAGAGTTATATCTTGTATTCAAACCAAAGCTCCAGTTATAACCATTATCTAAAAAATAATCAATATTATATCTTAAATTATCTCCAATAACAAAATCTGCTGATAGAAAGTCATTTTTAAAAAAACTGTGTGTTTTTGTTAAATTTACAAGAATACCTGTTTTATAAAGATCATCATAATGAGCTCCTATTTTTAAAAAGGTAGAGATACTGTTTTCAATTAAATTAAATTCAACTGTCATCCCCCCCTCTACGGGAATAAATTTGTATAATATATTTTCAAAATTGTCTGTTGCTGTTAAATTATTAATTCCTTCTAAAAATTTCTCCTGACTTATCGTCTCTCCATTTTTTATTCTAAGTTTATCTAAACAGTAGTTATCTGTATAATTCTTATTGCCATTTATAACTATTTCTTTGATTACAATATCATTATGCAAATCAAAAGTGTTGATGGTATTATGATGTTTTTTCTTTTTTTGCTTGGCCGCAATTAATTTGATCTGTTCTAACTGTTCTCTAGCTGCAACTTCTCCTGTTTGTATTATTTCATCCACCTTTTCAAATGAAAAATCATTGTAATCAGAAATATCAGGTTGAAGATAAATATCAGTCAACTTAGCTTTTTCTTTGATATTTTTATATACCTGAAATCCAGCAATTTGACCAAGTATTAATACTGCTGAAGATAATTTTGATTCATCTAATAATTTACCCATTACATCTACACCTATAATATAGTCAACACCCTTTGCTTTTAACTCTTCTATTGGATAATTATTAACAATTCCTCCGTCAACCAAAACCTTATCATCTATTTTTACCGGTGACAACAAACCAGGAAAAGAGCCACTTGCTCTTATGGCTTCAGGTAATGAACCCTTATCAAGAATAACTTCATCCCCTGTTTCCAGATCAGTTGCAATACAAAAAAACGGTATTGGTAATTTACTAAAATCTTTAATTTCATGTACATGTTCAGTCAATTGAGACAGAAGATTAAAAACATTTTGTCCTTTTGAAACAGCTGATGGCAAACCAATTTTCCATTTTTCAATGGGAAGTGTAAAAGCATACTTTCCCTCATTGTTTTTTTGGTAAAATGAATAAGAGCTCCTGGGTATTTCATCTTTAATTATTGCCGACAGATCATTTTTTCTTAAGATCAGATCTAATTCATTTGCATTATAACCAACAGCATACAAACCTCCAATTACTGCGCCCATACTTGTACCTGCAATATAATCAACCCTAATTCCGGCTTCTTCCAGCACTTTTAACACACCAACATGTGCAAAACCCTTTGCTCCACCACCACTAAGAACCAATCCAACTTTAACATCATTCTTTTGTTTTATATCCTGCTGCGAAAAAACAACTAATGTGCTAAATATCAATATAATAAGTAAATGTTTTTTCATTTTATCCTTTACAAGATCATTATTTCTTCAAAATTAACTCGATTTACCAAAATAGGAGGTTAATTTTTGAGCTTTATCTTTTCCAATTAGTCGTACCAAATCATCAAAAGTTGCATTTTTTACTCTTTTAAACGACTTATATTCTTTTAAAAGAGTAATAATAGTTTTCTCACCTATGCCACTTATATTAGATAATTCTGTTTGAATTGCACCTTTACTCCTTTTATTTCTATGATGTGTTATTCCAAATCTATGTGCTTCATTTCTTAGTTGTTGAATTATTTTTAGGGTTTCTGATTTTTTATCCAGATATAAAGGAATAGAATCACCTGGATAATAAATCTCTTCCAACCTTTTTGCAATTCCTATGATGGCAATTTTTCCTCTTAGACCTAAAACATCCAGACTTTTTAAGGAAGAACTTAGCTGACCTTTACCCCCATCTATAACGATAAGCTGTGGTAGATCTTGCTCTTCATCCAGCAATCTTTTGTATCTGCGATGTACTACCTCCTCCATAGAAGCAAAATCATCAGCACCAATGACTGTCTTTATATTAAAATGCCGATACTCTTTTTTACTTGGCTTTCCGTTTTTAAAGACTACACAAGCTGCCACCGGATTTGTCCCTTGGATATTCGAATTATCAAAACACTCAATATGACGTGGTTCTTTTTGCAATCGCAGATCTTTTTGCATTTGTTTCATAATTCGATTAGTATGCCTGTCCGGGTCAACAATTTGAATTTGTTTAAACCTTTCCTGACGGAAATACTTTGCATTTCGTAACGACAGATCGACAATTCTCTTTTTATCACCTAATTTAGGTATTGTAATTTTTATATCCTCTCCTACATCTACCTTGAATTGAGTATAAATTTCTTTTGAAACAGATTGAAATCTTTGCCGTATTTCAACAATTGCAAGTTCTAATAAAGATCTGTCATCTTCTTCCAGTTTCTTTTTAATTTCAATGGTATGTGATTGAATTATCGCTCCGTTGGTAATTTTAAAGAAATTGACATAGGCAAAACTTTCATCCGAAACAATGGTAAATACATCTACATTTGTAATGAAAGGATTTACTACCGTTGATTTTACCTGGTAATTTGATAAAAGTGCTATTTTTTCCTTGATCTTTTGGGCTTCCTCAAATTCAGATCTATCAGCATAAGAATACATCAGATCATTGAATTTATGCAAAGAAGTCTTAAAATTACCTTTAATAATATTTCTAACCTCCTGAATATCTTCCAAATAATCCTTCTCTAACTGCAACCCTTCACAAGCTCCTTTGCAATTTTTAATATGGTATTCTAAGCAAATCTTATACCTTTTATTCTCAATATTTTGCTTACTCAAATTGTAAGCACATGTTCGTAAAGGATATAGTTCTTTTATCAATGAAAGCAAAGCTCTTACCGTTCTAACGGAGGTATAAGGCCCGTAATACTCTGAGCCATCTTTATAAACATTTCTCGTTAAAAAAACTCTGGGAAACGGTTCTTTTTTAATACAGATCCATGGATAGGTTTTATCATCTTTGAGTAATACATTATACCTCGGCTGGTATTTTTTGATCAGATTATTCTCTAAAAGTAAAGCATCCGTTTCGGTTTCAACAACAATATGCTTGATACTGGCAATTTTCTTAACCAGTACCCGGGTTTTTCCATTATCATGTTTTTTAGTAAAATACGATGCAACTCTTTTTTTTAAATTCTTCGCTTTTCCAACATATAAAATCTTATCCTCCTTATCAAAATATTGATATACGCCGGGTGAATTTGGCAAAGATTTAATTTGTACTTCTAAATTCAAAACTTGGGTTTTTCAATAAAAAAATCATCTAATAATTGTTCTTCTGTTTCATCAACGACTTCCCACCCTAAAATTGCAGATAATTGATAGATCTTTGACAATTCAATGATCAATCTCTTTTTGGCATTTTCCTTTAACTTACTTACTTCTGCTGTTTGTTTGATCTTTGTAATACTTTTTTTATTGATGCCATTCAACTCTTCTTTGCTAAATGAATTAAAGGTACTTTGCTGGATATCAAAATATTTAATATCTGGAATAATAACGATCTCTTCTTTTGGTATACTTTTAATTCTTATTTTTTTATGGATGGAATCGATCTCTACATCCATTTTTTCAAGATCAAACAATACTTGCACCTTTGCATTTACGGTTACGATAACACTTTTATTGAACTCGAATGTATCATAAAAATATTTTTTTGCATTCTTATAACTATATACTTCTGAAAAAACTCCTTCGGTTACAACCAACTTACTGATATTATTTATGCTTTGCATCACAATTTGGATATCCTCATTGGTTTCTGCTTTTCTTTCACTTTTATACATCTGTTTAGCAATTAAGAAGCCGATTAAACAAACTAAAATATAAATGCTAAGTTTTTTCATAAAAATTAGGATAACAGAGGATTATAGGATTACAAATTCAAAATATAAAATAATGATTTTGTACTTTTGCCCTTCAAAATTTAGTATAAAAATACGTTTTTTAAAAATAAAGCTTCATGAAATACTGGAAAAAACTTACTCAGCAGGAACTACAAGACAGAATTGAAGATGCACTTCGTGAAAATGTAGATTTTAACAGGGACACCTCTTTAGGCTACCCAGCATCTAAACTTGATAATAAAGTATTTTACAGTGATGCACCTTTTTTAAAAGATGCTCCTACTTTAAAAACCTATGTTGCAAATCCGAACCATATCGGATGCCATACTGTTGGGTCTTCTGAAAGAGCCTTTAAAGGAACTCAGGAAATTGAACGTGAAGTATTAAAAGTTTTGGCTGTTGATTTTTTTAAATTAGATTCTGATGAATTTGACGGCTATATCGCTCCCGGTGGTACCGAGGCAAATATCCAGGCAATGTGGGTATTCAGAAACTATTTCAAGAATAAATTTGATGCTAAAAATAGTGAAATTGTAATTTTAGCTTCTGAAGACACACATTACTCCATCCCTAAAGGATCTAATATTCTAAATATCGATCTTTTGTCAATTCCTGTAGAATTCAACAACAGAAAAATTGATACAATTGCATTAGAAAGTATCGTTAAAACTGCTACAGAAAATGGTAAAAAATATTTTATTGTCATTTCAAATCTTGCAACAACTATGTTCGGATCAGTAGATGATCCTGATGTGTATACCAATATACTGGAAAAACTAAAATTACCATATAAACTACATATTGATGGCGCATATGGAGGGTTTGTATATCCGTTCAGCAATTTAAAATCAACCATTAATTTTGCAAACCCTAGAGTAAGTTCCATCACCATAGATGCACATAAAATGTTACAAGCTCCTTATGGTACCGGAGTTTATTTATGTAGAAAGGGCTTGATAGAAAATGTATTAACAAAAGAAGCCGAATATGTTGAGGGCATGGATCTTACGCTTTGCGGAAGTAGATCAGGTGCAAATGCTGTGGCTGTTTTTATGATCTTATTTACATACGGACCCTATGGCTGGTATGAAAAAATAAGTGTTTTACAAATGCGTACAAAATGGATCTGTAAGCAACTTGATCTATTGAATATTAAATATTTCAGGGAAGCGAATATGAATATTGTAACTATTCATTCTGAATATATTCCTCATGACATTGCTTTAAAATATGATCTGGTACCGGAACAGCACAACGATCAAAATAAATGGTTCAAAATTGTGATCATGGATCATGTGGAAATTGATAACCTAATGCAACTGGTAAATGCTTTAAAAGAGAGAAAGGGAATTAGTTAGGATTTTTATTTCTCTTCTTTATTGTGCGGAAATACTTTTTTATTAAAAATAATAAGCATTGCTACACCAGTACTAATTGCTGAATCTGCTACATTAAAAACAGGATCAAAAAAGGTAAAATGTCTGTTTTCAAAAAAAGAATAATTGTTTCCTCCAATAATTGGCAACCAGTCGGGAATATTAAATGACATACTTGGTAACCAGTCGGGTAACATGGTATCAACTATAGGGAAATAAAGCATATCTACAACTTTCCCATGAAATAACGAATCATATCCTCCTTCGGGAGGCAAGAAAGTTGCAACTTGACGATAACTGTCATTAAAGAAAATTCCATAAAAAATAGAATCAATAATATTACCCAAAGCGCCTGCAAAAATAAATGATATGGCAACAATCAGTATTTTATGAGAATTGTTTTTGATCGCTCCGTATAACCAGTAACCAATTCCAGAAATGGCAACCAGTCTGAAAATTGTCAGAAATAATTTACCTGATCTGCCTCCAAACTCCTTTCCCCAGGCCATACCATTGTTTTCTAAAAAATGTATACGAAACCAATCTAATCCCAGCACTTTAATTTCTTCACTTAATACAAAATGTGTCTTGATATAGACCTTTGAAATTTGATCGACCAATAAAATTAGAATGATTATAAATGCAGCTTTTTTCAATGGAGTAGTTAAATTTTTTACAATGATAAGAAATTATTAGTTTAAAGCCGATTTTAAATGAATATTAGCCAGTATAGCATTAATATTTAAAGAGTTTTTTTTATTTCCAACAATACCATAAAAATGATTTTCATTGTCTTTTTTCAATTCCATATTAGAATTAACCCTCCCAAAATTTGATCTTACATCAATACTACAATCTTCAATATCTGCAATTAGCACATTGCCAATGTTAATATTTATAAAAACTTCGCCTTTAAATGAATCCATTTTTATTGTTCCTTCTTCCATTTTTAAATGAAGATTCCCATGAAAATTTTTAGAATTAAAATTTCCATTTGCAATGGATACATCAACGTTCATATTATATGGGATCAATATTTGATAGGAAGAATACATTGGGCGAATATTACTTAATTTAATTACTGCAATATCACTTCCGGTAATAGTATGATCAATACTTTTGATAAATAACTTATCATTAATTTCCTCAATGCTTATTTTAGATGAAGTAACATCTTCACTTTTTGAAATAATTGTAACTTGATTTGCTGTATCAGTTGTTTTAATTTCAACCTGATCAATAAAATCAAATTCTACAATGATCCTATTTGCTTTTGAACTAAAAGATTTTTTTAATATTTTTTGAGCTGATAAATTTTGGACAAAAAGCATCATGATAATAAATATCCATCCACTTTTTATCCAAAAAATAGGTTGCTTTTTAATATTGCTGCCTTTTTGCTTCTATACTTAATGTTGCATGAGGGACTAATTTTAATCTCTCTTTTTGTATTAAACTACCAGTAACACGGCAAATACCATATGTTTTGTTTTCAATACGCAATAAGGCATTTTTAAGATCACGAATAAATTTTTCCTGACGAATTGCCAATTGTACATTTGCTTCTTTTGACATGGTTTCAGATCCTTCTTCAAAAGCCTTAAAAGTAGGCGAAGTATCTTCTGTTCCATTGTTACTATCATTTTTAAAAGCACTTTCTATCAATGCCAAATCCTCTTCAGCATGTTCAATCTTTTTTTCAATGATCAGTTTAAATTCCTGTAAATCCTGATCCGAATATCTTACTATTTTATCGCTCATTTTTTAAACTTTTTCTAATAATAATTCCGTATTTACATTATCAAATACGATACTATTCCCATTTTTTAATTCTTCTTTTAATACCAGTTCTCTTGTTAAAGTTTCGTTTTTAATATAAGCAGCATTTGATTCTACTGCTTTATCTACGACACCGTCCTTTTTTAATGTAATTCTAATCTTATCCGTTACTTCCAGTCCTTTTTCTTTTCGCAAATTTTGTATTCTATTTACCAATTCACGAGCAATTCCTTCATTTTTCAGATCCTCATTAATAGAAACGTCTAAAGCCACTGTTAAATTGCCCTGATTAGCAACTAACCATCCTTCAATGTCTTGAGTTGTTATTTCAACCTCTTCCAATAAGATGGTTTCTAAAGAACCATTGATTTCAATGCTTAATTTACCATTTTTTTCAATACTTTCAATATCCTTATCTAATAAATTTTGAATTGCTGCTCCAACAAAACGCATTTTTTTACCGAATTTTGGTCCTAAGAGCTTAAAATTGGGTTTTATGTTCTTAATCAGAATTCCGGAGGTGTCATTGATCAATTCAATTTCTTTTACATTCACCTCTGATGTGATCAAATCAGATACAGCTTCAATATCCTCTTTATCCTGTTGATCAAGAACAGGAATCATTATTCTTTGTAAGGGTTGGCGAACTTTGATCATTTCCTTTTTACGTAATGACAATACCATGGAGGAAATTGTCTGTGCTTTTTGCATTTTACGTTCTAATGATTCATCAATCAATGATACATCAGCCTTAGGAAACTCATCCAAATGTACTGAACTATATTTATATTTAGGAGTTATTTTTGTTAAATCTCTATACAAATTATCCATAAAAAACGGAGCAATTGGAGATGCCATTTTTGCCACAGCTAACATACAGGTATACAGGGTTTGATATGCTGATATTTTATCATGTTCATATTCTCCTTTCCAAAATCTTCTTCTGCTCAAGCGAACATACCAGTTGCTTAAATTCTCAGAAACAAAATACTGAATTGCTCTTGCAACCTTGGTCGGTTCATAATCGTTATAATACTCTTCTACTTTCTGAATCAATGAATTCAATTCAGATAAGATCCAACGATCGATCTCTGGCCTTTCTTCATTGTTAATATCCTTTTCGGAATAATTAAAACCATCAATATTTGCGTACAGTGTAAAGAAAGAATAAGTGTTGTACAAAGTACTAAAGAATTTTCTTCGAACTTCCTCAATGCCATCCAGATCAAATTTTAAATTATCCCATGGATTTGCATTTGCGATCATATACCAGCGTGTGGCATCCGGACCATATTTTTTCATGGTTTTGAACGGATCAATGGCATTACCCAACCTTTTAGACATTTTCTTACCGGTCTTATCTAAAACCAATCCGTTTGACACTACATTTTTGTAAGCAATCGTATCAAAATTCATGGTTGCAATGGCATGTAAAGTATAAAACCATCCTCTGGTTTGATCTACACCTTCAGCAATAAAATCTGCTGGGAAAAAACCATTTTTGTCTATTTTTTCTTTATGCTCAAATGGATAGTGCCATTGTGCATAAGGCATTGCTCCGGAATCGAACCAAACATCGATCAAATCAGATTCTCTTTTCATTGGTTTCCCGGAAGGAGAAACCAGAGTAATCTGATCAACAATATTTTTGTGAAGATCTATTTTATCATAATTCTCTTCGCTCATATCACCCACAACAAAATCAGAAAAAATATCTTTTTCCATAAATCCTTTTGTAACTGATCTTTGCATTTCAGATTTTAATTCCTCTACAGAACCAATGATCATTTCTTCTAAACCATCTTCTGTTCTCCAGATAGGTAAAGGTGTACCCCAGAAACGTGAACGGGATAAATTCCAATCGTTGGCATTTTTCAACCAGTTACCAAATCTTCCTTCTCCGGTTGATTTTGGTTTCCAGTTAATAGACTGGTTCAATTCATACATCCTGTCTCTCTTTTCAGTCACTTTAATAAACCATGAATCTAGTGGATAATATAAAATTGGTTTATCTGTTCTCCAGCAATTCGGATAACTATGCTTATATTTTTCAACTTTAAAAGCTTTATTTTCTTCTTTTAAACGAATTGCAATTTCAACATCTACAGA
>JAOZTG010000013.1:19740-34852 GCA_029939235.1 Flavobacteriaceae bacterium
ATAAATCTCCTTTTATATTTTGTAGAACATCAGGTAAAGTACTTTTGATCGTTTTGAACTGTGCAACAACAGTAGTATCCGTAATATCCTGATATGTTCCAGGTTGATTCAACTCATGAGAACTTAAACCTGTACCGGCTTTTGGTGAATATGGCTGAATGGTATATCCTTTATACAGTAATTTCTTATTGTACATTTGTTTTAACAACCACCATAATGTCTCCATATATTTTGGCTTATAGGTAATATATGGATCGTTCATATCTACCCAATGTCCCATCTTGTGAGTAAGATCCTCCCAAATATCTGTATAACGAAGAACAGCTTTTTTACATGCCTGGTTATACTCTTCAACAGTAATTTTTACGCCAATATCTTCTTTGGTAATACCCAATTCTTTTTCAACTCCCAATTCAATTGGTAAACCATGAGTATCCCAGCCTGCTTTACGTTGCACCTGATATCCCTGTAATGTTTTATATCTGCAAAAAATATCTTTTATTGCTCTACCCATTACATGATGTATTCCCGGTAAACCATTCGCTGAAGGCGGGCCTTCAAAAAAGATAAACGGCTTCTTTTCACTTCTTGCGCTTATACTTTTTTGGAATATATCATTTTCTTCCCAAAATTTAAGAGTTTCATCTGCTACATTCGTAAGGCTTAATCCTTTATATTCTCTAAATTTTTGACTCATTTTTCCTGGCAAATTCTATTAAGTTTGCAAAAGTACATAATTTCTGTCTTTTTAAGCAGTAAACAATAAAAAAAGCATCGGTAAAATGACCAATGCTTTTTTAAAATTCTATATAAAAAATCCCCTATTTTAATTTTATCCTATCTGTTAATTCGAGTTAAACCTCCTTATTATTAACAAATTACTATTTAATAACGTAAAACTTTCCGTTTTATTTTTTGATTACAACAAATTCTGTTCTTCTGTTTTGCTGGTGTTCAATTTCAGTACATTTTACACCATTGGAACATTTATTTATTATCTCGATCTCTCCATATCCTTTCCCTGTAATTCTTTTATAATCAGCTCCAATTGATATCAGGTAATTTACAGTTTCACTTGCTCTTTTTCTGGATAATTGCATGTTATACCCATCTGGCGCTCTCGAATCTGTATGAGAGCCCACCCGAATTACCATCGTTGGAAACTTATCCATCAACCTAACCACTTTAGCCAGATCAACATAGGAAGTCTTTAAAATATTTGCTTTATTCAACTCAAATCTAATAGGTCTTATATTGAGCATTTCTTTACCATTTGAAATAATGAATTCTTTTTCGATCAATCCAATTCTAATATCGTTCACATATCCATTTTCATGACTTGTATTTAGAATACTATCCTTTTCAAAATACCCTAACTTACCACCCATAACTTTGTATGGTATTCCACATTTCAGCCTAAAAAAGAATTTTCCATCTGTAAGTGTCTCTAATCTTCTTATCTTCTTTCCTTTTGCATCGTATAAGGTCGCAAAAGCATTAGAAACAGGCATACCTGTTTTTTTATCAAAAATGATCCCTTCAATGGTTTGATCACAAATTGGAATTACAGTCTTTTGTATAAATGAATAAATATCATCATCTCCCTTTCCTCCCCATCGATTGGATGAAAAATATCCTTTCTGTTTCTCATTATCAATAATAAAAGAAATATCATCTCCTTTACTATTCATAGGTTTTCCTAAATTTATTGGCTTTTGGATAGAGCCATCTAACTTGGTCATGTAAATATCAAATCCACCCATACCACCCGAACGATTAGATGAAAAATACAGAAGATTACCATCTATATAGGGTGTATACTCCTTATACTTTGTGTTTACTGTTGGACCTAAATTCTTTGGTGCACCATAATGCCCTTTATTGACTGAAACCACATACACGTCGCTATTTCCAAAGCCTCCCGGCATATTGGAAACAAAGTAAAGCTTTGTGCCGTCTTTGCTTAGATTTGGATGTGCAGTATCATAACTGTCACTATTAAAAGGTAATGTCACAATATCTTTCCAGTGACCATTTGCAGAAATTGTAGCTCTAAATATTTTTAATCCACCAGTTTTCAAATCTCCCTCCATATAATTATTTGAAGTGAAGTATACATGTTTTAAATCAGGTGAAAATGTAACCATAGCATCATGGTATTTTGAATTAACACTTTTAGAAAAAGGTTTTACTTTATTAATTTCACCTTTTTCATCTACATTTCCTATATAAAGATCTAAAAAGGGCTGGTCATTCCCATCCCATTTATTATTAGAAAGGCCGGATTCACGTGTCGAAGAGAATACAATTCTATCTTTCCCATAAAAAGTCGTACCAAAATCACTGTTTTTTGAATTTGCCTTTAAGTTTTTGACACTATAACTTGGAGCTGACAACTGAGCAGATACAATACTTGTAACTCCAATAAAAAAAAACAATAATATCCTTTGCACCCTATTCAATTTTAATTCTAAAAAAGTATATCTATATAGAACGGTCATTTATAAAAAAATTGTTCTGAAAAATAAAAAAGCCTTTAAAGAATAAAGGCTTTTCTAAATATATTTTACATTTTAATGATAACGAATTCTGTTCGTCTGTTCATTGCGTGTTGTGCTTCGGTACAATCAACGCCATCGGAGCATCCATTAATCAGCTGAGTTTCTCCATATCCTTTACCCGTGATCCTGCTTGGATCGATTCCCTGATCAATAATATAGTCAACAGTAGATTTTGCTCTTCTATCGGATAACCAGATATTGTAGCCCTCAATACCTCTGGAGTCTGTATGCGAACCAGATTCAATAATCATTTCAGGATATCTTGTCATCAGGTCAATAACTTTTTCTAACTCTCGTTTTGCCTCTTTATTTAAATAAGATGAATTCAATTCAAAATAAATTGGGTCGATATTTACCACATAAGTACTTGGTCTTACTTTAACAATTTCCTCTGGTAATTCTTCTGGTAATCCTTCCGGCACAACCTCATCCACAGCAACTATATCTCCTCTACCCAATAAAATCAATAACTTTGTTTCTTTCCCAGAAACATTAGATGTTGTAAACGACTTACTTTGAGGAGTGTAACCGCTTTTATTGCCTTCTAACATATATACTGTTTCACAATAAACAGATAAAGAAAAAGTACCATTTTCACCAACTTCAATACTTTTTACAATGTTGCCATCTGTATCTTTTATGGATACGGTTGCACCACCAATTAATTGAGTTGTGTTTTTGTCTTTTACTATACCACTAATAACTTGTTTACATCTAAAAATTACCGGTTCTTCTTCAATAAATGAATAAATATCATCATCTCCAACTCCTCCGGCTCTATTGGAAGATAAATATCCTAATCTCGTAGTCTTATTCAAAGCAAATGCAAAATCATCTGCAGCTGAATTAATAGGTTTATTCAACCAAATAGGTTCTGGTTGAAATTCAGATAATTGTGTTGCGTAAACATCCAATCCTCCAAGACCTCCCTCACGATCAGACGAATAATACATCACATCACCATCAATAAATGGAGTAAATTCTTTAGAAGGTGAATTAATATCACTTCCTAAATTTATTGGGTTACTATAACCACTTTGGGTTATAGAAACTTTAAATATATCTGTTTTCCCATGGGTACCAGGCATATCAGAAACAAAATAAAGAGTTTTTTCATCTTCACTTAATGCAGGATGACCCACAGAATATTCTACATCATTGAAAGGCATTGGAATGATATTCACCCATTCTCCTTTTTCATTAACTGTAGCTTTGAACATAGCCAAATTACCCCATTTTTTAGAGTCTCTGGCAAGTTTTTCGTTGTAGTAATTATTTCGGGTGAAATAAACTGTTTTTAAATCTTTTGTGAAAACCGCATCGGCTTCATGGTAGCGGGTATTTACATCTCCTTTTAAAAGTTCAGGATTCGCTAAAACACCATCAGGTAAAATATCAGCAACATAAAGTTCCAAATATCGTTGACCATTTTCAAGCCATACGTCGTTTACCAGAGTTATTCCTTTTTTTGGGGAAGCAAAAACAAATTTATAATCACCAAAATAACTTGCTCCAAAATCTGAGTTTTCGGTGTTTATACTTAAATTTTTAATTGAATATTTTCCTGAGCCTTCTGTTTGTGCAGACATTACCCCTATATATAATAGGAATAAAGTAAAGATATACTTATTCATAAATTCCCCTTTTTTTATGTTTTTTATATGTTCCTAGAAAAATCTAGGTGATTTCAAATTCTTCTTTGAAAAATCAATATCATACAGTAACATTAATTCATGTGTTGTACCAACATTTAAATCAGCCAAATCTCCTATAGCAAAATCAATGGCGTATCCAATTCTAAAGTCAGGGGTAACTCCAATATTAAATAATCCACTTACTGAGCTGCCATCTCTGTAACTTGCTCCTAACTCAAATCTGTCATATAATAAAAAGTTTGCATTTACATCGTATGACAATGGTGATCCTATCACCCCTCTTAACATTACTGATGGCTTGAACTTTAAGTTGCTTGATAAATCAAACACATAACCACTAGTTAAAAAATAATGTGCTTCTTCTGAAGCATCTGTAAAAACACCTGATGATTTATCAATATCATAGTGTTTTGAACTTAATATGTTTGGTACGGATGCTCCTATATAAAATTTATCGGTATAATAAAAAACACCGGCACCAAAATTAGGATATGTATTGTTAAAAGGTTCTAATAATTCATCATCTGAATCCTCTGGTGGAATTAAATTACCATCTAAATTTTGTAATGATACTCCTCCTTTTAAACCAAATGCCAGTCTCCCAACATCTGAAGTTTGAATGGTATAAGATAAATCAACAAAAATGTTTTGTTCTTTTACCGGACCAATTTCATCGGCTATGAATGATAGACCCACCCCAACTCTTTTTCCTACTGGCGCATGAACGTCAAAAGTATAAGTTTTTGGAGCTCCATCCATATTCAACCATTGCATTCTTCCTAATGCTCCTAAACTCAATGTACCTCTTGAACCTGCATACGCTGGATTTACAACGTTCATATTATACATATATTGTGTATAATGAGGATCTTGTTGTGCAGATACATCCGTAAGGAATACTAAAAAACCAAAAACTAAGAAAATTGTAATTTTTTTCATGTGTTCACTATTATTTATTGTGACAATTATTTTTACTTCTATCAGATCTGTTTATAAAAACCAAAACATCACCAATTATTTTATTAAAAAAGGTAAAGAGAGGCAAGCTCTCTTTACCCAAATAAATTAATATGTAATATAAACCCAGCCATTCACAGGTTTTCTATTATCTCCGTTAAAATGAAGAATATAAAAATACGTTCCGGAAGGCACTCTTTTATTTCCTAAATTCAAATCACCACCTGAATATCCATCCCACCATTGTGGATTTGCACTACCATTATTTTTATATAAATAAACCTTGCTACCATATCTGTTATGAATTTCCAAACTCCAGTTTGGATACTGATCTAATCCAGGAATACGGAACAGATCATTCTTACCATCACCATTTGGTGTAAATGCATTTGGAATCTTTAATGCATCAAATGATAATAAGGCAGCTCTTGAATATAATTCAGGATTTGGATCACATGCATAATCAGGTGATGTTAATAACACCCTGTACAAATTACTTTCAAGTCGGCCTCTTGCATCAGTAATTTTTAAAGTAGGTGTTGTAACTCCTTCATATTTTCCATCATTTGCCAAATCAGACCAGTTAGAACCATTATCCGTACTTACCTGCCACTGGTAATAAGTAGCTCGGGCATCTATAGTAAATTCAAAATCATCACCAAGACCTACTTCCATATCTTCCACATCACTAAATATTTCGGATGGTAATCCTGCTTCCTGGAAGTCAGGTCCTCCACTATTATTCAAATCATTTGGAGTGGTATAGCCATCATTGGCACTGGTTACCAAACCATCTGCATCTACAACAGGTGGGTTAGCTGTTCCAAGCATATCATTTCCATTATTGGTAAATCCGGCTTCTGTTACATCCGGACAATTGTCACCATCAGCATCTAAACTTAATCTATCAATAACTCCATCTCCATTCGTATCACCTTCTCCTTCTACGGTGTCTAAAACACCATCATTATCGTCATCTAAATCAAAAACGTCAATAACACCATCTTTATCCGTATCAGTTCCTTCAATAGGTGTTGTAGCTGTATCCTCTTTAGGATCTAGTAATTCATTAACTGTAACAATTACAGTATTCACTAAAGGAATGTCTCTTATAAAATCATCTATAGTTGATGTATAACTAATAGTATAGGTCCAAATTTCTCCAACTTCAATTACACCTGTAACACCTTCATCACCTGTTGGTCCATCTAATACTCCATCTGAGCCATCAGGTAAAATATCTACAATATTAACATCTGTAATATCAACCAAGCCAATATTATCAAGGGTAATAGTATAATCTATGGTTTGTCCTAATCCTGTTACAGGATTTGGTCCACCGGTTTGAGTTTTTGTTACCTGTAAGTCAGCACAAGTTGGTGCTGTTAAAACTATTTGAGTACCATAAGCCTCACTACAAGTAGTGGAAGTCTTAACTCTTACAATAACATCAAAAGTTCCTGCTACCAAGTCACTAAATATATTTTCATCCTGGAAAGTTACTCCGTTATCTATACTATACTCCAATTCTGTTCCTGTTGCAGTAATGATAATGCTACCATCATTTAAAGAAGGACAAGTTGGCTCAGTAAAAGTTACTTCTGAGATAACAATTACATCCGGTTCTGTTAATGTGTAGCTACCTTCAATAGTTGCTCCATTAACATCTGTAGCAATTACATCATAAGTACCAGTAGTTAATCCTGTCTGATCTTCTGCATCAGCTACCAAACCAGATCCATCTGCTGTTGTCCATGCATAAGTAAAAGGAGTAATACCTCCTGTTACGGTAATATCAATAGCTCCATCTGTTAATCCATTACAACTTACATTTATTATGCTAGCAGAAATAGCTAAAGCACCAGGTTGATTTACAATGTATGAGGCATTTGCTTCACAACCATTTGTATCTGTCACAATTACATCATATGTTCCGGCTGTTAATCCTGTTTGATCTTTATCTGTAGCGACTAAACCAGATCCATCTGCTGTTGTCCAAGCATAGGTATAAGGTGCTGTACCTCCTGCAACCGTTAAAGCAATTGCTCCATCTGCTGCTCCTGCAATAGTTACGTCTGTTATAATTTCTGTTAAAACTATAGCATCCGGTTGGGTTAAAGTATAGCTACCTATAATTGTTGCACCATTAGCATCTGTAACTATAACATTATATGTTCCAGCTGTTAATCCTGTTTGATCTTCATCTGTTGGTACTAAACCAGATCCATCTGCAGTTGACCATGCATAAGTATAAGGTAATACTCCACCTCCAACTGTAATTGCAATTTCTCCATCAGCATCCCCATTACAAACTAAACTAGTTAATACTTCTGTTAAAGTTAAAGGTCCCGGTTGGGTTACAGTATATATTCCACTAATTTCACAATTATTGGCATCCGTTACTGTAACATTATATGTTCCTGCTGTTAATCCTGTTTGATCTTTATCAGCTGGCACTAAACCTATTCCGTCTAATGTTGTCCATGCATAAATATAAGGTGCTGTACCTCCTGCAACCGTTAAAGCAATTGCTCCATCTGCTGCTCCTGCAATGGAAACATTTGTTATAATTTCAGTAAGAACTATTGCATCAGGTTCTGTAATAACATAACTACCTGTGATAGTTTCACCATTACCATCTGTTACCGTTACATCATATGTTCCGGCTGTTAATCCTGTTTGATCTTCGTCCGTAGCGACTAAACCTGAACCATCAGCAGTTGTCCATGCGTAAGTATAAGGTAATATTCCACCTAATACCGTTATATCTATAGATCCATCACTATCTGCATTACAAGTTACATCAACGGTAGTAGCAGTTATCAACATATTAAATCCTGCTTCTGCAGAAACAGCCTGAACAGTATCACAAGCAAAAGATAAATAATCAACTTTTAATCGATATACATTATTGCTATCAGCAGCAGTTAAATTAGAAACTGTTAAGGCATCAGTTGTAGCTCCAGTATTATTAGCATCATCAACAACATCTACCCAATTTGTTCCTCCATCGTTACTAACTTCCCATTGGTAAGTATCAGCAACAGCTGTTGCCGTAAAAGTTGCACTTCCTCCCATAACAAAATCCTGATCTACAGGATCGGTTGTAATAGAGGCTGCTATTCCTGCTTCCTGGAAATCCCATACAGAATTACCATCTAAATCCAATGCAAATGGTGCTGTATATGCTCCTGTTTCATCAGGAAGTCCGCCAGAAACTATCGGTCCATTAGCATCACTAATAACTAATCCATCTGAATCTACAACTACTGTACCTGTTCCTACAATTCCATCTCCATCTCCATCGATCTGTCCTGCCTCATTAGCATCCAAACAAAGGTCACCGTCGGCATCTAAATCAATACCATCAGGCATACCATCACCATCTGTATCAACCGAGTTAATTAGATCTAATGGATCAAATCCTTCATTTATATTTAAAATACCATCATTATCTGCATCTTTATCAGCAATATCAGGAATACCATCTTTATCAAAATCGGTTAAAATTTCAAATCCATAATCTTCCACTTCTCCTGCATTATTAATTCCTCCAGGATCATTTGCTGTAATAGGATCGCTTGTAAATCTAAATCTTGCATAGGAAGGTCCGGGAACAATATCCGGGCCTGAAGTACCAATATTACTCCATGTTAAAGTATATGTAGTTACTGCTTTCTTTAAAGCAGCTTTTCTTGCTGCTCCTTTAACAGAAGGAGGTACTGGTGAAGGAGTAGGCGGTGCGACAACAGTTACGTGTTCATCCGCATCAAAAGTTCCATTTCTATCGAAGTCAATCCAAGCATGTAATTCACCATTTGCCGTTGTGTTGTTTAAAACACTCACATCAATGGGAACACTGGTAGTTGTTTCTGAAATATTATCAAATTGAATTGGATTAACCCCATCTTCATCCTGAAAATTATTTGTATCATCACCATCTGCATTTGGACCTGCAAAACCATTATTTTCTGTATCTCTTAATAAACCTATCCAAAATTCCTGTTTAAAAACTCTTAAGTGAGAAGCCCCATTAGGATCTTGAGTAAGATAGGTAGTTGGTGCATCTCCATAATCAATCGATGGATCAAGATCAATAGTCCATCCTCTTGATACCAGATTTCTATATGAATCAATTCCAACAGTTGTAACATACGCTCCCTCAAGTGTAAAAGAAGGATCGACTTCCAGTATTCCACCAGATAAACCAAACGGATCCAATGTATTCAAAACATAATCAATCGTGGCATTAGTTATTGGATTATAACCAATCTGAAAATTTGTAAGTTTAGAATTATTATCAATATTAATCGTAGTAATATTATTATACTCAATATCAAAATGCTCAACATTTACTAAACTGCTAATATCAATGGCAGCAAAATTATTAGATTCAAGATCTACCCATGTTAAAGCCGCGTTATTAGAGAAATCTAATACAGATAAATTATTATTCTTTGCATTTAAAAAAGTCAGACTTGTATTACCAGATAAATCTAAACTGCCTATATCATTACTGGCTATTCTTAATTCCTGTAAAGCATCCATATTACTGATATCCAAAGATGTAACATTCATTCCGGCTATATCTAGTTTAGCCAAACGTAAAAAATCATCTGTACTTGTAATTGTTATTACAGCTCCACCTGTATTACCTGTTAAATCAATAGTAGGATTATTTGAATCAGGTATCGTACCAGAAGGTATATTAATTCCTCCTCCTAAAACTGACCATTGTAACAAGGCTCCACCAGTATTATCGATCTGTAACACAAAAAATCCAACACGATCTGTTGTAATAGTTGCCGTTTGTTGCCCCCAAGCAAAGCCTACAAAAAGTAAAAAAATAAGGGATACAAAAATCTGTTTTAGACTATAACTTTTTGCTTTTGTATTTTTTGAGTTTAAGTAATCTTTATTCATATCGTTTTACTTAATTAGTTTATTTTTTATAATGTGTAAAACTCACCCTAAAAAAATTCAGGGTGAGTCTTTAAAAGTTTATATTAAATATTAGCTTTTAGAATTATGCTATTTATAGTTTTTTCTCTACGTTTTTTCATATCTTAAACCATACAGACAAATATATAAAAATATGTTACAAATTGCAGTTAACAGTTGATTTTTTCTTAAAAAACTGTTAACGATTTTTTATGTATTTATTCTTCCGTTGACGGAACTAATTCAAAGCCTTTATCATTGGTGATCTTAAATTCAGTTCTACGATTTGCCTGATGCTCTTCTTTAGAACATTTTACACCGTTGGAACATTTGTTAACCAATTGCGTTTCACCATAACCTTTGTAAACAATTCTGCTTGCATCAATACCTTTTGAAACGATATAATCAACAGTTGATTTCGCCCTTCTTTCTGATAATTTCATATTATAAGAATCGCTGGCTCTTGAATCGGTATGTGAACCTGCTTCAATAGTTAATGCAGGATATTCCTTCATTACCTGCACTACCTTATCTAATTCTTTGGCTGCATCCGGACGAATATTAGATTTATCAAAATCAAAATAGATCGTATTGATATTTACTTTGTTTAAAACAAACTGATTCGGTAAATTTAAATTTACAATAAGTGCATCAACACCTGTATCATTCACTGTGCTAATGGTTTGTTCATCATTTAAAAAACCTTTATGCATACCCACAACCACAAAAGTTGAATCACACATTGCTTTTACTAAGGTGTAAGTTGCATCAACACTATTGGCAGTCACCGTTTCTAAAACTTCACCTGCATGATCTCTCAATTCAACCGTTGCTCCAGGAATTGGCAGACCTGTAGACTGAGATCTAACTACACCACTAATTTCTTGCGTACAATGAATATATAATCCAGGTAAAGCTAAAAAAGAGTAGATATCATCATCTCCCCTACCTTCTTCTCTGTTGGAAGAGAAAAAACCTCTGTCTTTCATATCGTCAATAATAAATGCAAAATCATCTTCTCCACTATTAACCGGCATTTCAAGATTTAAAGGTTCTGAAACTGTATTATCGTAAATTTTACTTGCGAAAATATCTAATTTACCATGCCCGTAGTGGCCATCAGATGAAAAATACAGAATATTGTCTTTTCCAATATATGGAAACATTTCTCTTCCGGTAGAATTGATCTTTTCTCCCAAATTTCTTAATGCTCCAAAAGAACCATCTTCATTGATGTCAATCACGTATATATCTGTTTGCCCATAACCTCCCGGCATATCCGAAACAAAATAAAGTTTTCTGTCATTATGACTCAATGCAGGATGTCCTACAGAATAATCTACATGATTAAATGGTAACTTTTCTTTTAATGTCCATTTCCCATCAATTCCTAGCGATGCTCTAAACATCTGTAAGTTATTTATCCCTGATGAATCTGTAAGAAACTTCTTTTCGTAATAGTTATTTGCAGTAAAATAAATAGTTTTTAAATCTTTGCTAACAGCAACACCAGCTTCATGGTATTTTGTATTTACATCACCGGGCATTCTTTTTTTATCAATTACCTGTCTGTCATCAGTAATCAAACCAGTATATAGATCTAAAAAGTTTTGTCCGTTTTCTTTCCAGGTATTTCTAATCACCTTTACATTCTCAGTAGGAGCAGCAAAAATAATTTTTCCTTTTCCTAAAAATGCTGTACCAAAATCGGAGTTTTTGGTGTTGATATCAAGGTTTTTGATAGTATATTCTCCAGGATGGGTTTGAGCAATCATAAATGATATACTAAACATCAAGGAAAATAGAGTAAATATTTTCTTCATATTAATGGGGATTTTGAGTTCAAAAATAGTTAAAAAATTGTTAATTAGAAAAATCTAGGAGATTTTATATTCTTTTTTGAGAAACTAATTTCATATAATAAGATAACTTCATGTGTTGTTCCCGGGCTTAAGGAAGATAACTCCCCTATTGCCAGGTCAATAGCATAACCTATTCTGAATTCACGCGTCACACCTATATTGAACAGGCCACTTACTGAACTACCGTTTCTGTAACTGGCACCCATCTCAAATCTGTCGTACAATAAAAAATTTGCATTGATATCATAAGAAAGTGGCGCATTTAGAACACCTCTCAACATAACAGAGGGTTTGAATTTTAATGATTCCGAAAGGTCAAACACATAACCACTGGTTAAAAAGTAATGAGCTTCTTCAGATGCCTTTGTATAAACATTTTGCGAAGAATCAAAATTATAATGATTAGACTTTAATATATTTGGAACAGAGGCTCCAATGTAAAACTTATCGGTATAATAAAAAACACCAGCTCCAAAATTAGGATAAGTATTATCAACATTCTCATCAAACAAAGGATCATCAGGACTCTGTGGTAATATAATCATTGAAAAATCAGATTTTTGCAAAGTAACACCTCCCTTTAAACCAAATGCCAGTCTTCCTTCTTCTGAAGTAGTAATGGTATATGAAATATCAGCATAAATATTTTGCTCTTTCATTGGTCCAATTTCATCAGCTATGACTGATAAACCCATACCAACTCTTTTACCAACTGGCGCATGTGCATCAAAAGTTACTGTTTTAGGGTTGTCACTTATTTCTGTCCATTGTGTTCTGCCAAGTAAACCAATACTTAATGTTCCCAAAGAACCGGCATATGCAGGGTTCACTACATTCATATTGTACATATATTGTGTATAATTTGGATCCTGTTGAGCATTTACTTTGACCAAACTCAAAAATCCGATCAGTGCAAATATTAATACTTTGTTCTTTTTCATTAGGGGAATTCTGTTAAAGATTATCATTATAACAAGCTTTTAGTGTTTTTATTTTCTTTTGGTTGTAATATTTTATCTACACCTCCCTTTACGGAAGGTATAGATGTTTAAAAATTACTTGTTTAAATATACCCAGCCTTTTTCTGGTTTTCTATTATCCTTATTAAATCTGATAATATAGAAGTAGGTTCCTGCTGGTAACGTTCCATTGCCAAGATTTATTTTGCCGGATGATCTTCCATCCCACCATTCCGGATTAGGAGAACCATTTCGTTTGTAATCAAACACTTTGTTTCCTTGTCGGTTAAATACCTGCATTTCGAAATCTGGAAATTGTGATAATGCTGGCACTACAAGCGTGTCATTAATACCATCACCATTTGGTGAGAATCCGTTAGGAACGATGCTACAAGGTGTCGCATCTAAATAATTTGGCGTACTGTCTTCATCACAATCATCGTTAGTAGGATCACCATCATCATTTCCATCTTCATCAATGGTTGGTATTCCATCATTATCATCATCCATATCACGATAATCAACATCATCATCCGGAGTTGTATCATTCACATCGTATTCAACATCCGTATTTGGAAGATCGGTATTTGGATCCATGATCTCATCATTAGGAATAAATCCATCATTTGTATCACTACCTTCAAAACCATCATCTAAACCATCTTTATCCTGATCAGAATTAGAAGCTGCATTATCTGCAACACCATCGTGATTAAAGTCATGACCTTCAATTTCATCCGGTACATTATCATTATCACTATCTTGATCTAAATAATCCTGATCACCATCATTATCCGTATCTACAGGATTGATTCCATTGGTTTCATAAGCATCATCCAGACCGTTTCCATTTCCATCAGCAAATGTTGGTAAGATATAACCTACGGTACTTTGACCTTCCACATTATCTGGCAATCCATCACCATCAGCATCCAAATCAAGATAATTAGGTAAGTTGTCATTATCCATATCTTCTGAACCTTCAACAACAGTTAATATACCATCATTATCATCATCAATATCTAAATAGTTTCTTACAATATCACCATCCGTATCATCATTGGTTGGATCATCATCTCCATTTCTGTCTTCATCAATGGTAGCAATATTATCACCATCATCATCCGTATCACGGTAGTCCACTTCACTATCTCCGTCTGTATTAGGAAGATCTGTTTTAGGATTATTGATCTCATCATTTACATCAAATCCGTCATTCATATCAGATCCTTCGTAACCATCATCCAAACCATCCTCATCAAGATCAGATCCTAATGGTAATACATCTGGTAAACTGTCGTGATTTGCATCATGACCTTCTAAACTATCCGGTACATTATCATTTTCTGAATCTGTATCTAAATAATCAGGTGTTGCATCATTATCCGTATTTACAGGTGTTAAACCTTCACCTGCACCTGGAACGCTTTCATAAGCATCATCCAGTCCGTTTTTATCGGTATCATTTCCTGAAGGAATAATATAACCATTTGTTGATTGTGCTTCTACATTATCCGGTATTCCATCTGCATCCGCATCAATATCTAGACTATCCATAAAAGAGTCATTATCTGAATCTATGGTTCCTTCAACAGTATCCACAATACCATCATTATCATCATCGATATCATAAATATCTCCAACTTTATCACCATCAGTATCCACCAGAACTTCAATAGAAACTGTTGCTGTTGATTTATCTCCTTCGATAGTTCCAATCAATCCCAGGCCATCTTCAATGGTATAGGTAAAGGAATCCATTCCTACAAAATCAGTATTTGGTGTGTACATTACAAAATCATCCGTTGGATCACTTGGTGTACCATTATCATTTACTGTTGCAGTACCATTTGTTGGTAAAGTTGCCAATACAATTGGATTACTGCTTGGTCCATCTCCACCAAAGTCATCAGCACCATTTCCATTATCTAATAACACCATGATTGGAGCATCTAATGAATTTTCAACTATCTGTACCTGATCATCCATTGCTGTTGGCAAGAAATTGATCACTATATCGCTTAAGATAAATTCATCATCATCAGCAATACCATCTGCAAGATCATCATCGTCATAGCTTGAGTTAGGATCACTATCAGGATCCATCACATCAGAAGCTGTAATCTCTGCTCTGTTAAAGTAAGTTCCTGTAGTCAATACTAATGCACTAAACTGTA
>JAOZTG010000246.1:0-2074 GCA_029939235.1 Flavobacteriaceae bacterium
GAAAAGCAAAAGATTATAGATAATTTTGGCTGGACAATTACTGATGGAGGGAAAGATTGCACTTCATTAGGAGTAGATGATGAATTGTTAACCGAAGGTTTAATATTATATCCAAATCCGGTTGCTGATGTTTTAACGGTAGATTCAAAACTTCCTTTAAGTAAAGTTGAGATCTATTCCATTTTGGGTCAAAAGGAGAAAGAAATAAATGCAGGATTTAGTTCTATTCAATTAAACAGTCTGTTAAGTGGTTTTTATATCATCAAAATTTATTCTGAAAAAGGTACTACCGTTAGGAAACTGATCAAGCAATAATGGAAAATAAAAAGGAATGATAGATCATTGAATATCATCACCTCGTAGTTTTCTATACTTTTTACGGGCATCTACCAAATAAATACTCGAAGGAAATTCAAAAATAATTTTTTGATACATTTTCTTCGCCTTTTCAGGATTGTTTAACTGATTGTTATATAATTCAGCAAGTTGGAAATAAGTATCATCTAACAAAATACTTTCAGGAATATTTTGAATGATCTTTAAGTAATTAGATGCTGCCAGTGAAAATTTCTCTGTTTTGATATATAATTCGGCTTGTTTATATAAGGCATCATCTTCAATGGTATGACCTTTGAAATTTCTCAGTACAATATTTAAAATGTCAATGGCTTGTATGTTTTTATTTTGAAATGCAAGCAGATCTGCTTTAGCATAGGTTTTTAAGGCATCCTGAATGCTGTCGTTTGCTATATTGTTGGTTATTAAAAGATGGAGATCTAAGGCGTCATTTGCAATCAATTGTGATGTTGATGATTTTAAAACTTTTAATTGTGTTTGAGCCCATTGAAAATCTCCTTTAAAGTAAGAGGTCTGAGCAACTTTAAATCGGGCTTCCTGAGCTAAAACACTATTTTTAAGATTGGTTTGTACCTGAGAATATAGTATCAAAGCCTGGTTGAATTGATTTGTAAAAACCAGTATATCAGCCAGCTCTATTTGTACGGTGCCTTTTTGAAAATCAGATTTTACCACAGGTAAAGCATTGTTTAAAACCTGCATTGCTTTTTCCGGCTGGTCAAAGGAATAACTTAAAAACTGTGCATAGGCAATTTGTAAATGGATAGTTGTACCTGAAATACCATATTGGCTTAACAGGTCCTGAAAAATTTTATTCACTTCGTTCAGTTCATTCTTTGTGGAAGCCAATTCATTGGAAATTTGTAACAGATAGGTTTGAGCCTTCAATTTTATTTTTGGATCTGCTGTATTTTCAACAATAAGTTCAAAACTTTTTTTAGAAGTATCATAATCTTTGTTTTCAAAGGAAAGAGTTCCAACCTCTTCGATTCTTTCTAAACTTGTAGGTTTTCTGTTGTATAATGATCTTTCCTGAACCAGGGCTTTTCCATATTCTTTTTGTTGAAGATATAACCAGCTTAGTAAAATATTCCAGGCATCTTTTGGGTTGGCCTGAGCTCTTTTTAAAACCAATTTTTTAAATAAAATATTGGTTTCATTCTCTTTATCATCTGTAATAAAAACTGCAATATATCTTTGAATAGTAGGATAATACTTTTCGTTTTTATCGATAAGATCCAGATAGGTATTAAACATTTTCTCTAATTCTCCTTTTTCTCCATAGATCTGTGCTTCATAGATTTCAGTATTTAATTTGGGGTTTAATTCCTTGGCATTTTGGTAGGATTGCAAAGCGTAATCCAATAAGTGATTCTTTCTAAAAGTCTGACCAATCACAAATCCAAAACCTGGATTCTTTTGAATAGAGTTGATTGCTTTTTCGTAATAAATATTAGCCTTGTCAAATTCATCCTGCAATTGGTAATTATAACCTAATTCAACATTCAAATAATGTTGATTAGGAAATAATTTCATATTATTTCTGATCATTTCATTTGCTAATTCATAATCATCCATTTGCTGGTAACACATTAACAGACTTTTAAAATAATCCTGTCTAACCGGATTTTGCTTATGCAAAGGTTTGTATAAAAGAATTGCCTTTTCATATTCACCATTTCTAAAGTAGGAATTCGCTAATTGGGCATTTTGAGCA
>JAOZTG010000246.1:2174-3738 GCA_029939235.1 Flavobacteriaceae bacterium
TTTAATAAAATAAATATAAAAATGTAACGTTATTAAAAAACCACTGTCTTAAATATACAGGAAAACCTTAACAATTTTAAAACAATAACACCATGAGCGAAATAACCAAATTCTACGAAAAAGCAAAACAAAGTGCAAGAGATCATATGAAAAATGGTCAGATCAATGCTTACTATCAAGACTTAAAAGCAATGAATCATTATAAAAGATTAATTGAGGCTTCTTAATTAATTTAAGAATTTAAAGCATTAATAACTCAACTAATCAATTATATCAAAACCGGTATACTTTTGTAAAACCTCCGGTATTTTGATTCCATCTTCTGTTTGGTAATTTTCTAATAATCCTGCCAAAACTCTTGGTAAGGCTAATGAGCTTCCGTTAAGGGTATGTGCAAGTTGACTTTTACCATCTTTATTTTTAAAACGTAATTTTAGGCGATTTGCCTGAAATGTTTCAAAATTTGAAATAGAACTGATTTCTAACCAGCGATCCTGGGCAGTAGAAAACACTTCAAAATCATAAGTTAGCGCCGATGTGAAACCTAAATCCCCTCCGCAGAGGCGTAAAATTCGATAAGGCAATTTCAACTCCTGTAAAATACCTTTCACATGGGCTACCATACTGTCAAGTGCTTCATAAGATCTATCGGGATGTTCAATTCTTACAATTTCAACTTTATCAAATTGGTGTAAACGATTCAAGCCACGAACATGCGCTCCGTAAGAACCTGCTTCACGACGAAAACAAGGTGTATAGGCTGTATTACAAATTGGAAAATCACTTTCTTTTAAAAGTACATCACGATAAAAATTGGTTACAGGAATTTCAGCAGTAGGAATCAAATACAAATTATCAAGACCAACATGATACATTTGTCCTTCTTTATCAGGTAATTGCCCGGTTCCAATTCCTGATGCTTCATTGATCAGCAAAGGTGGTTGTACTTCGGTATAACCTGCTTCTGAGTTCTTATCTAAAAAATAAGCGATCAAGGCACGTTGTAATTTAGCGCCTTTTCCTTTGTAGACAGGAAATCCGGCACCCGTAATTTTGTTTCCTAATTCAAAATCAATGATGTCGTATTTTTTTGCAAGTTCCCAGTGTGGCATCGCACCCTTATGTAAGTCAGGAATTTCTCCTTCTTCAAAAATAGTCTCATTGTCCTCTTCACTATTCCCTTTGGGAACTAATGGATTTGGAATATTTGGGATGAGGTATAGCAATTCATTCAATTCACTTTCGTGGATATTTAACTTCTCACTTAGATCTTTGGATTGTTCTTTTAGCTGACCTGTTTTTTCTTTGATTAGATTTGCTTTTTGAACTTCGCCAGATTTGAACAATTTTCCAATTTCTTTGGAAAGTTTATTGCTCTCCGCTAAAGTTTCATCTAACTCAGCTTGTGTAGATCTTCTTAGGCTATCCTTTTCAATAACCTTATCAATAGTTCCCTCCGCATCGGCAAAATTTCGCACTGCCAAACCTTTTAAGATGGCTTCTTTGTTTTCTCGGATAAAAGAAAGTGTTAACATTTGTTGTGAATTTTAAGGTTGCAAAGATA
>JAOZTG010000086.1:0-7829 GCA_029939235.1 Flavobacteriaceae bacterium
CATAGCTCAAACAAGTTTGTTTCTGCTCTCACTGTTTTACAAATTTGCTGCGCATTTTTGTTTTGGCGTTCGGCATAGCTCAAACAAGTTTGGCTCTGCTCTCACTGTTTTACAAATTCAACTCTTCGGTTATTGGCTTTTCCTTCGGCACTCGAATTATCGGCAATAGGTTTGCTTTCTCCAAAACCTTTAAAACTTAAGCGGTTGGCAGAAATACCCATTTTAACAAGCATATTCATAACTGATTGTGCCCTGTTTTCCGAAAGGGTTTGATTAAGAGCTTTGTCGCCATCACTATCCGTATGACCTTCAACACTAAATTTTAGATCAGAGTTGTCATTCAAAATTTTGTAAATCGAATTAATTACACCCATTGATTCGGGTTTAATGACAGCTTTATTTACATCGAATCGGATTCCATTGGTTACAATTTTTCCATCCTGAAGAAATTTATCGTAGTATTTTACGCCTCCTTCTGCTATACGGAAATTTTTTATATAGATAGGGCTTTTATCATAGTGATATGAAGATTCTAAAGAAATTCCAGTTGGATCAAAAGCAAGATGGGGAATGTTTATAAGTCTTGTTTCATTGATATATACTTTCATTTTACCTTTGGTATATGCAATTGCAATATGTGTCCATTTCTCTTTAATAGTACCTCCATCGGGAATAGTACTTTTAGCGGGATTTAATAATATTCTTTTTTCTTCGATAATTAGATTACGATTTTGATATTGTTTTTGATTTTTTATATCAAAAAAGAAAACATTAAAAATGCCTTCAGAAAGATAAAGATCAAATTCAACAGTAAATACATCAGGAAGATAATCAGCTTTCGGGTTTTTCAAATAAGGAACTATTCTTGAATACATTATTCTAAACATTATTATATTTTCCCCTCCAAATTCTGCATTTTCTATCGTACCATTGTGTAAATCCCACCTTGAAGGAAACTCACCGTTCTCTTCGCCGATAAGATTATCTTCAAAAATTATCTTATCGCCCGGCACAAAATCATATTTTGCCCAGTTAAGAGAAGCTTTGTTTGCTGCATTTGAATTCTTAGCAGCATTAGGTTCATTTTTATTATTAACGGGTTTAGTATCAGAATTTGGTGCTTTCTTTTTACCGTCAATTGAATCTTCTACTTTATCAAATGCGTTATCAATGGTTTTATCAATACGTTTATTGGTTCTGCGTTCAGCTTCTCTATCAATTTTTTCTTCTACACGTTTTTGTAATTTTTTTAAAATTTGTGCATTGATACTTTGTGTAGCACTTAGAAGAAAAATTACTATAAAAGCGATTCTAAATAAAAGTTTCATCTCTGTCAGGTTTTAAGTAAATGGAATTATTTATAATAACAGACATTACAAAAACAGTTCGTTTTAAACAAACGAATTACTTTTTGTAAAGCGACGAGATTAGTTGACTTAAAAAAACTTTAAGCCAACTTACAACAGCATAAAATCAATACCAGGAAGAATTTAAATAAAGATTTCATATATAGTAGGTATTAAGGGGTTAAGTCTTAAACTTGACTTATAAATATACGAAAAATTACTATAATTTAATAGTGATATAGGTCACATTTTAAAGGAGATTTAATCAAAAAAACACCCCATTGAACCGCCTTATAACACTTATCCTGTTTTGGGCGACTCAATTAAGGGATAATATTAAAAAATAAATTATACTCTAAACTATTTAAGAGGATTAGCAATGAAATTAGATTTGATATAAATTGTAACTGTAAAGCTTACATCGTCATTATCAACAGTTCCTGTAATTTTTGCATCAAATTTATTTTTAGACATTAAAATTTGGTTTATGGTTGCCCATTGTCCTTCTGCGGAATCTAAAATGATCTTTGCTCCGTTTGCCACATCAAAATTTTTGATTGACCATGATGCAGATTTAGACCCTTGAGAAATTGAAAGGGAACCTGTAGTAATTCGAACAGGTTTTGAAACTTTTTTAAAAGTACCGGTAACTTCTTGTACATCAGATGATTTTAGCTTATCAATATACTTCTTAATATTTGAATCAGATTGTGGGTCAATAGTTGCTTTTCCTGAAAAACTCACTGCGTCGATTTTAGCTGATGCATGACTCACTGAAGCGGGTACAACAACATCCACATCACCACTAAATGATGTTGTAAATTCAATATCTGCCAAAGATTCAATATCATCACAACTAGAGAATGATACGCCAATCAATAGAATAATAAGGGTTTTTAAAAATGTTTTCATAGTAATAAATTTTAAGATTAATATTATGGAATACAGATCAATTTTAAATCTATATTCGTTTTTGTTTATATAATGTTTATGCTTTAGCAAAACTATATCAATAACACCATATATAAAATGACACAAATGCGTCATTTTAATGGTAAAAACTTGAGTTTATATTGATAAATTGAGTCCATTGTCAAATCCACACCCAATTTGCATAATAAATATTTAGGTCTGTTTATAAAGTTGACTACACGAAGTATGGATAAGCCAACTTAGATTATTGGAAGTTTGAAGGCGCAAAATAATTTAAATAAATATTCCATTTTTTAGGTTTTGAGGGAATAAACCTTGTTACGACCAATAAATATACAAAAAAACAACGAGATTTCATGCTGTTTTTATTCTTTTTTAGAGTCGTCTTTATTGAGTAATTTAGCCGTTTTTAGAAATTAGATAATATTGAAATTTATTTTTCATGGAGGAACATAGGAAACATGCCAAGCTGACCCGAAGAGATTATAGAAATTATGCAGTAAATGAAATTGCTTTTTTAGGGGTAAATTGTTCGGTAATTAGCGAATTAGTCCAAAATATTATTAATAAAATCCAAAATGACCTAAAAACTGCATATTTAGATGCTTCTCATCAAAAAGAAATTATAGTACCGGCCATTGATAATTTTGTTTTTCACTCTTCTGGGAACTTAGCTATTACCACTGCTGCTAAAATGAATCGTAATAATGATAAGATCCTGTTTTCAAAATACGACTTGCTATTTATCAATGGAAATCATTATCAGGGAGAACAACAAATTCTTATTTTAGATAATGAAAAAGAAGCTTCTGTTTTAAAAAGAATAGATCAATTGGACAATATTCAATTTATCATAAAGCGACAAGAGGATGTAAAAATCTTTGATTTTTTGTATAAAAAATATCCTGAAATTGGAAATTTAAAGGTGTATTCTTTAGGTGATATTGATTCAATAACAAAACATATAGAAAATATTATCCAACAAAAAACACCTCCTATTCAAGGTCTGGTTCTGGCAGGTGGGAAAAGTGTAAGGATGGGAACCGACAAAGGTTTGTTAAATTATTATGGAAAATCTCACCGATATTTTGCTGTAGAAATGCTTGAAAATTTGAATTTTAAAACATTTTTATCTGTAAGAAAAGAACAAAAAATCACAGATACCGCTACCATCGAGGATGTTTTTTTGGGATTAGGCCCATTTGGTGCTATTTGCTCAGCATTTCAAAGCGATCCTAATACTGCCTGGCTGGTTTTGGCAACAGACCTGCCTTATGTAAATGAAAAGATAATTCAACAATTATTAGAAAAAAGAGATCCCAGTAAAATTGCAACTGCCATTAAAGGAAAAAACAAACAGTTTCCTGAGCCTTTGATCACTATATGGGAACCAAAAGCCTATCCCATATTACTAAATTATTTAGCACTTGGAATTTCTTGTCCGAGAAAAGTTTTGATAAATAATGACGTGAAAATTGTAGAAATTGAGGATGATTTTATCATCAATGTGAATACTCCTAATGAATTTGATTTAGTAAAAAAGAAATTAAATGACTAAAATACTTCACATATTAAATGGAGATAGTACATATGCTATTTTCAAAGAATCTTCCATTTCTGGAGATGTAGTTATTTGTCGTGAAATGCTTTGTGAAGGAACAGTTGTGAAAGATGTTGGGAGCGATCAGTTCTGGAAAGAAAGATATTCTTATTTCAAAAATGAATTTGGAGTTGATAAACTGGACTATTTTGATAAAACTCTCAAAGAGATCATTAAACTTCAAGATGTTTCAGATTATAGAGAAGTTGTTTTATGGTTTGAATATGATCTGTTTTGTCAGATAAATTTAATGGCATTAGCTACGTATTTATTAAAATCATACCGAAAAGATATCAAGTATTTTTTGGTTTGCACCGGAAAAGAAAAAGGTAAAACTCAACTTCTATCTTTGGCAGATTATTCACCAAAAGAATATGAAGATCTATATCAAAATAAAATAAAATTATCAAGAAACGATCTTTTATTTGCCCAAATTGTATGGGAAATTTATTCGGAAAATGATGCAGATTCTTTAAAGAGTTTTGATTTTAACCAAAGTAAAAAGTTTATTTATTTACAAGCTGCAATAGATCAGCATTTGATGAGATTTAAGGATGAGAATGGTTTAAATCAGATCGATCATAAAATACTTAGTATTATTGATACAGGTATTCAAAATGAAAAGCAATTGATAAATAAACTTTTAATCTGGCAAAAAAAAGAAACAGTTTACGGTTTTGGTGATATGCAGTATATAAATTACATAAAAAAGTTAAAGAGTTTTATTATCATTGAAAATGGTAAAATGAAGTTGAATCAAAAAGGAAAAGAAATAGTATAATGGAAATAAGCAAAGAAGAATTATACAAACGTCAGATTATTATAAAGGATTTTGGTAAAGAAAGTCAGCAAAAGCTATTACAATCTACTATTGTAATTGTTGGTTGCGGAGGCTTAGGAAGTGTTGCTGCAGTTTATCTTGCTGCCAGTGGAGTTGGTAATATTCATTTGATCGATTTTGATGTAGTGGATGTAAGTAATTTACACAGACAGGTTTTTTATAAAACGGATGATATTGGAAAATCAAAAGCGGAGGTGCTGGCAAAACACATTGAAGAAATCTCTCCTTTTGTAAATATTACTACAAGTGATCAACCTGTCACAAAAGCCAATATTTTTGATCAGATTGATGATTATGATGTTGTTGTTGATTGTACAGATAGTTTGCCAACGAAATATCTGTTAAATGATTATTGTGTGATTACCGATCATATTTTGGTGTATGGATCCCTCTATAAAAATGATGGCTATGTTGCGAGTTTTAATATTCCGGAAGGATTGTATAATTCAGCAAATTTAAGACATGCTTTTCCTAAAATGCCAAAAGATGCAGTTCCCAATTGTTCTGAAACCGGTACTTTGAACCCAATTGTTGGTATCATAGGATTAATGCAGGCAAATGAAGTGATAAAAATTTTAAGCCAAACAGGAGAACCTTTAAAAAATCAACTTCTGATATATAACAGTGCTGATAATTCACAGTTTAAAATGAAGCTTGAGGTAGAAAAAACCTGTGATAATATTGGTAAACGAGGTATTTTAAAGACCTTTAAAAAAGAGAATTATACTGATCCATCTTGTGAAATACAAGACGAGAACCTCTTGATCTCCATGCGTGATTTTAAACAAAAAACGGATAATGATAATATAGTGGTTATCTCGGTAAATGAAGAAACTCAGTCAAAATTACCATTTGGATCAGTGATAGAAATTCCTATCTCTGAATTTGATATAGACTCCTTAAAAATAGATATCAAGAAAGAATATCTTTTAATCTGTAATAAGGGAATCCTGAGTTATACAGCTGCTGAATTATTAAAAGAAAAGTACTCAGAATTAAACGTACTAAGCTTAAAAGGAGGAATTAAAAATTATTAAAATATTTCACAACGCGCCTAAAAGCCATCCTGTGAAGATGTTAAGTATTTATGCAAAAACCTATTGAATTTTACAAATCTGAAAAGCAAAACTTTGAAAAGGAACTAAGTTCACTTAAAAAGAAACTGACGACTTATAGTACCTTGCGTCTTTTGCTGTTTCTTGGAGTTGCTGCTAGTGTTTATTTATTTTTCGGAAACAGTAAATTAATCTTAATTGTTTTATTAATTGGGATTCCTTTATTTCTTTATCTGGTTTCTAAACATTCTGACTTAAAAGAAAAAAGGGATCTTCTTAAAAAGTTGATTCAAATAAATAAAACTGAAATATCGGTTTTAAGTGGAGACTATTTTTTTTTAGAAGAAGGGGAAGAATTTATAGATCCATCGCATTTTTATAGCTATGATATTGATCTGTTCGGACGAGGATCATTTTTCCAGTATTGTAACAGAACTGTAACCAGGGAAGGAAAAAAGGCACTTGCAAATATTTTGACAAAAAATGAGATCACCAATATTAAAAAGAAACAGGAAGGAATAAAAGAACTATCACAAAAACCAAAGTGGCGTCAGTATTTTTCTGCATTGGCAAGTTTGGTCAAAGTGCAACATTCTGCCAAAGAAATCATCCATTGGATACACCAATATAAAGCTGTATTTCCAAAATTCACTTCCTATTTGCCAATCGTTTTTTCAGTCATTTCTATTGTTTTTATTCTATTGGTTAGTTTTGAATTAGCCTCAGGTCAGTTATTGATTATTTGGTTTTTTATTGGTTTAGGAGTTTCGGGTGTTTTTCTTAAAAGAATAAATGCTTTATATACAGATTCTTCCAAAGCAAAGGATACCTTTAAACAGTATCATAAATTGTTGAATGAAATTGAAAATTGTAATTTTTCTTCTGATATTTTAATCGAAAAACAAAGATCTATTCAAACAGAATCGCAAAAGGCTTCCATAATTTTTGCTAAGTTTTCAAAGATCCTGGATGCTTTGGATCAAAGAAATAATTTACTTATAGCTGTATTGGGAAATGCATTTTTTCTTAGAGACTTGCAGCAGGCAAATAAAATTGAAAAATGGATCGAACGTTATGCGGATAAGGTGGAAAATTGGTTTGAGGTTATTTCATTTTTTGATGCCCAAAACTCACTTGCAAATGTTACGTTTAATCATCCCGAATTTAGTTTTCCCAAGATCAATAATGATGATAAAGTAATCACAGCCAAAAACCTTGGCCATCCGTTGCTAAGGGTTTCTCAACGAATTGATAATGATTTCACCATTGATAATCAACAGTTTTTTATTATTACCGGAGCGAATATGGCAGGGAAAAGTACTTTTTTAAGAACAGTTTCTTTATCCATTGTAATGGCAAATATAGGATTACCGGTCTGCGCCGAATCTTTTGAATATACTCCTATCAAATTGATTACCAGTATGCGAACATCTGATTCTTTGGCAGATGATGAATCTTATTTCTTTTCAGAATTAAAGCGATTAAAATTTATAGTAGATGAAATTAAAACCAAACGCTATTTTATCATTTTAGACGAAATTTTGAAAGGTACAAACAGTACCGATAAAGCAATTGGTTCAAAAAAGTTTGTCCAAAAATTAGTTGCTTCAAATTCAACAGGAATCATTGCCACACACGACCTGAGTTTATGTGAAATTGAAAAGGATCTCACCCAAATAAAAAATTACTATTTTGATGCAGAGGTCATTAATGATGAACTTCATTTTGACTACACATTAAAAAATGGTATTTGTAAAAATATGAACGCTTCGTTCTTATTAAAAAAAATGAAAATTGTTTAATGTATTTGGTTGCATTTTATAATAATGGAGCCTTTGTGCAACTTAAAAAAAATCCAAAATTTTCTTTGCTAAATTTTTAATTTTCTCTGTGTAACTTTGAGTAATAGCTATTGCACAAAGACTATGCTTTTCTAAAGAAGAACTATGAATTTTTGGTACTATTTTGCTGTTTTTTGTTCCTGACTAAGTATCCACTTATAAAAATCAGGGTCGTTATATGGTACAGACCAGCTGTCATGACCGGCATCCGGG
>JAOZTG010000086.1:7929-12704 GCA_029939235.1 Flavobacteriaceae bacterium
ATAAAAATCAGGGTCGTTATATGGTACAGACCAGCTGTCATGACCGGCATCCGGGTAAATTGTGAATTTTGGATTAGCTCCTGCATTTTTTAGAGCCTTCACCATTCTTTTAGAGTTGACAATAGGTACAACCTCATCTTTAGCTCCGTGGAATACCCAAATAGGTTTATCTTTTAACTTACTTGCATTTTCTAAAAAAACATAGTCAACTCGTGCACAAATAGGTGTGATTGACGCAAACATTCCCGGATATTTTAAAGCCAGTTCCCATGTGCCATAACCTCCCATACTCAAGCCAGTTAAATAAACTTTGGTATGATTAATTCTATTTTTTAATACAACATCTTTTATCAAAGTTGACAATACATCTATATCCCAAACTTCCTTTTCAGGGCATTGAGGAGCTAAAATAATAGCATCCAGTTTATTTCCATTTTCAACATATTTTAAAGGACCATGAATACTTAATTTTGAAAGATCATTGCCTCTCTCTCCTGAACCATGTAAAAAAACAATAAGAGGCCAGTCATGCTTCTCTTTTTTATAATTATCCGGAAAATGCAAAACATAATTAACGGATATATTTTTTGTGATTTTTTTTGTTAGTGTTTTTTGATCGTTTTGAGCAAAAACAAAAAGAGGTAAGAAAAATAATAGTAGTTTGAGTTTCATTGTAAAGAATTTTAAATTAATATTTTTATGGATGTGAATTTACCCATACTTCACCATCTTCAAAATGTTCTTTTTTCCAGATGGGTACTGTTTCTTTTAGTGTATCAATAGCAAATTTACACGCCTTAAATGCAGCGTCTCTGTGTGCAGAAGAAACTGCAATAATAACCGGGACATCTCCTATTTTAAGATTTCCAACGGCATGGTGGATAGCTATTTTACTAATGTCAAATTTTTCAATGGCCTGCTTTGCGATTTTATGCATTTCTTTAATCGCCATAGGTTTATAAGCAGAAAAATCTAATCTTTTTACTTCTTTACCTTTTGTGTGATTTCTAACTGTTCCAACAAATAAAGCAATTCCTCCGCAGGCATCATCCTGCACAAATTCATTGCAGATTGCCAGATCCAGTTTTTCTGAAGTTATTAGTATTGATTTATTTTCTTTCATTTTCTATTTTCCTTTTAAAGGCTGAAGATATTTAATAATTTTCCCCAAAGGAACTTTATCCTCCACTAACGGGGGGAATAATTGCAACAATGTCATTCCCTTTTAAAACAAACTCCTTTTCTACATATGCTTCATTTACAGCAACTGAAAATTCACCAATAGTAGGAAATCCTATAAATTTTTCTTGTAGTAAAATTACAAATTGCTCAATTGTAATATCACTATTAACTTTCATGTTAACAGAGCTGCTGTTGGTAATGTCTCTTACAATTCCAAAAAAAAGAGTTTTGATATCCATAGAATTAATTTCAGCAAAAATACTTAATATATAATCATCCGCAAATTCTATTTTACCATGCCTATATCATGATATACTATCCTATCTCTATAAATTGTGATGTTTTGTCTAAAAAAATAGAAAGGATAAAAAGAAATGATTATTTTTAGCCAATAGAATAATAATCCTTTATTGATATGGAAATTAATTATCATCGAAATTTTAAAAATAAAACTTTCATAATATGGATTGGATTCTATCTTGTATCAATGATGGCTATTGGGCAAAAAGCATCAGCATCTAGAGTTGAAATGGAAGATGGTTTTACTTATCTTTTTAACGGACAAGATCTGGATCAATGGAGAGGGAATAAAACGGCTTATTTTATTGAGAATAATAATTTAGTTGTTCGACCTGAAAAGGGAGGAAGTGGAAATCTTTACACAAAAAACGAGTATTCAGATTTTATTTTCCGATTTGAATTTAAACTAACTCCAGGTGCGAACAATGGGTTGGGAATTCATACTCCCTTAAAAGGAGATGCAGCCTATGTAGGGAAAGAGATTCAGATTTTAGATAATACAGCCGATAAATACAAAAACCTGAAACAATATCAATTTCATGGTTCTGTTTATGGAATTATTCCCGCAAAAAGAGGCTTTTTAAAACCTATTGGAGAATGGAATTATGAAGAAGTTTACGTAAAAGGAGATCATATTAGGGTTACTTTGAACGGAACTGTAATTGTTGATGGAAATATGAAAGAAGCTTCTAAAAACGGAACTTTAGATCATAAAAAACACCCTGGGCTGGAAAGAAATAAAGGCCATATCGCTTTTTTAGGACATGGTGACGAGCTGGATTTTAGAAATATAAGAATCAAAGATTTGAGTAAATAATATTAATTAATAAATTAAAATTTTAAGTATGAAAAGAATTATAACTTTAGTTTTATTGGTGAGCTTGCTTGCTGTACCAGCCATACAGGCTCAGAAAAAACAATTATTTAATGGTAAGAACCTTGATGGATGGACGATCTATGGAACTGAAAAATGGTATGTGGAAGATGGTTTGTTAGTATGTGAAAGTGGACCCGATAAAGAATATGGTTATTTGGCTACAGATAAACATTATAAGGATTTTGAATTAAATTTAGATTTCAAACAAGAGGCAGATGGGAACAGTGGTGTGTTTATCCGATCAACCATTGAAGGAGTTAAGGTTAGTGGATGGCAAGTGGAAGTCGCTCCAAAAGGCAAGCACACTGGTGGTGTTTACGAATCGTATGGAAGAGGCTGGTTGATCAAACCTGATCCTGAAAAAGAGGAGGCTCTTAAAGAAGGGGAGTGGAATCATCTTAAAATTAAAGTGAAAGGTGATAAATTAACATCCTGGTTGAATGGAACAGAAATGATCACAATTACAGATGAAAAAATTGGAGAAGGAGTTGGTTCTATTGCACTTCAAATTCATAGTGGTGGTGGTATAAAAATTAAGTGGAAGAATATTAAACTTAAAGAACTTTAAATACTCTTAACATAAGAAAATAAAAAGGATTTGCTCATTTAAGAGCAAATCCTTTTTTTATTTGATGATATAGAACATATTTACATAACCATTGTTACAATCTGCGTAGTATTTTTTTAAATTTGGAATCATCACTATTATCAAAATCTAATTGATTTAACTGTATTTTTTTTATCTTTATAAAATTATACCAATTTAATTCCTTATTAATCAAAACACACCACTTATATTATGAAGTACGGTTTTATTATTGACAATCGAAAATGTATTGGTTGTCATGCTTGTACAACCGCATGTAAGTCAGAACACGACGTAGCTGTTGGTGTAAACAGAACTTATGTAAAGCAGGTTGAAAAAGGAGAATTTCCAAATACGCGTCGAATTTTCTCCGTAATGAGATGTAATCACTGTACGGACGCACCTTGTGTTGAGATTTGTCCGGTGGAAGCTCTGCACATTCGCGAAGATGGTATTGTTGATTTTGATAATAACCGATGTATCGGATGTAAATCATGTATGCAGGCATGTCCTTACGATGCTTTATATATCGATCCGGATACAAAAACTGCTGCAAAATGTAATTATTGTGCGCATCGTATTGAGGTAGGTAGAGCACCTGCCTGTGTGGAGGTTTGTCCGGAACATGCTATCATTGCAGGTGATATGGATAATCCGAACACAGAAATATCTATGTTGTTATCTCGAGAGCAGGTAATGGTTAGAAAACCAGAAAAAGGAACCAATCCAAACCTGTTTTATATCAATGGAGATTATCAATCATTAAATCCGGAAGCTACTGCAAAATCTGAAATATCCCTTTGGGGATCACAGGCAAGAGGAGTAGGTCATTATGCTAAAGCTGCCGAAAAAATGATGTATAGTAATGATGATGTGAATTTATTACAAATGACCATTGATCATGAAATGGAATCTGCATATGTGAATAAAACTGCCGAAGATCCAAATTATTTAGATGTTCTTAACGGGAAAGCAAGAAGAGTTTATGATACTCCTGATAAAGGAATTTTATGGGGATGGGAAGTTTCGGCGTATGTTACTACAAAAGCAGTTGCAGCAGGAGCATTTTTAATACCTTTTTTGGCAATGGTTTTGGGATATGAAGTTTCTGATAACACTAAATTATGGTCTGCCGGAATCTCATTGGTATTTTTAGGATTAACAGGATTATTCCTTGTTATGGACCTTGACAGACCCGATCGATTTTTGAATGTTTTATTACGACCACAATGGAATTCGTGGTTGGTAAAAGGAGGATATACTATTTCAATATTTGGACTTTTAGTCACGGTTTGGGGTGCATCCACACTTTTTGGATGGAATATTCCTGAAATGCCATTGCTATGGATAACCGGATTTTTTGCAATTATTCTTGCAATCTATACGGCATTTCTATTTGCTCAGGCAAAAGGAAGAGATTTTTGGCAAAGTCCAACTCTTCCAATTCACATGTTGATTCACAGTGTAATGGCTGGAGTATCTATTTTTGCGATTGTTATGTTGATCACAGGATTTGAAAGTTGGATGGTAATTTTAAAGAATACTATGCTCGCTGCCATTATAGTTAATTTACTGACATTGATCTTTGAATTAAGTATCACACACCCAACAACTGCTGCAAAAACAGTTGTACATATGATAACCAAAGGAGAATATAAATGGTCTTTCTGGATATTGATCGTCCTTTTAGGGAATATAGTTCCATTAGTTTTATTGTTTGTAATTCCGAGCACTACAACGATCGTACTTATTGCACTTTTAGTTTTAATGGGAATTTATGATACAGAAAAAATATGGATAGAAGCACCACAGCGTGTTCCGTTGGCATAA
>JAOZTG010000014.1:0-27436 GCA_029939235.1 Flavobacteriaceae bacterium
ATTGGCGTTGCCGTTAAGGTTAAGGTATCAATATTTTCTTTAAGCGTTTTGAGTTTGTCTTTTACAGCAACACCAAATTTTTGTTCTTCATCAATAACCAATAAACCAAGATCTTTAAAAATCACATTCTTATTGACAAGTTGGTGTGTTCCAATTACAATATCCACACTTCCATCTGCGAGTCCTTTAAGGGTTTCATTACGTTGCCTTGTGGTTCTGAAACGGTTTAAATATTCAACCGTTACCGGAAAATCTTTCAATCTCTCTCTAAACGTTTTTGCATGCTGAAATGCCAAAATAGTGGTTGGCACCAAAATAGCAACCTGTTTACCATTATCTACTGCTTTAAATGCTGCCCGGATGGCGATCTCTGTTTTGCCAAAACCTACATCACCACAAACCAGCCTATCCATAGGCCGATCTTTCTCCATATCAGCTTTTACGTCTTGTGTGGAGCTAAATTGATCAGGGGTATCTTCATAAATAAAACTTGCTTCCAGCTCGTGTTGCATATAGCTGTCAGAACTATAAGAAAACCCTTTTTGTAATTTTCGTTTGGCATATAATTCAATCAAATTATATGCAATATGTTTAACCCTGGCTTTGGTTTTTTGTTTTAATTTTTTCCAGACATTAGAACCCAGTTTATGCACTTTTGGTGCCTTACCATCTTTACCATTGTACTTGGAAATTTTATGCAATGCATGGATACTGATGTAAAGAATATCTCGTTCACCATAAATTAATTTGATGGCTTCCTGCTTATTCCCTTCTACATCTATTTTTTGAAGTCCGCCAAATTTTCCAATCCCATGATCAATATGTGTAACATAATCTCCTATTTCCAGATTGGTCAACTCCTTTAAACTAATCGCTTGTTTTTTAGCAAAACCACTTTTCAATCTGAATTTATGATAGCGTTCAAATATCTGATGATCGGTATAACAGGCAATTTTCAGATCCCTATCAACAAAACCCTGATAAAATGGTGATGTAATGGTCTTGTATTTTACCTCTTCTTCAACATCATCAAAAATATCGTGAAATCGTTTTGCCTGTTTTTCATTATCACAAAACAAATAATTAGTAAAACCATTTTGGGTGTTCTCGCTAAAATTTTCGATCAATAAATCAAATTGTTTGTTAAACGAAGGTTGCGGAATAGTTGCAAATGAAATATTAAAATTTTGATCTTTTACAGAGGTAAATCCGGTTCTTACCAAACTAAAATCGTTGAGTTGCTGTGAGATCATTGCACCATTACAGAATAATTCTTCGGGTTTGGCTCTTTTTAATTCACCGGTTAAATTTTGAAATGTCTCTTCTGCTTTTTTAAAGAGTTTGTTCAATCGGTCATTAGCCAGTTCAAGATCTTTGGTAAAAATGATAGTTTTTGAAGAAATATATTTTAAAAAACTCTCTCGTTTTTCTTCCAGCATTTTATTCTCCACATTTGGCATGATCTGGATTCGCTTCAATTTCTCAATAGAAAGCTGGGTTTCAATATCAAAAGTTCTGATACTATCTACCTCATCACCAAAAAATTCGATCCGGTAAGGTTCATCATTTGAAAAGGAGAACACATCAATAATACCTCCACGGACAGCAAAATCTCCAGGTTCTGTTACAAAATCAACTCTGTTAAAATTATATTCATGCAGCATTTCATTGATAAAATCCAAAGAAAGCTCTTCGCCAACATTTAGTTTTAAGGTATTTCGTTTTAATTCACTTTTAGTGATCACCTGTTCGAATAAAGCATCGGGATAGGTAACGATGATCGCTGGTTTTTTTTGTGAATTAATTCGGTTTAAAACCTCGGCACGAAGTAAAATATTGGCATTATCTGTATCTTCAATTTGATACGGACGGCGATACGATCCGGGATAAAAAAGAACATCATGTCGGCTGTTCTCTCTTTGATGAATACCTAATAATTGCTCCAGATCATTGAGATAATACGCGGCTTCTTCCTTGTCATTAAGGATCAGTAAAAAAGGATTTTCAAGTTTTTTAAAAACTGAGGAGATCACAAAAGACAATGAAGATCCCACCAAATTAGAAATTTCTATTTGGTTCTTTTCTTTTTGTAATGCTTTAACAACCTGATCTACTTTATCAAAATGCTGGTATAGATCAACAATTCTTTGTCGGCTCAATAGGTTTATTTTTTGCAAATATATGTTATCACATTATTTTAACAATAGATTAAAACTCTTTTTGACCTGAATAATGAATTATTTCGTATATTTATGGATACTCCAAAAATACACATCATGGGCATATCAGATCTATATATGAGTGTTGGCCTAAAACGTAATATTAGTCATTTTGCAAATATGGTAAAAGTTGCAAAATCAGATGATATTATTACGGAACATGAGTTAGAACTTCTCAAAAAAATTGCCAAAGCATATAACATTAGCAAAAAAAAGTTTAAAGAGATTCTTAAAGATCCTGCTAAGATACCTACGCTGGCTCACCTGGACTGTGAAGAACGAATTGAGAGGTTTTATGACCTGTTAAAAATGGTTTCCATTGATCATAAACCAGCCACAAAAGAAGTTTCTGTTTTAAGAAGAATTACAACAGGGCTTGCCTTTCCTATACACAATGTCGATAATATTGTGGATACTGCCATTCAAATTGACATTGTTAATTGTGATATGGAAACTTTTAAAGAAAAGATCTTTGAAGCCAATCAATTTTAATCATATTTCAGGCTTTTCCCAGTCTGTTTTTTCTACATTTTAGATAATTATTAATAATTATTTTTAGGAAAGTATTTTCTTTTTCATTGAATTGATTATTTTTAACCATAATTTTATACTACAATCTGGTTATATATGAAGCAAAAAAAAATTACAGGTATCCAGCAAATTGGTGTTGGAGTGGAAGATGTAAAGACAGCATGGAAATGGTATCATAAATATTTTGGTATGGATATTCGTGTTTTTGAAGATGAAGCCATCGCAAAATTAATGCTGCACTATACCAAAGGAAAAACCAGAAAAAGATATGCAGTTTTGGCTATGAATATGCAGTCGGGAGGCGGACTGGAGATCTGGCAGCATACCGGTAAAAAACCTGAAAAACCAAAATTTAAACCACAACTTGGTGATCTTGGAATTTTTGTAGCAAAGATTAAAAGCAAAAATGTAAAAAATGCTTTTGATTATATGAGATCCGAAAAACTGGATATTCTTGGAGGATTTGAAAAATCACCAGATACGAAGTCTCATTTTTTCATAAAAGACCCATTTGATAATATCTTTCAAATTGTGGAAGATGATTATGTTTTCGAAAATACCAAATCGGATACTGGAGGTGTTTATGGAGCTATCATTGGAGTGAGTAACATAGATGAATCTTTAAAAGTATATCAGGATATTTTAAACTATGATGAAATTGTTTTTGATAAAAGTGGGGTTTTTGATGATTTTGCCGGACTTCCGGGAGGAGATCGAAAAGTAAGACGGATTTTATTAAAGCATTCTAAAACCCGTAGTGGTGGGTTTGCACCACTATTGGGTCCAACTCAAATTGAACTGGTGCAACTGGTTGATGATAAAGGGCGTGATATTTACAAAGACCGTATTTGGGGTGACCCGGGTTTTATCCATATTTGTTTTGATACCATTGGCATGGATCTGCTTAGAGAAGAAGTAAAAGAAAAAGGATTTCCTTTTACGGTAGATAGTGCAAACTCATTTGATATGGGAGAAGCTGCTGGTCATTTTGCTTATATCTCAGATCCTGATGGAATTCCGGTTGAATTTGTAGAAACACATAAACTTCCTATTATTAAAAAGTTAGGGTGGAATTTCAATTTAAAGAACAGAGATCCTGATAAATCTTTACCAAAATGGATGATAGGGACCATGAGATGGAAAAGAGTTAAGGAATAGGTGTTTTTTTATTTTTAATATAAATAGGATTCCAGAATCGTAAACCATAACTAATACCCACATTTTTTGTCCGCATCTTTGCCGGTACCAGTTTTGGTAAACTGTCAATAGCTTTTTTAAATAATTCTATAAATGAAGATTTAAACGCACCAACCGGACGCTCATATTTAAATCTGGTAATTCCTAAAGAATCGATGTAAACTCCTAAAGTTGCTCTTTTTACAGAATCATTTTTAAACGGATTTTCATCATAGTCCTTTATCTCTTCAACTAATTTATTTTTAATCTTCATTTTGAAAACTTTTTTGGATTGATATTCTGTTAGCAGGCTGTCTTCTATAAATCTTGGAGAAGAATAAATACTTCCAGAAAATGGAGCATCTTTTTGAGCATTTAAGTGAAAAGAAATTAATAATATGATAAATACTTGAAATCGCATTATGTCTTTTTAATATATATTAAATAGCTTTCCTCGTATACGTCAATAATAATACCATGAATAGATTGAAAATCACCGTATTAAAAATTGTGGATATACTTTAAATTTTCTTTGATAATAATGTTGATCGGAAAATAGGTGATTTTTTCTATTTTCTCATTTAGAACAGTCGATTGAAACAAGCGCATAACACTTCTATACCCTTGCTCTACAGAGTTTTGAGAGATTAAATAATCAATGGTATCCGTTTTCAGATAGGCAATGTTTTTGTCGATAAGGTCATATCCTACCAAAACAATTTTTTGATCTAAATGATATTTTTCTAAATAATTTGCAATCAAATGAACCCTTGAATTGGTAACATAAATTGCCTTGATATTAGATACATCTTTAAAAGTTTGGGTTAATCTTTTATCAATAATCTCTTCATCCAGATCATGGATATTCAGTTCAACAATTGCACCTGATTTATTTTTATCTGTAAAAAATGACCTAAATCCATTGGATCTTTCACTTAAATGATTCAGATCTTTAGAATTCAATGCCAAATTAACCATCAATACATTGCAGGAAGAGTTTATTCGTGTGTGAATTAATTTTGCGGCTACAACTCCGCTTTGAAACGAATCATGACCAACATAAGCCATGCTATTATTTTTTTCTTCTAAATTTGAATCAAATAGAATAAAAGGAATATTCCGATCGTCCAGATCCTTTGCAAAAACCAGCGATTCTTCCTTAAATATAGGAGCGAAAACAACTGCTTTTGGATTCTCTTTTAACAACAAAGTTGCTTTTTCTTTAAATGAATCCGTATCAGTAAAACTAAAAAAATATTTACGGATGCTAATCCCGAAAGTAGCCAGTTCCTCTTCTGCTTTTTGTATTCCATATAAAGGTTTTTGCCAGTAGCTGCTGTATTCATCCTCTTCCGGAATTAGAATAGAAAAAACGATCTGATTTTTAGAAGCCAGTGTTTTGGCAATAATATTTGTTTTATACCCAAGCTCTTTAATAATCTTAAGCACTTTTTCTCTGGTTTTTTCAGATACATCACTCCTGTTGTGGAGTACCCTATCAACAGTTCCTGTAGAAACATTTGCTATTTTAGCAATATCCTTTATTTTTATGGGTGTATTATTATTTTTCAATGGTTGTATTTAGTTGCAGTCATCAAATATAGTAAAATTTCACACAAAATAAACCTAATTGATCTACGTACACGAAAAATATTATAAATACTTATAATATTGATAATCTTATTTTTATTAAATATATATTAGGCTTGATGTTATTAATTTGTCATAAATTATTGTACATTTGAAACATTAACGTTAACGTACACGAAAAATGAATAATGATTTAAACATCTCTAAAAAGGTTTGTGTTATAACCGGAGGATCTGGAGTTCTTGGCGGAACAATAGCAAAATATTTGTTAGAACACAACGCAAAAGTTGTAATTTTAGATTTTGACAAAGAAAGATTAAAATCAAAATTAATCGAGTTAAAAGAGTTTGACGACAACGTTATAGGATATATTTGTGATGTTCTTGATAAAGCTAAAATTGAGGAAGTTAGTACAAAAATAACTACACATTGGGGAAAGGTGGATGTCCTATTGAATGCCGCAGGTGGCAATATGCCAGGCGCAACCATAGCAGAAGATCAAACTATTTTTGATCTAAAACTGGATGATTTTAAAAAAGTATCAGATCTCAACCTTAACGGTACATTAATTCCATCTTTGGTTTTTGGAGAGATAATGGCAAAAAATGGGAAAGGTGTAATTATTAATTATTCTTCCATGGCAGTTTTTAGATCAATTACAAGAGTGGTTGGATATTCGGCCTCTAAAGCTGCAGTAACAAATTTAACCCAATGGATGGCAACAGAGTTTGCCTTAAAATTTGGCGACAAATTAAGGGTAAATGCGATTGCTCCTGGGTTTTTCATAGGTAACCAAAATAGAAAATTATTATTAAATAATGATGGTACTTATACAGAGCGAGGTAAGAAAATTATTGCAAATACACCTATGCAAAGATTTGGAGAAGCAGAAGAATTAAATGGTGTCATTCATTGGCTCATCAGTGATGCAGCATCCTTTGTAACAGGTGCTATAATACCAATTGATGGTGGTTTTAATGTTTTTAGTGGGGTATAATTTTTAATTTTTAACAACATGAGCATGATCAAAACCTGGCGTTGGTATGGTGAACACGACAACGTTTCTTTTTCAAATATAAAACAAGCAGGAGTAAGTGATATTGTTACTTCTTTATCTCATGTACCTTATGGTGAAGAGTGGACCAAAGAAGATATTCAAAAAAGAAAAAGAATAATTGAAGATAATGGCCTGAAATGGTTTGTGACCGAGAGTGTTCCAATTCATGAAGACATCAAAACTCAAACTGGAAATTACAAGCAATATATTGAAAATTATAAAAAAAGTATTGAAAATTTAGGTGCAAATGGAATCCATATCGTTTGTTATAACTTTATGCCAATCATGGATTGGACACGAACAAATACAAATTATAAATTAGAAAACGGTGCCAGCACATTACGATTTGAATTGATTGCTTTTGCAGCTTTTGATCTGTTTATATTAAATAGAGAAAATGCTAAAAATGATTATACTAAAGATCAAATAATAAAGGCTAAAAATTATTTTGAAAAACTAAATGATGATGAGATTAAATCTCTAACCGAAGTTTTAATTGCAAATTTGCCGGGTACAGATGAAAAATATACGATGGCAGAGTTTAAAAAGGCTCTCTATCGATATAAAAATATTGATGCAAATAAACTAAAAGAGCACTTAAATTATTTCTTAAAAGAAATTATTCCGGTTGCAGAAAAAGCAGGTGTTAAAATGTGTATTCATCCGGATGATCCACCTTATCCAATAATGGGGTTACCAAGAATTGTTAGTACCGAAGAAGATGTAAATGATTTGCTTTCAGCTATTGATAGTCCAAATAACGGACTCACATTCTGCACCGGGTCTTTTGGTGTAAGAGCTGATAATGATTTGCCTAAAATGTTCAATCGATTTGCTGATAAAGTTCATTTTATTCATTTAAGAAGTACCGTTCGGGATACATCCGGAAACTTTCAGGAGGCTACTCATCTTGGGGGAGATGTAGATATGTATGCTGTAATAAAAAATATTGTGATCGAGCAAAATAGAAGAAAACAAGAAGGAAGAGAAGATCATGATATTCCTATGCGGCCTGATCATGGCTTTCAAATGATGGGTGATCTGAATAAAAACTTTTACCCTGGTTATTCCTGCATAGGACGAATGAAGGGGTTGGCAGAACTTACAGGTCTGGAATATGGAATAGAAAAATCATTAAATCTTAAATAAATCTAATAAAATGAATTACAATTTAAAATCAGTTAAAGTATTAAGTGTATTTGCGTTTTTGATCATTGCACTTTTAACAAGTTGTCAGGAAACAAAAGAACAGGAACCCTGGGTAAATTTGTTTGACGGAAAAACACTAAATGGATGGACACAAAAGGGTGGTAAAGCCAATTACAAAGTGGCAAACGGAACTATTATTGGCTCCACTGTTCACAATACACCAAATTCTTTTTTAACAACCGATAAAATGTATGGTGATTTTATTCTGGAACTGGATTACAAAGTTGATCCATCAATGAATTCGGGAATACAGATCAGAAGTAACAGCCTACCCTACTACCGCAATGGCAGAGTACATGGCTATCAGGTTGAAATTGACCCTTCAGAAAGAGCCTGGAGTGCAGGTATTTATGATGAAGCAAGACGAGGATGGTTAAATACCCTGGAAAACAATAAAGATGCACAAAAAGCATTCAAACAAAATGAATGGAATCACTATCGTATTGAAGCCATTGGAGACACCCTTAAAACATGGATCAATGGTGTGCCTGCAGCTTATTTGATAGATGATAAAACAGCCAGTGGATTTATTGGTTTACAGGTGCATGGTATTAGTAAAGATCATAAAGAGGGTACTGAAATTATTTGGAAGAATGTAAAGATCATCACTGATAATGTTTCTAAATATTCAAAAAAATCTGATTTAAGTCCAATATATACAAAGAATGAATTATTTGGTGATGAACAGAAAAATGGCTGGAAATTATTATGGGATGGGAAAACCACCAACGGATGGAGAGGAGCCAGATTAGATAAATTTCCTGAAAAGGGATGGGTTATAAAAGGTGGTGAATTAACAGTATTGGCTGCCGGAGGAGAGGAATCTAGAGCGGGTGGTGATATTGTTACTACAGAAATTTTTGGTGATTTTGAATTAAAACTAGATTTTAAAATTACAAAAGGAGCCAATAGTGGTATTAAGTATTATGTGGATACAGAAACCAATAAAGGACCTGGTTCTTCTATTGGTTTGGAATATCAAATTTTAGATGATCAGGAGCACCCAGATGCCCAAAAGGGAAATCATGAAGGAAGCAGAACCATTTCATCCTTGTATGATCTGATCAAAGCAGACCCCAAAAAACCTGTAAATCCTATTGGTGAATGGAACAGTGCTCACATTATTTCTAAAAACAACCATGTAGAACATTGGTTGAACGGGATGAAAGTATTAGAATACAAACGTAAAAGCAAAGATTTTCGTAAATTGGTGTCAGAGAGTAAATATGTGAAATGGCCTAACTTTGGAGAAGCTGATAAAGGACTTATACTGCTTCAGGATCATGGAGACCTGGTTTCCTTTAGAAATATTAAAATTAAAAAATACAAATAAACTTATATCATGACTTCAAGAAGAAATTTTATTAAGAAAACAGTTGCAAGTAGTGCTGCTGTAACATTAGGAAGTATGGTTCTTCCAAATTTGGGTTATTCCAACTTTTTAGGTGCAAATGAACAATTAAATGTTGCCGTAATAGGAATCAGGAGCAGAGGAAAAGCACATGTTGCAGCCATTCATAAATATCCAAATGCAAAAGTTGCATACAGTTGTGATGTAGATGATGTTATTCTGGGAGAACATAACAAATGGTGTCAGGAAAACATAGGTTATGTACCTAAAGTTGAAAATGATTTTAGAAAGATTTTGGAAGATAAGGATATTGATGCCGTTTTTATTGCTACTCCAGAACACTGGCATGCACCCATGGCAATCATGGCTTTGCAGGCAGGTAAACATGTTTATGTAGAAAAGCCATGTAGTCATAATCTACTGGAAAATGAGATGTTAATTGCTGCCCAGAAAAAGTATGGTAAGAAGGTGCAAATGGGAAATCAGCAGCGTTCTGCAAAAACATCTATTCAGGCTATAAAAGAAATCCGTGAAGGTATTATTGGCGATGTTTTTAAAGGTGAAGCCTATTATTCCAATAATCGTAAATCCATTGGTATTGGGAAAAAAATAAATGTGCCAAAAACCTTAGACTGGGATCTATGGCAGGGACCGGCTCCGAGAAAAGATTTTAAAGATAATATCCATCCATATAACTGGCACTGGTTTAAAAACTGGGGTACAGGAGAAGTTCATAATAATGGAACACATGAAATAGATATTTGCCGATGGGCTTTAGGTGTAGAACTTCCTAAAAGTGTAACCTCTTTTGGTGGTAAGTATGCCTATAAAGATGATTGGGAATTTGTAGATAATCAACAGGTAACCTATCAATTTGATAATGATAAATTTATCACCTGGACAGGTCACAGTCGTGGAATCATGCAACCAAAAAGACCTGGCAGAGGAGCAACTATTTATGGTAGCAAAGGTGCAATAACATTAAGTAGAAATAATTACAAATTATTTGGTCTTGATGGCAAGTTGATTAAAATTATAGAAGAAGCAAATCAAAGTACTGACCTTACAGATACCAGAGGTGCAGGAGATTTAGATGGAATGCATATTGCAAACTTCTTTGATTCCATTAGGGAAGATGAAAAACTTCACTCACCAATTTCTGACGCCGGTATTTCTACTGCATTGTGCCATTATGGAAATATTGCTCAGGATGTTGAACACACCATAAACATTGATACAAAAAATGGTAAAATAATAAATGATAAACCAGCAATGAAACATTGGGGTAGAGAATATGAAAAAGGGTGGGAACCTAAGTTATAGAAAAATGGAAAGAAGAGATTTTCTTAAAAAAAGTGGATTAATTTCAACAGGAATATTAGCAAGCACCTCTGCAATTGCAGCAATAAGTAACAATATTGGAGCAAATAGCACTATCAATATTGGTGTAATTGGCACCGGCTCAAGAGGTGCGGGACTTATTCCTATCCTTAACCGAATAGAAGGTGTTCAGGTTGCTGCATGCTGTGATGTTTTGCCTTTTAGATTAGAAAACGGATTAAAAAGGGCTGGCAATAAAGCAAAGGGATATTCGGATTATCGAAAACTACTGGATAATAAGAATGTAGATGCTGTTTTGGTTTCAACACCTTTTAATACACATTCTAACATTGCAATCGATGCGGTGGATGCTGGCAAACATGTTTATTGTGAAAAAACAATGGCCAAGGGAATCAAGGGGATTCAGGCATTGGTAAATAAAGCATCTACCTCAAAAAATATATTTCAAACAGGGCATCAATATCATAGCTCCAGGCTATATAATCATGTGGTTAAAATGATAAAAAACGGTGAGATTGGAGAGGTAATTTCATTTGACTGTCAATGGAACAGAAATGGAGACTGGAGAAGAAAAGTACCTGATGCCTCTTTGGAAAGAGCTATCAATTGGAGAATGTACAGAGAATATTCTGGTGGATTAACCGCTGAATTAAGTTCACATCAAATTGATTTTATCCATTGGGTTTTGGGTGAAAACCCTAAAAAGATCATGGGTATTGGAGGAATTGATTACTGGAAAGATGGACGAGAAACTTATGATAATACCCACTTATTGTTTGAATATCCAAGTGGTGTCAAAGCAACATTCACCTGTTTAACTTCCAATGCATTGGGAGATTATCAAATTAGAGTGCATGGTAGCAAGGGTACTATTCAGCTTGACTATACCAAAGCATGGATTTATTATGAAAAAGGATTTGAGAAAGAAATAGCCGATGTGGATGGCGTTTCCGGAGCAACCAAAAATCCACATCTACAGGGTAATGGAAATTTGATAAATGTACAAAGCATCGATCCAACAAAACAGGCTTTAATAGATTTTAAAGATGCTATTGTGGATAACAAAACTCCAATTTCAAATGTTTATACCGGTGCAAGTACAGCTGTTGCAGTACAATTATCACTAGATGCTATGTACAGTGAGAAAATAGTACACTGGAAAGATGAGTATAATTTTTGAATAAAGTAAAATTAAAGTGATGAGTAAAACTTTTATTACCGATGATTTTTTATTAAACAACAAATTTGCACGAGAGTTATATCACAACTATGCTAAACAAATGCCAATCATTGACTACCATTGTCATTTATCACCTAAAGATATAGCTGAAGATCGCATCTTTAAAAATATATCGGAAGTCTGGATACATGGAGATCATTACAAATGGAGAGCCATGAGAACCTTTGGAATTGATGAAAAGTATATTACAGGAAATGCCAGTGATCAAGAAAAATTTGAGAAATGGGCAGAAACAGTTCCTTTTACTTTACGAAATCCTCTTTTTCACTGGACTCATTTAGAATTGCAAAGATATTTTGATATTGATGAATTACTCACCGAAGAAAATGCTGATGACATCTATGATAAAACAGTAGAGAAGTTGAATTCACAAGAGTACAGCTGTCAGAATTTATTAAAAAAAATGAATGTGGAAGTTGTTTGCACCACGGAAGATCCGGTTGACAATTTAGAATATCATCAATTACATGCAAAGAGTGATTCTACCATAAAAATGAGTACATCATTTCGACCAGACAAATCGATTTTGATAGAAGACAACTCTTATAATGAATATATCAATACTTTAGAAAAAGTAAGTGAAATTGTTATTGATTCTTATCAAACTCTGCAAAATGCTTTAAAAAGCAGAATTCAATATTTTGATGAAAATGGTTGTAAATTATCTGATCATGGGTTGAGTTATATTTCCTGCGTTCCTTTTACTGAAAAAGAAGTAGAAGAAATTTTTAAGAAAAGGAGAAATAATAAGGTATTGAACACAGCAGAGGTTGAAAAATTTAAAAGTGCTATTTCTCTGTTTTTGGCAGAATCATATCATGAATTTGGATGGGTACAGCAATTTCATTTAGGTGCTTTGAGAAATAATAACCAAAGAATGTTGCAAAAATTAGGTCCGGACACGGGTTGGGATTCTATTGCAGATTATTCGCAGGCAGAAAGTTTATCCAGATTTTTAAACACATTAGACAGTAAGGATAAATTGACTAAAACAATTCTTTATAATCTAAATCCGGCAGATAATGAGATGTTGGCAACAATGATAGGTAATTTTAATGATGGTACAGTTAAAGGGAAAGTACAATTCGGATCTGGCTGGTGGTTTTTAGATCAAAAAGATGGCATCACCAAACAAATCAATGCATTGTCGAACATGGGTTTGATCAGTACTTTTATTGGAATGCTAACCGATTCAAGAAGTTTTTTATCCTATCCCAGACATGAATATTTTAGAAGAATCCTTTGCAATATTTTTGGTGAAGAGATTGAAAAAGGCGAGTTACCTAACGATATAGAATGGATTGGTAAGATCATTCAGGATATCAGTTATAACAACGCAAAAGAATATTTTAAATTTTAATCGGATATTATGCATTTTAGATCTTTTATACTGATAATTTTTATTCTTGCTGGATTTACCAATTGTACTCAGGTTAAAAAAGCAAAGACAATTACCCTTGCACATGGTTTAGACATAAACCACTCGGTACACAAAGCAATGGTGAAAATGGGTGATGTTCTTGATAGCATTTCCGACGGTAAAATGATTATTGAGGTTTATCCAAGTCAGCAATTAGGTACCGAACGTCAATGTATTGAACTCTTACAAATAGGAAGTTTAGATATGACCAAAGTTTCAGCAGGTGTTTTGGAGAATTTTGCTCCAAAAATGAAAATATTCGGATTGCCCTTTCTATTTAAAAACAGAGAACATTCTTTTCGTGTACTTGATAGTGCAATTGGAAAAGAATTACTGGATGATGGAGAACAATTTTGGTTAAAAGGATTGGGATATTATGATGCAGGAAGCAGAAGTTTCTATACCAAAGACAAACCGATAAATACTCCTGACGACTTAAAAGGACTTAAAATAAGAGTAATGGAAAGTGTTTCGGCAATGAATATGGTAAGCAGTTTAGGGGGCTCTCCTACTCCAATTTCGTGGGGAGAATTGTATACTTCCTTGCAGCAAGGCGTTGTTGATGGAGCAGAAAATAATCCGCCAAGCTTTTATTTATCAAGGCATTATGAGGTTTGTAAATATTATTCATTGGATGAACATACGGTGTTACCTGATGTTTTGCTTATTGGAACTCCAACATGGAACAGATTATCTGATGAAGAGCAAAAGTGGCTACAAGCTGCTGCTGATTATTCAGTAAAATACCAAAGAAAATTATGGCTGCTGGCGGAAGAAGAGGCCCTGGAGGAAGTAATAAAAGCAGGCGTTGAAGTTATCAAACCAGATAAAAAACTTTTTTCTGATAAAGTGGAATCCATGTATGATCAATTCAAAAAAGAAAAAGAAATTTATAGATTAATTCAGGAAATTAAAAATACCGAGTAAAATGACATTAAGAAAAAAAATAGATAAAATCCTTGGCATCGTTTTGATCATTATCATGTCAATTATGGTAGTAAATGTATTATGGCAGGTTTTTACAAGATATATAATGACTACTCCAAGTTCATTTACTGATGAACTTGCACGTTACCTAATGATCTGGATAGGAGTTTTAGGAGCCGCTTTTGTATCCGGAAAAAATATGCATGTTGCCATTGATGTATTACCATCAAAACTAAATGAAACCAATCGAAAAAAATTAGCCAAAGTGGTTGATATCATCATCATTTCATTTGTGTTTTTTGCAATGGTAATCGGTGGTATCCGTTTGGTTTATCTCACTTACATTTTAAAACAACACTCACCTGCGTTACAAATACCACTTGCACTGGTATATTTAGTTTTACCCCTAAGTGGGTTATTGATCATTTATTATAAAACTTCTGACCTTCTAAATAAATAATGATGGCTGAATATATACCTGTAATTGTTTTAGTTTTAAGTTTTATAGTTCTCCTGGCAATTGGTACACCGGTAGCATGGAGTATAGCCATATCTTCTTTACTTACCATGCTGGTAAGTTTTCCTGCAATACCTGCTTTTACAACAATATCGCAAAGAATGGCTGCAGGGCTTGATAGTTTTGCGCTTCTGGCAATCCCGTTTTTTGTACTATCAGGACAATTAATGAATAAGGGGGGTATCGCCCATCGACTTATCGCTTTTGCGAAAACGCTGGTTGGCTCTCTTCCGGGAGGTCTTGCTTTGATCAATGTGATTGGCGCCATGATGATGGGCGCGATTGCCGGTTCTGCTATGGCATCAGCATCAGCAATGGGAAGCATTTTGGGTCCTGAAATGGAAAAAGAAGGTTATTCCAAAGAATTTGGAGCTGCTGTGAATATTACATCTGCAACCATTGGATTGGTAATTCCACCCAGTAATGTTTTGATTGTTTATTCGCTTGCCAGCGGAGGAGTTTCTATTGCAGCATTATTTTTAGCAGGGTATATTCCGGGAATTCTAACCGGATTATTTTTAATGATAGTTGCCATGATCTGGGCAAAGAGAAAAGGTTATAAAGTAGGCGAAAGAAGTTCTCTTAAACAAGTATTCAAAACTTTTGTAGATGCTGTTCCCAGTTTATTTTTATTGATTGTGGTAATAGGCGGAATCGTAACCGGTATTTTTACAGCAACTGAAGCATCAGCAATAGCTGTTCTTTACACCTTAATTTTAGGCTTTATTTACAAAGAAATTACCTTAACAAATTTACCTCAAATATTACTAGATTCATCTGTCACTACTGCAATAGTAATGCTATTGATAGGTGCTTCCATGAGTATGTCTTGGGTAATGTCCTATGAAAAAATACCACAGGAAATAAGTAATGTGTTATTACAAGTAAGTGATAATAAAGTAGTTATACTATTGATTATCAATTTAATACTATTATTTGTAGGGATTTTTATGGATATGACACCTGCAGTACTAATTTTTACACCAATTTTTTTACCAGTAGTTACAAAACTAGGAATGGATCCAATTCATTTTGGAATTATCATGGTATTGAATCTTTGTATTGGCCTAACAACGCCTCCTGTAGGATCAGTCCTCTTTGTAGGAGTAGGAATTGCAAAAACAACCATTCAAAAAGTGATCAAACCTTTGATTCCACTATTTTTAGTAATGATCTTAGCACTGTTTATAGTTACTTATTTCCCACAATTAAGTTTGTGGTTACCAAGTCTTTTTGATCTATAAAATTTAATATGAAAAAACTCAATAGAAAAAATCTTCAACTTAATACGAAATTACCCATTAAGGTAGTTCAATTTGGAGAAGGTAATTTTTTAAGAGCTTTTGTTGATTTTGCTTTTCAGCAATTAAATAATGAAATAAATTTTAATGCCGGAATAGCTGTTGTTCAACCTATTGAAAAGGGTTTGATCAATATGCTAAATAATCAAGATGGACTATATACATTGTTTCTAAATGGTATCAAAAATGGAAAAGAAATTCAAACCAAAGAATTAATTACCAACATTGTAAAAGGAATCGATCCATATTCCAATTTTAAAGAATATTTGCAGTTAGCAAAAGAAGAAGATCTGGAGTTTATCATTTCAAACACCACAGAGGCCGGAATTTCCTTCGATCCTAAGGATACACCAAATATGCAACCTCCAAATTCATTTCCTGCAAAACTTACCTTATTATTATATGAAAGGTTTAAATGCTTTAACGGTAATCCCGACAAAGGATTAACAATAATACCCTGTGAATTAATTAATTATAATGCTGATAACTTAAAGGAGATCATTTTAAAATACAGTGAGAAATGGTCACTGGAAACCGATTTTAAAACCTGGCTTTTAAATCATAATACTTTTCATAATACTTTAGTAGATAGAATTGTACCAGGATACCCTAAAGATCAAATTGAAAATTATAATGCCCAGTTAGATTATAAGGATAATTTGATTGTAACGGCTGAGCCCTTCTTTTTATGGGTAATTGAGGGAAACAGTACCTTAAAAGAAAAACTACCTTTTGATAAAACCGGTTTAAACGTTCAAATAGTTGATAATATGCAAGCTTTTCGAACTCGAAAAGTTAGAATCTTAAATGGTGCCCATACAGCAATGGTTCCTTTTTCAATATTGTTTGGAAATTCGACTGTAAAAGAAACCGTTGAAAATGAATTTACAGGAGAATTTATTAAAAAAGCTGTTTTTGATGAAATTATAGAAACTCTGGATTTGGAAAAAGAGGAACTTAATAATTTTGCAGAAGAAGTATTTGATCGTTTTAGAAATCCTTTTGTTGAGCATCAATTATCCAGTATAGCCTTAAATACCGTAGCAAAATTTAAGGTTAGAGTTTTACCTAGTTTGCTTAAATATATCGAATTAAACAACAAAATACCCGTGCATTTGACTTATTCTTTTGCTTGTTTGGTTCAATTTTATAAAGGTAACTGGCAGGGAAATAAATTACCCGTTCAGGACAGCAATGAAATAATAGATGCTTTTTCTCAAATATGGACTTCGAAAGATCCTTCTAAGATTGTAAAAGGCGTTTTAGAAAATCAGAGCTTCTGGGGACAAGATTTAAATTTAATTGAGGGATTACATCAGGCAATGTCTTTAGCCTTAGAAGAAATAGGAAAAAATGGCATCGAGCAAGGCTTTATCAATTTTAAGAAAAAATATAAATAAAATACATGCAAAAGAAAATATTACAAATTCATTCCTCTGATAATGTAGCAGTAGCATTGGTTAATCTTCATGTAGGAGAACATATTTCTTTTGAGAGTACAGATATAGAAATAATAACAAAAGTCAAGGCAAAACATAAATTTGCCTTACACACAATTGACAAGGGAGCAAAAGTAATCATGTATGGTGTTTTAGTAGGGAAATCTACTTCACTTATAAAAAGAGGAGAAGTTCTAACTACAAATAACGTTGAACATAAAAGTCAGGTAGTCACAAAAAAAACTGCAAACATTGATTGGATTCCTCCTAAAGTTGATAACTGGAAGAATAAAACATTTTTAGGATATCACAGAGAAGATGGACAGGTTGGAACAGATAATGTTTGGTTGTTCTTTCCACTTGTTTTTTGTGAAAACCGGAATATTGAAATTTTGAAAGATATTTTTGAAAAAGAATTACTAAAACAAAATACAAGTAAGCATCAATTGCTTTTAAGATCATTGGTTCATAATGAATATGGTGACAAACAAGATCTGGCTAGTGAAGATAAAGAAGCCGTTTTTGAAAATATAAAAGTAAAATTTATTACGCATGAAGGTGGTTGTGGTGCTATCAGGCAGGATGCAGAATCATTGGCAAAATTACTGGCGGGTTATGTGAACAATCCAAATGTAGCAGGAGCCACGGTACTAAGTTTAGGTTGTCAAAATCTACAAATCGAAGTTTTTAATGATGCTTTAAAAAAGATCAATCCTAATTTAAAAAAGCCTGTTTTAATTTATGAACAACAAAAATTGGAGACAGTTGATCAAATGCTTCAATTAGTTATTAAAGAATCTTTTGAAGAGATCAAAAAAGCTAATAATATCAAAAGAAAACCTGCACCAGTATCTCATTTGAAAATAGGTTTGGAATGTGGTGGGTCAGATGGTTTTTCCGGAATTTCTGCAAACCCACTTTTAGGACAAGTTTCAGATATGCTGGTAGCTCTTGGTGGTACAGCTATCCTTTCAGAATTTCCAGAGCTTTGTGGTGTAGAACAGGAAATCATCAACAGATGTAAAAATAATACCAATGCTACAAAGTTTTTAAAATTAATGGAGGATTTTGAAACAGCTGTAATAAATGCAGGATCCAGTTTTGATATGAATCCATCTCCCGGAAATATAAAAGATGGTTTAATTACCGATGCCATGAAATCAGCCGGAGCTGCAAAAAAAGGAGGATCTTCTCCTGTAGTTGATGTGTTGGATTATGGAGAATATTTATCAAAATCAGGATTAAATCTATTGTGTACGCCAGGAAATGATGTGGAGAGTACAACAGCTTTGGTTGGATCAGGTGCTAATTTAGTTTTATTTACCACAGGACTTGGAACTCCAACAGGCAATCCAATTGTTCCTGTGATAAAGGTTTCTTCCAACACAAAATTGACAAATACCATGACTGATATTATCGATTTTGATGCCGGAATGATCATCCAGGGAGTAAAAACCATGCAAGAACTGGCTAATAAACTTTTAAACCTAATAATTGAAGTTGCTAGTGGAAAAATAGAAACGAAAAGTATGTTGCTGCAACAGGATGATTTTATTCCCTGGAGAAGAGGTGTATCATTGTAGTCATTTTCTTTATAGCTGCTCTTTCTAAATTAGATTGAGTACAATAGAACTCAAATTATATCTGTTTCAAATGTATAATTTCTTAGGCTTGTTTAAATTTAGTTTCATCTAAAAATCAATCATACTACATATTATAAAATTTATACAAAAGTATTTTATAATATGCTTTTAGATATATCTAAATATTTATTTATATTTGTATAAATTATATATTTATGTTTTCACAAGCGGAAGAAAATTATTTAAAAAATATTTATTCACTTCATTCTGAAGTGAATAAAAGTGTTAATACCAACTTACTTGCTACAAAAATGAATACAAAACCTTCTTCTGTAACGGATATGCTTAAAAAACTTGCAGTAAAAGATTTGGTAGATTATAAAAAATATCAGGGAGTTTCTTTGACAGATAAAGGAGAAATAATTGCATTAAAAGTGATTAGAAAACACAGATTGTGGGAATATTTTTTGGTTGAAAAATTACACTACAACTGGGAAGAAGTTCATGAAATTGCCGAACAATTAGAGCATATAAAATCAGAATCATTGACCAATAATCTTGATAGTTTTCTTCATTTTCCAAAATTTGATCCACATGGAGATCCAATTCCTGATAAAAATGGAAGAATTCCAATTAACAATGCCATTTGCCTGCTGGATCTGAAAGTTGGAAATCTTGGAATTTTAAACAGCGTAAAAGATTCATCCAAATCTTTTTTAAACTATTTAAATAAAAAAAATATAGCATTGGGAGATCGCATAAAAATAATTGATATGGAAGAATTTGATAATTCAATCCATATTGAAACCAGAACACATCATATGGTCCTTTCAAAAGATGTAGCAAAAAATTTATATTTAAAACACTTTAAATGATTTCTTATAATCCTGTTTCTGCATTATTGATCTTTTTGGGTATTTGTATACTTCTATTCCTCCTGTTTTGGCCTGAAAAAGGATGGTATTGGAAAATGAAAAATAATTTAAAGGACAACGAAAAAACTGTGATAGAAGATGTTTTAAAACAATTGTACCACAGTGAAATTGCAGGAAACAAAATGGATATCAATGGTCTGACTGCATTATTAAAATTCAAAAATGATCAAATTGTCGAAGTTGTTAAACAAATGACCATTAATGAATTAATTATTTCTGATAAAGGTTTTTTAAAACTAACGAATCAAGGTAAAGAATATGCTGTACGAATTGTAAGGGTTCACCGTTTATGGGAAAAGTATCTGGCCGAAAAAACCGGATTTGAAAAAACTGAATGGCATGATCAGGCAGAAAAAATGGAGCATAAACTAAGTTTTGAAGAAACCAACAAATTAGCAATCGCATTAGGTAATCCGATTTTTGATCCACATGGTGATCCAATTCCAACAAAAAAAGGTGTAATTGCAAAATTAAACGGAGATCCATTACCAACTTTAAAAATTAATTCCATTGGAATAATAACACATATTGAAGATGAACCGGAAGTGATCTACAAACAAATTATTGCTAAAAATATCCATATAGGTTCTCAAATCAGAGTTATAGAGAATAATACCAAAAATATTGTTTTTTATGCAGAGGGAGAAGAATTTGCATTGGCTCCTATCGTTGCTGCTAATATCACTGTTGAATTACAAAATAATCAGGTCACTTTGGAAAAGAATAAATTCCGTCTTTCTGGTTTATTAGAAAATGAAACTGCAAAAATTATAGGAATTTCAAAAGAAAGCCGTGGAGAAAACAGAAGGAGATTACTGGACCTTGGCTTTGTAAAAGGAGCAGATATCAGTATTGATCTTTTAAGTCCGTTAAACAATCCTAAAGCATATTTAATAAAAGGTACAAGTATTGCATTGAGAAACAGTCAGGCTTCTCATATTCTTATCCAAAAAAATCAAAATCATGCATAATAAAGTAACAAAAAGCACTTGTGATACCTGTTCACATGTTAATGCTGAGGGGCTTAAAAAACTAGGCGTTAACACTGATAGTTTTGATTTTGTTGTTGCTCTGGCAGGCAATCCAAATACAGGAAAAAGTACGGTGTTCAATTCCCTGACAGGTTTAAGACAACACACAGGTAACTGGCCTGGAAAAACTGTGGTAAGAGCAGAAGGAGCCTTTGAATACAATGATCAAAAATATAAGTTAGTTGATCTTCCCGGAACTTATTCATTACTATCAACTTCTCAGGATGAGGAAGTTGCCCGTGATTTTATCCTTTTCGGAAAACCAAATGTTACAATCATAGTAGTAGATGCAAACAGATTGGAAAGAAATTTAAACCTGGTTTTACAAATTCTGGAAATTACAGATAAGGCAGTTTTGTGTTTGAATTTAATGGATGAAGCAAAACGAAATAAAATTGAAATTGATGAACGAACATTAGCCCGGGATCTTGGAATTCCAGTAGTTCCAACAAGTGCCAGATTTAACGAAGGGATACCCGAACTAATCCAAACAGTAAGTGAAGTTGCAAACGGAAAGATCATTTGTAAACCTCATCGAATTAAAAATGTATCAAAAGACATTTTATCTGCTGTTGAAAAATTAAGTGCAGAAATTAAAGAGCAGTTTCCTGAAATTCCAAATAGCAGATGGATCGCATTTCGTTTACTGGAAGGTGATGACAGAATTGTTAATGCTCTATTAAAAAAGGAATTTGTTTAAAATGAAGAAAAAAAACATAGAAGATATCCTAAATTTATCCCACGATCTGCGCGTGGAAATAGGGGATGATTTTCATGATCACCTTGCGGAAGGAATTTATGCCGATGCCTCTGAAATTGCAAAAAAATCACTTTCTGTAAATGATCAGTTTAAAAAATTTAGTTTTGATAGAAAGATCGATAAAATAGTAACCAGTAAAATTTGGGGATTTCCTATCATGTTTTTTATCCTGAGCATCGTTTTATGGTTAACCATTGAAGGAGCAAATTATCCTTCCTCATTATTAGCCAATTTCTTTTTGGATACTGTACATCCATTATTAAAAAATTTCGCAGTTAGCATACATATGCCCTGGTGGTTAAGCGGGTTCTTAATTGATGGTGTATATTTAGCAGTTGCCTGGGTAATTGCGGTAATGCTGCCTCCCATGGCAATATTTTTTCCCATGTTTACATTGCTTGAAGATTTTGGTTATTTACCAAGGGTAGCATTTAATATGGATAATTTATTCCGTAAATCGGGAGCACATGGAAAACAGGCTTTAACTATGAGTATGGGTTTTGGTTGTAATGCTGCTGGTGTTGTTGCCACAAGAATTATTGATAGTCCGAGAGAAAGATTGATCGCTATCATCACAAATAATTTCTCTTTATGTAATGGTAGGTGGCCTACACAAATTTTAATAGCAACCATATTTATCGGTGCAGTTGTTCCCAAATCTTTATCAGGAATTGCTTCCCTTTCTGCAGTAATTTCTATTGCCATATTAGGTATCGCATTTATGTTTTTAGTTTCCTGGGCATTATCAAAAACGGTATTAAAAGGAGAAGTTTCTACTTTTAATTTAGAGCTCCCGCCTTATAGACCACCAAGGTTTTGGAAAACTATTTATACTTCATTAATTGACAGAACCTTAATTGTTTTATGGCGTGCTATTGTCTTTGCAGCACCGGCAGGTGCAGTTATTTGGTTGATCTCCAATATTTATATAGGAAATGAAAGTATTGCAGCATGGACCATAAATTTCTTAGATGGGTTTGGATTTTTGATCGGTTTAAATGGAGTAATTCTTTTAGCATTTATAGTTGCAATTCCGGCAAATGAAATTGTAATTCCAACCATACTTATGCTTACGGTTTTGGTAACCGGAATTCCAGGAGGAGAAGGTGCAGGTGTAATGTTTGAATTAAGCTCGGCAAATGAAACAGGCAATATTCTAAAAGCAGGTGGATGGACATTGCTAACAGCTGTTAATATTATGTTATTCAGCTTGTTGCATAATCCGTGCAGTACAACTATCTATACCATTTATAAAGAAACCAATAGTGTAAAATGGACCGTTGTAGCATCTGTTTTACCTGTAATTATGGGTTTTATTATTACATTTTTAGTAGCCCAGATATGGAGAATTATGGTATGATTCTTTAGAATTAGTCATATACTTTTCTATATCAAATTAAATATCTACATTTGTAACGCGTAGATAAATGCAAAAACATGCAAATAATTATACGATCTTATGATCTAAAACTAAAACACACCTTTACTATTTCCCGACAATCATTTGATTTTAAAAGAACCATGATCGTTGAATTAAGAGATGGAAATATTTCTGGTTTTGGTGAAGCTTCTGAAAATCCATATTACCATAAAACTTTGGAAAATATGATACAGGATCTTCAAAATTGTAAAGAAGTAATTGAAGAAAACACAGAGGAAACTCCGGAAGAATTCTGGAAAAAAATGTATCCTTATTTAAAAGAGGATATGTTTGCCTTATGTGCTTTAGACATTGCTTATAACGATCTTAATGCAAGAAAAAAAGGCAAGAAATTATATGAAATATGGAACTATGGTATCGATAGTAATCCGTTGACGAATTATACCATTGGTATTGACACTATTGAAAAAATGGTTGCTAAAATGCAAGAAACACCCTGGCCTGTTTATAAGATCAAATTAGGGACTAAAAATGATATTGAAATTGTAAAAGAGCTACGAAAACACTCAGATGCCATTTTCCGAATTGATGCCAATTGTGCATGGACTGCAGAGGAAACAATTAAAAATGCAGTTGAATTAAAAAAATTGGGGGTTGAATTTTTGGAGCAACCATTACCTGCCGAAGACTGGGAGGGTGCCAGAAAAGTATTTTTAGAATCTGTTTTACCAATTGTTGCCGATGAAAGTTGTCAGGTAGAGGCTGATGTAGAAAAATGTCATGATCATTTTCATGGAATCAATATCAAACTAGTTAAATGTGGCGGTCTCACTCCTGCAAGACGTATGCTAAAAAAGGCGCAAGAACTTGGCATGAACAAAATGGTAGGTTGTATGACCGAATCTTCTATTGGAATTTCTGCAATAGCACATTTATTGCCAGAATTAGATTATGTTGATATGGACGGAGCAATGCTATTATCAGAAGATATTGCCGATGGTGTTAATATAGAATCGGGTAAGATCTCTTATTCTAATTTAAAAGGAACTGGTGTAAAATTATCTAATAACAACTATAAAACAATTGTTTTATAAAAAGAGATAGCATCATCTAAATACATAGAATTATGATACCTGTGAGGGTATTATTCCTATATGCAACTCAACACATCATAATTAGTTCAACTATCCATTTTGGCTCACTCTCCATTTGAGAATTTTTCATAAAAAATTTCTCAAAAAAAAATTGTATTTTCGCCACCTTAATAATTATAAAATTTAATATTGATATGGCAGAACAAGTAAATATACAATGGAAAGGAAAAATGCTTTTTAATGCTGATAACGTTGGTGGTAGTTTTAATATTGACGCAGCAGAAGATGTAGGCGGGGAAAACAACGGAGTTCGTCCTAAAGCATTAATGTTAACATCTTTAGCCGGTTGTTCGGGATTGGATGTTGTTTCATTATTAAAAAAAATGAGGGCTGAAGTAAAGGATCTTACTATTAATGTAAGTGGAGAACTTACGGATGTTCATCCAAAATATTATCATAAAGTACATATAACCTACAACTTTTATGGTAGTGATTTTCAAAAAGATAAAATTGAAAAATCTGTAAAATTATCTCAGGAACGCTATTGCGGAGTGAGTGAAATGTTTAGACAATTTGCTGATTTAACTTATGAAATAAATTATTTTGAAAGTTAATTGATTTTATCAATTAACTGCATAACAAGCAAAAAAGGGTTTCATTTTTACAATGAAACCCTTTAGTTTTTACAGACACATTAAAGTGTTCTATTTTTTTAACAGATCTCTAATTTCAACCAATAACTCTTCCTGCGTTGGTCCTTTTGGAGCAGCAGGGGCTTCTTCCTCTTTTCTTTTCATACTATTTACCGCTTTAACAATCAAAAACATCACAAAAGCAACAATAATAAAATCAATTATGGTCGTAATAAATTCTCCATAAAGAACAGCAATGGTACCTTCTACTTTACCTTCGGCATTTGCAACACCTTCTTTTACAATCCATTTCAGATCTTTAAGATCAGCATTGAACAATAAACCAATTAACGGAGAAACAATTCCGGCTGTAAATGATGTTACTACACTTTTAAATGCAGCACCCATTACAAAACCTACTGCAATATCAAGTAAACTACCTTTTAGTGCAAACTCTTTAAACTCTTTTAACATATAAATATAATTTTGGATTAGTGAAAAACAAATATACTATAAAATCAATTAATTAACTTCCTCCTTACCCGTTGAGAAATGGAAGTAAGTATCTCATACGAAATGGTAGTTGTTTTTTTCGCAGATTCTAAAATATGATCCTGATGATCAAAAATAACCACTTCATCTCCCTCGCTGCAATCTATATCAGTTACATCTATCATCATCATATCCATACAAATAGTTCCAACAATTGTTGCCTTTTGTTTGTTAATATACACAGATGAAATTCCGTTTCCTAAATTTCTGTTGACACCATCAGCATAACCAATTGGTAAAATTGCAATTTTTGCAGGATTTTTTGCTGTAAATTTTCGGTTATAACTAACCGTTTCTCCCTTTGAAATATTTTGAATTTGAGATATTTTCGTTTTTAAATTACAAACATTCTTTAATATAGATGTTGCTTTTTTGTCGTTTCCAAAACCATATAAACCAATGCCCAATCTTACCATATCAAATTGAGCTTCGGGGTAATTGATAATTCCAGAAGTATTTGAAATATGCCTTAATGGGATATTGGGAAGAATACTTCTTAATGAAGAGCTGGTCGCATCAAACAAATCAATTTGTTGTTTAGTAAAATCTTTCTCTTTTGGGTCTTCACTTGCTGCCAGATGAGAATAGAATGAAATGATATCTAAATTATCATAGTTCTTTATATCCAATTTTAACTGCGGAATATCTTCTTCTTTAAAACCTAATCGGTTCATTCCGGAATTAATCTTGATATGGACTGGATAATTCTTTTTTCCGGATCTTTTAATCATAGATGAAAAAGCACTTACTGTCCTAAAATTATATAAATTTGGTTCCAGATCATAAGATATGATCTTCTCAAAATTTTCGATTTGAGGATGTAGAACAAGAATAGGTAGTTTTATATTTGCTTTTCGCAGAGCAATTCCTTCATCTGCATAAGCAACTGCCAGATAATCTACATTTTGCTGTTCAAGAATTTTTGCAACAAGGATAGAATCACTCCCATAGGAAAATGCTTTGATCACTACCAATAGTTTGGTCGACTCTTTTAACTTTGATCTAAAATAGTGAAGATTATGTTTAATGGCACCGGCATCAATTTCTAAAACCGTAGGATTATTGCTCATTTTTTTCGGCTTTTTTAATCTCTTTTTCTTTTTGTATTGCTTTGTAGTAAGCGGCTCTGCTCAAAGGCTCATATTCCTGCACTTCTCCCAATAGAACCAATTTATCATCAGGCACCGTTCGATGACTAAAATGTGCTAAATTTCCTGTTTTAGTACAAACTGCATGTACTTTCGTAACGTATTCGGCAGTAGCCATCAATGCAGGCATTGGCCCAAAAGGATTTCCTTGAAAATCCATATCCAACCCTGCAACAATCACTCTAACACCTTGATTTGCAAGATCATTGCAAATATGTACGATCTCGTCATCAAAAAACTGCGCTTCATCAATACCAACCACATCAATATCACTAGCCAATAAACTAATATTAGCCGAAGCAGGAACCGGCGTACAACGAATTTCTGATTCATCATGTGATACCACCAAATCATTTGAATATCGCGTATCAACCGTCGGTTTAAAAATCTCCACCTTTTGCTTGGCGAACTGAGCTCGTTTAAGTCTGCGAATCAACTCTTCCGTTTTTCCGGAGAACATAGAGCCACAGATCACTTCGATCCAGCCAAATTTTTCAGTATAATTTACAGTGTTTTCTAAAAACATATTATTATTTAAAGATCAAAAATCTATGGTGTTTAGAATTAAGGTCAAATTGTTAAGAAAATCTTATATTTCTTTTATAAAACAAAAGTAATGAAATTCTTTAGTAGAATATTCTTTTGAAAATGTTAATTTTGTATTTTACACAAAAGAAAGGGTTTAAATTAATTTTTTGCGTATGCCAAAGAGTTTGATAGATGATTTAAAGAAACTGGCTCAGGAGATCCTTCAATTAAATGAAGGCGAAGGGGTTATTGAATTACGTGAAAAAACTTTAGAACTTTTTGAAAAACTAACGATATTAGAGCATCAGAATCAATTAAAAATATCTGAAGAAAAAGAAGAGAATAAAAATTTGAATTTTGATTATTCAAAACCTCCTCTGGAATCTGAAAAAGAAAAAATACCCAACCCTATTGACAATGCAGAATCTCTGAAATCTGATATTCCTGAACAGGAATTAGAGACAGAAACCCCAC
>JAOZTG010000014.1:27536-34542 GCA_029939235.1 Flavobacteriaceae bacterium
GCAGAATCTCTGAAATCTGATATTCCTGAACAGGAATTAGAGACAGAAACCCCACTAAACTTAGAAGATCTCTTTATTCCAACATTTGATTCCATCAAAGAAGATATGAGTCAAAAAGAGGAATTTAAAGATACCGTTACCATAGAAGAAACAGAAAGATTCTTCGAAAGAAAAAGAGTTGAAAAAATTCAAAGAAAGAAATTAAATAAAAGTCCAGAAAAAGATTCAAAACAACTTTCTCTTCATGATAAATTACTGAGTAGCACTATAAAAATTGGTTTGAATGACCGAATAGCTTTTGTAAACAATTTGTTTAATTTTAGTCAGTCAGATTTTAACAAAGTGTTGGGTACTTTAAATGATTTTAATAGTAAAAAAGAGGCTTTTGATTTTATAAATTACACTGTAAAGTCAAAATACAACTGGAATGGAAAAGAAGATCTTGTTGAAAGATTTTTAGTAATAATTGAAAGGAAATATTTATAATTTGATTACTATGAACGCATTGGAATACAATCGAATTTTTGACAATGTAATAGAGAAATACCATCTTATTGATAAAGTAGATCAAGCTTTTGAAAACCCATATCCCAATGATATTTTAGAGCATTTATTGTATCGTAAATCATGGATCGATACAGTACAATGGCATTATGAAGATATCATTCGGGTACCAGATATCAATCCGGTTGAAGCACTTGTTCTAAAAAGAAAAATTGATGCATCCAATCAGGATAGAACTGATATGGTAGAATATATTGATTCTTATTTTTTAGAAAAATATACAAATGTAAAAAGTGATAAAAATGCAACGATCAATTCCGAAAGTCCGGCATGGGCAATTGACAGATTGTCAATTTTAGCCCTTAAAATTTATCATATGCGTGAAGAGGCTAAAAGGGAAACCGCCAGCACAGAGCACAGAAATGCCTGTAATACAAAACTCAAGGTTTTACTGGAGCAACGTGAAGATCTTTCTACTGCAATAGATGATTTGATCAGAGATATTTCAGAAGGTAAAAAATACATGAAAGTATATAAGCAAATGAAAATGTATAACGATGACGATCTGAATCCGATGTTATATAAGAAATAGTAATTTTATATCGGGTTGATAAAATAAATTGGTTTTAAGATTTTACTGACCTAAGATTATTTTTTCTTCGCTTCTTTTCTTTTTCTTTTTTCAATTATTTTATTTGCTTTTTTGGAAGTTTTGTTCCCTGTTGGAGCTAATGTATTAACGATACCGCTTTGAAGTGTTTTCCACAAATAACCTACAAAGCCTATATGTTTTTCGTGCTTGTGATACATTGTTGCCACTCTTACATCCTTACGTTTTACAGGATTTGAGTTATGTAGAACTGTTTTTATTGCCCAGCTTAAAAATTGACTTTTCTCATTTGAATCCTTTTTGTATACAGTTGCATCCAGATCATGGTACAGCATTCTCATTGTTCCGTTAGCCGAGTAATTATTACCCTTTCCACTAAAAGATAAATGATCCAACTCACCTTTTAATACTTTTAATCCAAGTGCCGGATAAATAATATCATCATAATATCTAAATTTTGACTTACCCAGACTTCCACCAAAATAAAAATTATAATGTGGATCATCCATGGGAAACTTAACGTCAACTATTAAATGCCCTTTATTCATCAACTTTGCGTCCATATGAATTTTTAATGGGATTTTAGCCTGATCTTTTAAATTAGATATATTCTTAATTTGACCATAAACACTATTCATAGATAATTTCATTAGAAGATCCTTGTGAGGGAAACGATTCTCAGCCTTTATCTGACAATCATCAAAAGAAATATGATCAATACTAATTGGTATGATCATTTCCTTAAGAAGCTCATGAGGAAGTTTTTTTACAAGTTTCTCATTAAAAGGTTTTCTTTTGTCTTTATAAAAATCAAATACTCCTTTAGAAACTAAAATACTGTCAATAAATATTCCTTGATTTTTTAATAATTTGGTTAAATTAATTTGATATAAATGTATCAGGTCAATATTAAAATTCTTTATTGCATCATTATACTTAAATTTTTCTGCCAAGACAACCCTATCTTCTTCTGGTTCAAACTTTAGATCTTTGATCTGAATATCAGATGTTTTGGTATTCAAACTAATTTCACCAATAGAGAGCTTGTAATTCTCTTGAGCAACATCTAATTCAATATCATAAATTTCGAAAATTTTATCATTTAATTCAACTTTAAATAATTGGCCATGGACTTTTTTAAGCTGAAAGCCATCCAGATTAAAACTGGTTGGTTTGTGATCAAAAATAATTTCATGGCTGATAGAATCAACAACTGTATATTGAATATTATTAAAATCAAATCTCTCTATTTCAAAACCATTAAGTTTATCGATATAAATAGAATCTAATTTTATCGGCTTTACTTGTGTTGTATCCTTATTTTTTTCATTGGTTCTTTCGATAAATACATCATTAACTTCAATTTGCCCAATTCTTATAAATCTATCTAAAATATAGTCTAAATAATGAATATTATTAATTTTTACAGATGCAATAGTGACTTTTTGCACACTGTCATTTATTATTATTTGCTGGATGGAATCGGGACTAATATTGGAGTATGGGCCGTAAAATATATCTTTAAATATCAAAGATCTACCAAATAATTTGAAATCTACCTTTTCAACATTTGTAATATATAAATTTGAATTACTCTGATTTATAGCATTGGTAATTTTACCCTCAATATAATTAGTAAAAGATCTTGTTCCAATAAAAAACAGTACAATACTGATTATTAAAATTATAAATATTTTGTATTTTCCTTTCATCAATACAATTTTATCAAATATAATTGAACTTTTAATTCAATGAATCAACTTTTAAATGTACTTATTTATTTTCAAAATATTGATCTAAATGCTCTATGTTATTTTTACTATTGCCGATAAAAATCTTTTTATCCATCATAATTACCGGTCGTTTTAAAAAAGTGTACTCTTCTAAGATCAATTGTTTGTAATCTTTTTCCAATAAATTTTCATTTTTCAGATCCATTGCCTTATACTTTTTAGCTCTTCTACTAAAAAGAGATTCATAGCTGCCTGAGAGATTTTTTATCTCTTCCAACTGATCAACTGTTATAGGCTCTGTTTTAATTTCCTGTAAGACAAACCCTTCAAGAGGGATGCTTTTTAATATTCTTTTACAAGTATCACAGGTTTTTAAATAATAGATTTTTTTCATCACAAATATCAATTGATTATTTCAAGCAAAAATAAGAAAGATACAGATAACAGTTTTAAAAGATGTTTAGTTTTTAGAATTTAACAATAAACAGTAATTAAATCGGAATCATTAGTACTGAGATCATAAATATAATTTTAATATTTATTAGAAATAATTTCCTTCTCTTTTTTACTCATCCATCTCTTATTGGTTTTTGAATTCGTGATGTGCTTCGCAGTTTGGATAAAAAAAAGAAACAAAAAAATCTCTTCCTTTAAAGGCTTTTCGCCTCCTGGCTCGTTCACTAAAATTATCCTCAGGATATTTTTTTAACGCTTTGTCCTATCACTGTGGTCAGCACCATCAAATCATAATTCGTTTTTTTAAATATAATTTTCAAAAAAAAGCAGTAAACACTATCAATTATGTCGTAATCAAAATGTATGATGTGATCGAACCTAAAGGCAGATTTAGGTCACCAAAAACATATAATAGACAAGAATTGAGGGGATAATAATCTCTTTGATAATTCCATAATACATTATCTTATCGGTGACCGATGCGAAGCAAAATCCTCCTTTAGGGAAAGATTTTTTGGTTCTTTTTCATCTTTGAAAACAGAACAAATCATAAAAAATAGGGATATTTGTTTGATTGATCTGATTTTTAATCAGGGTGTCCCATTGACGAAAACAGAAAAAAAAAGGATTTTGCCATCAAAGCAAAATCCTTTTTAATTACATAAAACTCAAAAAAATTACTCAATAATCAATCGTCTGGTAGTCATACCGGCATCTGATTTTATTTTTACCATATATATGATTACCTGATGAACCCGCTTCGCTTGTGTACTCAAAATTAGTTGTTAAACTACCTCCAATTAAAGGATTAACTTCTACTGGGTTTGCGTTAAATGAAGTAACCGCAATAGATTGTGAAAGCATTGTTATCGAAATGCAAAGATAAATACAAAAGAGGATTACAGCTTTCTTCATTACTTATTAATTTTAATTACATTAATATCAATACTTTCTGTTATTAGATTTTTGGAATAGGCAGTAATTTTTATTTCGCCATAGGTCTTTCCAACCTTTAAAAGAATACTAGCAATTCCTGCTTCAGAAATTGTAGGGTTATCTCCAATCAATTCTGCATCTCCTTCAACTTTAAAATTTACTTTGTTAGAGGCTGATGGTACAAAATGCCCTAGCTTGTCTACTATTTTAGCATAAACAAAAATAACATCATTACAATTTGCTTTTAATGCTTTATTAGATTCATCAATACTGATCTGTATTTTTGCTGGTGTACCTTGGGTATTTCTCGAAGTTTTAGAGACAAATTCTCCATCAATATATCCTTTTGCAGTTAAGGTTCCTTTTTGATAAGAGATATTTTTAAAAGTAAATGGAGGATGCACCAAATTAATAGAATTTCGATCTGTATCAGGTTTTCTTTTTTCAACCAATTTATCATTTAACCACAGTTCTACTTCATCACAATTACTATACACTTTTACAGTATTATAGGCTGGATCATTCCAATAATTTGCTATAAATAACACGGAGTTTTCAATATCTAATTCTTTTTGGCTACTGTAAAAATAATAAGCAAATTTTGGAAGTCTGAAAATATCCATAACACCAGAACTTTCAATATCTGGTGCGTAACCTCTATTATAGTCAAACATCAACCAATTGGCATCTCCTGCTGCTGAATTGAATAAATTGTCATTATGTGATTCTTGATAATTTAATGCCTGTTGCCCTAATCGTATTTGCCCATATCCTCTCAATTGGCGTGAGGTACGTTCGTTTTCTTTTAAGTTTCCATAAGCTGTTTGGTTAAATCCTGCGTTTTGAGCGTAGTACTCCCAATCACCATATTCTGCTATAAACAATGGTCTATTATTATTGTGTTTTTTCCAATAATTGGGTGCCTTAGCATGTTGTCTTGCGGGAATGAATACATCGTATGCGTAATCTAACCATCCACAGGTATAAATACCTTCTCCTGGTAATTCTTCATGTACAATTGCATGGGCTTTATTCATAAATTCTTCCGTCATAGCAGATTCGTTTAAAGAGGCTTCCCATAAAATAACTGAAGAGTGGTTTCTATCCCTACGGGCTAATTGACGTATATCCTTATAACAATTTTCTTGAAATACTTCATCACCAAAAAATTGCCAACCAGGAATTGCATCCATAACCATTAATCCTAATTCATCGCAGGCATCCATAAACGATTCAGAATGTGGATAGTGTGATAATCTCACAAAATTAAACCCTGCTTGTTTTATTTTCCATGCATCACGGTATTGTGCATTATCAGATAATGCATACCCTATGTATGGATATTCTTGATGCCTGTTGGTTCCTCTTAATTTATACGCTTCTCCATTTAAGTAAAAGCCATTTTTATCAAATTTTATTGAGCGAATTCCAAAATTTACACTTTCAGAATCAATGATCTTATTAGCTTTTAAAACCTCAACTTTGATCAAGTATAATTTAGGATTTTCAGGACTCCACAAAATAGGAGTTTCGATAGTAACATGCGTATTAAATGATCCAATATTTGAAGCCTCCACAGTTTTATTTTTACTTACTTGCGATGTTACTATCTTCCCTAATGGGCTGTATATGGTGCTTTTGATTTGTAATAGATTATCAGTGTTTGATTGATTTATAATATCCAATGTCATATCAATAGTTGCTGAATTACTGCTAACATTAGTTGTATTAATAGAAATTCCTCCTCCAGCAATCTTATCAATTTCAATGGAATTTGTAATATGAATTTTATCCTTTATGATAAGACTTACATTTCGATATAAACCTCCATAATAATTAAAATCCAAACCTAGCATAGGTTTTCCTGGTGGTACCTGTTTATCATCTTCATTATTTAATTTAACAATGATAAGGTTTTCTTTATCAAAGTATACTTCATTAGTTATTTCAACATAAAACGGCAGGTATCCACCTTTATGAATTGCTACTTTTTTTCCGTTAACCCATACTTCAGCTGTATGCATAGCTCCCTCAAAGTAAAGTGCTATGTGGTTGTTTTTATGTTTGGGTAATATTTTAAATTTCTTCCTATACCAACAATTGCCTTGCCATTGATTATTGACAATTAATGGCTCAATTTTGGCTGTATGGGGTAATGTTACTGATTCCCAATTTGCAGCAACGGAATCCTCTTTTTGAAATAACCAATCCTCAGAAAAATTAATTTTTTCATGATTATGAACACCCTCCTTTTTAGGATTAGATGTACATGAATAAACCATAAATAATAATATTACGAAGTAAAAGGGATATTTCAATTTCATTGTTTAATCTGTGTTATATATTCATTTAATCCTCATTACCTGAGAGAATATGGATCAGTAAAATAAAACTCAGTTTCAAGTTTCTTAGAGATTTGCTGATGTTTTCAAACCCTTTGCCATTATCAGAAGTAATTTTTTTACTAATTCCTTTAAGGAGCTAATAGATTAATCCTCTCTTTTCTATTAGAATTTACCTGAGTTCCATCAGTTTTAACAATCAGTTCAATTTGACTTTTGCATTCAGTTGCAGTTAGAATAGCAGTTTTATGGTTTTTACCTCTAATAATTCAAAACCCCATTCTTTAAATAATTATCTCCTTTTCGAGGTTTTGTCTTATTTAATATACAACTTATTTAGCTGATACATATATATACGTAGTTAAGAAAGTACCTAAATTAACTTAAAAAAATTAATTACTCAATAATCAATCGTCTGGTACTAA
>JAOZTG010000247.1 GCA_029939235.1 Flavobacteriaceae bacterium
ATTTTCTAAAAAAACTATAAAAACTTGGACGATAATTAACCTTTTGTCGACTTAGAAAATGTCTTAATTCTGAGGGATATTACAGTTTTTTTTTGAATATTTCCAAGCACCAAGTGTTAAAATAATATAAAGTATTATAATAAAAAGCATCTGTTCCCATTTGGTTGTAAATTCATAATATAGAATAAGTATTCCACCACTTCCCAAGCCCAAAATTGATAATATTGTTACTAATGTTGATGAATTTGTTTTATCTCTTATTTTGTAATTAGCAACAGACATCAGTAATGAGACTAAAAGGAAAGTAATACTTCCAAATTCAAGTATCAATTCAAGTCCACCAATTAATATTAAGATGCTTGACATAACTGCTATTCCAATAATTGAATTCTGAGGGTTCCTACCTTTTCTTATAGAAAGCCTATTGGGTAAGTAGCCGTCTTTTGCAATTACTGACATTAGTCTTGATGCACCAAAAATAGTTCCACTTATTGCACTGCTTGTTGCTAAAATAGCGCCAAGAATGACAAGATTTGTTCCTATATTTCCAAGGATATTTCCAGCACCTGCTGCAAGAGCATATTCCTTATTTTTAATAATGTCTTCTGCTGGAATTGCAAACAAAGCACCTAATGCAATTACAACATATATTAAAATTGCCAAAAAAATTGCAGAATATATTGCTCTTGGGATATTCTTTTCAGGATTTTTCATTTCATCCATTGCGTGAATAACCAATTGAAATCCTTCATAGGCTACAAAAGTCAATGATGCAACTATCAATATTGAAACCACACTTAAATCTTCTGCATCTAAAATCATATTATTAATAAATGTCTCAAAGTTGGCTGTTCCGTGATTCATTAATACAATAGATATAATGGTTAAAATGAGTAATTTGGTATAAACCATTAAATCTTCAATTTTCCCCATTCCATTAACGCTCCAAATATTAATCAGAGCAAAAATTCCTATTACACCTACAGCAATACTTTTTCTAATCCAAATATTATCTGCAAAATCTGTACTACTTATTGCGTAAGATGAAAAAGTATAAGCATATAATGCTATTGTACTTATGAATCCAAAAGTGATAAACCAGCCAATTGCTGAAGCAGAAAAATGTGATTTTGGATATGTTCTTTTAAAAAATGAATAAGTTGCACCTTCATCTCTGTAATATAGACCTAATTTAACATAAGAATATGCTGCCAAAGAGGATATTATTCCACCAATTATAATTGCAATTGGGGTTAAAGTTCCAATCATTGAAACAGAAATACCAAGCACAGTAAATATTCCACCACCAACCATACCACCTAAAGCAATAGCAATTAATTCAGGAAGTCCTAAACTTTTATTTCTTTTTCTATGTATACTCATTATATTTAATCAAATGATTAATCTAACACCTCCACGTTCTTCTATTTTATATGAAAATTTATTACTGGGTGAACCAATAAACATGAAGTTTATTGGAATATTCCATATCTAAAAAATCAATTTCTTGTTTTAATTTATCTGGAATGGATTAGTTTAATTAGCAACTATAACTATTTTTATTTTTTTATTCAAATGTTATAATAATTTATAAATGCCATTTACTGATTTTTTATTTCTTTAATTAAAGCAATATTCTGAAAATGTACAGCACTATAAGACATTACCAAAGTTCCTTTTGTCCCATCATTTGCAATAATTGCAAAAAGTTCTGTTTCATCTTCTGGACTTCCCATTCCTTCAAACCGAAAATATTCAACAATTTTCAATTCTTTTGGCAAATACTCTTTTTTTGAATACAGTGCTTTAATATATTTTTCTTCCGCTTTAAAATCCTCTGTAAAACCATTTTCAGTTAAGGTATTTACTGCTTGCGATAAGGTATCAAAATTATTCATTTTCTTTTTTTTCTAATTGGGTATAAGGGTTTAGCTAAACTCCTTTTTAAGGCAGTTTAGGTTTTATTGGCAAATGTTTTATTGTTTGATATAGCCCCATAAAACTTGTTAAAAATTAAGCATGCAGTAAGATCTCCGGTTACATTAACTGCTGTTCTAAACATTCCCAAAATACGGTCTATACCAATAATAATAATAAGACCATCAATTGGAATTCCTGCACTCTGTAATACCGACGCAAGAATAATAACCCCACCTCCTGGAATGGCGGGTGTTCCTATGGAAGCGGCCACAACAGTGAAGGTGATTAATAGTAGGTTCATTATGGTCAATTCAATGCCATAGGCTTGTGCCATAAATAAAGTCGTTACGCATTGAAATAATGCCGTTCCATCCATATTAATTGTGGCTCCAACCGGGATAACAAAATCACTGATATTGGAGGACACACCTAGATTTTCATCTGCTGTTTTCATGGAAAGCGGCATAACGGCTGCGGAACTGGCGGTAGAAAATGCCAATAGTTGTGGTTCCCTGATCGCCTTTAAGAACTTGAAGGGATTTTTCTTGGTGACTACTAAGGCCAGCGCTAAATAGAATGTCACTAATATGATCAGGCCCAGCATAACTACAGCCATATAGTAACCTAAACCAAGGAATATTTCAACGCTTGTTCTGGATAACAAAGCTGCTATTAAGCCAAATACGGCATAGGGAACCAGCATCATAGCCCATGATACTACGATCATACAAATTTTCTGAATGGCTTCTGAAAAACGAATAATTGGCTTTGCTGTTTCTTGACGGAGTTGGGTAATTGCTACACCAATTATGATGGTAAAAATTACAACGCCCAACATTTCTCCCGTTAAGATGGACTCAAGCGGGTTATTAGGGATAAGATTTGATATAGCATTTGGAATGTTTTCAATAAGGTTAGTTTGCTCATTAGGTACTATTTGACTTTTACCACTATTTGGAAATCCACCGAGCGTAAAAATATATTGGCCGGGTTTCAAAATAAGTGTTACAGCCAGACCTATTATGATGGCAATAACGGTAGTTAAAACGAAATACAGCAATAGCCGAAGACCAAAGGTTTTAAGGTTCTCTGATGTGTTACTCACAATTCCCAAAATGATTGATGTAAATATCAATGGGATCATGATCATTTGAACCAGCCTCATAAAAATTTGACCCGGCAGGTCAAGCCAACCGGCCAGCCGCAAACTAATATTCTCTGAGAGCAGCCCTGTAGATGGATTAAGTAGAACTCCCAATCCCGCCCCTAAAACGAGTCCAATAATTACTTTAAGCCATAATCGGCTTTTTATAAGGCGATCTAAATGAACTGATAAATTATTAAGAGGTCTGAATTCTATCATGGTGTTCTTAATGTTTGTCAACATGTTTCTATGCCTAACTCCATGGTTGGTCAACAATCAATTTGGGGTATAAGCAATGGGTTTTGCTACTTTTAATTATTCTATAAATTTAATTACTTTTTTAAAGATAGTAATCAAGTTTTCTCTAAAATTAGAAAATCCAATTCAAATTTATTATTCATATTTTTTTAAAAACATTTTACTAATTCTCTTCAAAGAATATCTACCGAATTAGCGATGATAAAATGGTCCAATTATCGTACAAGTAGGCAGATGGCCATAAAATAATTCAAAATAATACAAAGAACTCTGTTAACCTATTGATATAGCCAGTATTATGAGTTGTAAAGCAATACAGTTGTATTCCTGTACTTAATCAAAATTAGAAATAAATATGAAAATAAATTGAAAAATAAAACCCCGTAATATAC
>JAOZTG010000248.1 GCA_029939235.1 Flavobacteriaceae bacterium
TTATCACAGGATCATTAAGACCTACTTGTGGCGACCCTTTTGGTAAATCTCCAAGTAATACAACGGCACCGCCTGCTCTGGCAAATTCAATAATTTTTTCTGAAGTAGATTGCGATAAAATAAACATTGGTGGCAATACAAGTACTCTAAAATTATAATTTCCAATTTTAAGTTGTGCTACTCCTTCATCTGATTTAACAACTTCTGCTTGATCCAAATAATGATTGTCCCCTATTAGGTAATCCTGCCAGGCTTTAGTTAGAATATCCATTGCTGAAGAATATATGTTATTTATTTCGACAGCTTTATCAGGCCACACATCTCCGGCGGGACTTGTGAAATATCCTTCCGACAAAGCCCAAACACTCTCCAGTGGGTTAAACAAAAGGATATCTGCAGATAGCTTTCCCTGCCTATTAACAAAGGAAGCACGGCGTGCAAAGTCTGTCCACAAATGAAGATATCGCCAATAAGGATTTTCAGTAAACCAATCAGGAGGATATGGAATGGTTTCTAATTTTCTATTTAAATTTATTCCGTGTGGAACAGTATGAGTTACACCCCAGGCTGTAACTGCATTTATTGTCATCTTCATTTGCGAAGGTGTCTGTTGCCATCCGGCAACTCCCATTAACTCAGTCATAAATGGTCGGTCTTCAAATTCACAAACAGATTGAGTTTCCTTAAAATCATGAACATTTTGAGAATACATTAAAAGACAATCATTTCCAGGCATTGTAACTTCGCGCTGTGCTCTCATAAAATCACCAACTGCCTGAGTTTGTAGTAATAGTGTTTCTTCCCATAAATTTGAAATGTAATACATATCTCGTTCAAGCAACCAATCGCTTAAACGTCCAAGAAACTGACTCGAATAAATATCGGAAACTACATCGAACCAATCATATCGGGCTTTAACCCATAATCCTTCACTATCTTTTTCGGTAAGTAACGGAAGAAACTTACGCATATCACTTCCTTTCATTTCCAGATATCTTTCAACAAGATATTCTGACCATGCCATTTTAGAACCGTAATCACCTTCGTTATCAACAAAAACTCCGGGAATTGTTTTCCCCATTTCTTCCCCAATATTGTTGAAATAAGATTCGTGTGCGATAGGAATAAAAACATCCATCAATTTTGGATTGAGATAATTTACATTTCCAACATCAATTTTGGATTTCTCTATATTGTATGAATAAATAACCCAATTACCTTTTGGAACTTCCCACTTAAATACTTTTCCATCTCCTATAATCTTTAGTGAATTTGAAGCCAGCAAGCCATCTTTGGATAATTTTGCTGCAACAGTAACTTTTGATGCTGGCAAATTCAGCTGCTCTCCATCTGCACCAACAGTACGAACCCATTCGAGTGACTTTGCTGCTAAATCTGGAGCTTTCTCCAAAACCTTTCCATCGGCTCTACCACTTGGCCACCAATATTCATCACAATATCCAAGAGTCATTCCGGCATTCTCAGCTTCTTTTGCTGCTGACTTAATACTTTTAAACCAAAGTGAAGAAAGCCATTCTTCTCTTGGGAGGGCAGGAAAAGCAGTAGCCGGTGCATCACTATTCCTCGGATGTACATACCCCGGATTTAATCTCTGTCTGGTCATTTCTCTTGCCATCGAAGCTGTCTGGGCTGTGTCAAGTGCAGTATCCCAAAACCAAAATGTATGGGGCGCATAAAATAATGGCGGTTCAGTAAATTTTTCTTTAGTCTGCTCAAAATTATATTTCTTTTGCCATTCTAAAGTTGTAGATTTTTTTGTTTGAGCTATAACTTTCTGAAAGGATAATCCACTAAGTATTAGTCCTAAGAAAAGTATTGCCATAGAATTTTTCATACACAAATAATAATTTTTCCTTTTACATTAAAATCACTCCATTTTATAAATATCTTTTACCTAAATAAACTGTAAATACTCTGAAAGCTCTCAATGAGTTTTACAAACATAAGACCCACCTGTCTGACAATAACCTTAAGGTATGAGTACTACAGATATTCATAAACAGATTAACTGAGTATAGGTAGATTCCAACAGTGTGACCAATATTTCCCTAAAATAAAAAGTAATGCAAAATCAGGGATCTACTCTTACATTCTTTACAAATTTGCCAATTTCAATTTGTCCGCTTTCAAGATCGGTAACAATCTTATTTCCAAATCTAAGATTCTCAAAAAATACATTTTCAACCATGTGCTCACTATCAAAACCTTTAAAAAAAGATTTGGGTGGCCGATTGCCCAACACCAAAATATCCTTAAATACCACATCTTTAATTTGCCCATAATCTTCGGTCAACGTGTACATAGATTTTTTTATATCAATAAAACAGAGTTGTGGAACATACATTTTATTTGAGTAAGAATATTCCTGGTTCTTGCGAAACTGATATTGATTCTCTGATGATCCATCATCCATTTCGATACGGATATCTTCAAAAAGGATGTTCCTGATTATAGCATGGCCATGGTTTTCAATGTTAAGAGCAATTCTTGAAGCATGAATAATATCACAGTCCCTGAACACTATATTCTCGATGATTGGTGTATAACAGACTACCCCAACACGAATAGCTGTATTCCAGTCGTTCCAAATTACACAGCGTGTTGCCGTGATATTTCTGGTCGGTAGTTCCCCACAATCATATCCCCTGTGCTTTTGATATGCATTGACAACCAAACCATCGTCAAAATTTCGAAGAAAACATTGATCAATGGTCATATTCTGGCAATTTTTCAAATGGATTCCATCGGTGTTATAACGCCACATACCTATCTCTTTGATGTTGGTAATGGACATGTCGTTGCAGGCAACAGGCATCAAAACATACAAATTGGCATCACGGAAAGTAATTCCCTCGATCCGGGCATTGTGACATCCATAAAGAGCCATGGTTCCAAAAGGTACTTTCGAATTTTCTGAAACCATTGAATCAAGTCGTTCTATGCGGCTGCCATCCAGAATACCTCGCCCCCTGATTGTGAGATTTGGAGCATCTCGTGCTTCGAAGGCACCGTAAACTACTGCTCCACCTGCAATATAGACTGTTTGGTTAGCTGTCAAATCCACTTTGCCAATATCGTACACACCCGGACCGAAATAAAGAACATTCGGATCATCAGGATGAGGTTGGGGTTCTTCCATTGGATTTCCGAAGAGATGCAAAGCATGATGCATTCCATTCACTTCTACTGTTATTTGCGAAGGCTCTTTCATAGAAAAAATAATTGTGCCTTTTTTAATCTTTGGTACAATCCCATTAGATTGGGGTCGAACAACTACCTGATCAATGGTCTCTGCATGATGAGGGATTACCTCAATAGTTACAGGCCCGTTCATATCCCAGGAACAAAAGCCTGCAAACTCTGTCTGATACTTTGGTCGCTGGTGTCCGGGCCACCTCTGATTAAGAGGATAGGCAGAAACGCGGGCACGGTAAACCGGAGCCTCCTGACCATTGATTCTGACAGTATAGCCTTCGTACAGTATTTCTTCAGCAGGTGCCGTATAAATGATGGTAGTATCTGATGACAACAGTTCTACACTGAAAGAAAAAGCAATTAATACGAATAACAAGTATATATTAATTTGTTTCATGATAATTTATGTTGAATTAATAATTTATATTGAATTGTATAATACACCATAATTTTACTATTCTAGTTGGTATATATCTTATCT
>JAOZTG010000087.1 GCA_029939235.1 Flavobacteriaceae bacterium
TTTCCTTTATCATAATTTACAAACACACTATTCCCCCAATAATTGTGCAGTAATTCATGTGGATAGGAAGAAAAAAGAATCCATGGAAAACGAATTACTTTTTCTCCTAAAAGGGTAAATGAAGGCATACCATAACCTGTTTCCCAAAAATTTTCAACCAACGCAAATTTTGTATAAGGATAGTCGCCAATTAATGTATTATACATTTGCAAATAACCACTGGTTACATTCAAATATCTATCTGCTAATTCTTGATCTGGAGTTCTTAAAAATGCCTGAACTTCAACATCTCCTGATTTTTTGGAATATTCTGTCCATTTTGCTCCTATCAAATAAACTTCATCCATTGGTTCAGGTGAATGATAGGTAATCATTTTCTTATCACCATCAACCTCATTTTTTGTGCGATCTCCCTGAGACACTATAGACCAGTCTTTATTTATTCTAACACTTAAATTAAATGTTGATAATAAATTTGCATTAAAAGTTGGCAACCAGTATGTAGAGTTTGCCATATAAATTCCTTTTTCAGAAATTACACCTTTTGTTTCACTAAAACCTCTGGCATATTCTGCAGCAGATTTTTTAATATCGTCTTTTACAACACCTTTATAATGAATAGTAAAATTATGACTGTTTGATTTTTTAAATATCAATTGATACTTATTTACATATTGATTGTTCAAAGTATCCTCATTGATCAAATTTTCAATTTTAGCACCTTCAACTTTTCCAATTTTTAACTTTTTATTCAAATAAAATGCAATGCTTTTATCGTTATTACTAAACAAATACTTTGGTAAAGAAATTTGATTCTTTACAGTAAGAAATGAGTTTACAACATCAATTGTTGCCTCAATTTCTTGATTTTCATATTGATCCTGGGCTACTATTAGCTGAGTATTTATAAATACTATAGCTATTACTATAACTAAAAAATATCGCTTCATTTAATTAGAATTAATTATTAATGTGGTAAATATAAAAATAAATTATTGCTTTACGATAATTTATTATTGTTTTTCGATGTTTTAACAATATTTTAATAAGAAAACACTTTGGAGGAGAATTATACGGCTTCTTTTTCAATTGGCTGGTATTCAAGAAGATCAGAAGGCTGACAATTTAATTCATTGCATATAAGTTCTAAAGTAGAAAATCGAATTGCCTTTGCCTTACCACTTTTTAAAATAGATAGATTAGCAATGGTAATACCAACTCTTTCTGAAAGTTCAGTAAGTGTCATTTTATTTTTAGCTAATTGCACATCTAAATTAGTGATTATCGGCATTTTATAAGTAATTCTACAATAAAATATGAATGTAATACAGATACAAAAGTAGAAAATATTTATTGTAAAACAATTATTTTTTATCGTTTTTCAATAATATTTAAAAAATCGCTATGACCAACCAAATACAAATACCTAAATTATAGTAAGTTAATTATTCATCAGGAGCATACTCCAAAATATCACCCGGTGTACAATTTAGTTCTTTACAAATAAGTTCAAGTGTTGAAAAGCGAATAGCTCTTGCCTTTCCACTTTTTAGTATAGAGAGATTTGCAATGGTTATCCCAATCCGCTCAGAGAGTTCGGTAAGTGACATTTTGCTTTTAGCAAGTTGCACGTCTAAATTTGTAATTATTGGCATGACAAATTTATATAGTTAATTCCTGATCTTTTTTCAATTCGATACCTCGTAAGAAAACACTACTAATCACAAATATCAATATTCCTAATAAAATGGTTTGTAAGTCCAGATCAAACTCGTTCTTTAATATTACACCTTCAATTTGAATTGAATTTGCCACCATGGCATCGGTTAGATAATGAAGAATCGCCGGAAGAATTGCAAGTACAATAATTGTAAAGCCAATTTTTCTTATCAAAACACCATTCTCAGCTATAAAATATTGATTTGCTGTTAAATTTTTAAATATTTTTCGAATATAAAATAAGATCAATAGATATAAAAAAGAATCAATAAACGCGGCAAAAATTCTCATATAAATAAAACTTTGATCAAAGTTATCAATGTGCAATCTTCCTTCACCATTTGTCATTTTTACTATATGTTCTTTTCCTTCAATTAAAATAGGTTGCAAAAAATCAATTTTTGAAAAATGAATTTTAAATCCTTTTAATACATCTAAATTAAAAAAATCTACATTTAATATTAAAAATGAAACATAAACAATAATACTAAATACAATTACCCACTGCAAAACCCATAGAACATTAATTACAGATTTTATAATTACCAGTGTCTGACGATTATCCATACCCATAACATGTAATTTATAATTATGTAATATTATAAAAAAAATATGAAACGAAGAAAAGAATCTAACTTGAATGATTTCCAGGAAATGATAGATTAAAAATGGAGATGAAAATCTTAAAACATTTCTGGTCGCAAGTCTTAACAATTAAATGTTATTAGCTGATCACAAAACATACCTTCCAAAAGATTAACAAAAAAGCTGTTTTTCATATATACTTTAACCCTTTTTCTTATTATTTTTCATTAGTATTCAATACAAAGTAAAAAAAAATAGTTATTAATATTTATCGATAAACAATATATATTTATCTTTTTAAGATAAATTTAACATAGTTGCACCTGCAACTAATTCATATATTATATTATATTTGCAACCGCTAAATTATATAATGATCAGAGAATGAATAATAATGTAAAATTTGATAAAACAGTACTCCCCTATTTAGGCAGAACTGCTAAATTAGCTGGATATTATTTTATGGATACATTTCATGAAAATGGTATTGATCTGTCTAAAGAACAATGGATCGTGTTAAAAAAATTACATGACCAAGACGGACAAACTCAAAATAATCTGGCTTTTATAACCAATCGTTCAAAAACTTCTTTAACCAGACTTATTAATACTATGGAGAAGAAGAATTTGGTATTTAGAGAGCTTTTTAATAAAGATAAAAGAATCAATCATATCCACTTAAGTGATTTAGGTAAAAAAACCTTTTTATCATCACTTCCTGTTTTAAAAAAATTGATAGATGAATTACAAGATAATATCAGCCCCAATGATTTAACCATAACAATTCAAGTATTAAATAAAATTCAAAATAACATAAGTAAACTCCATAACAATCACAATAAATGAGAAAGATAATTAGTATTTCATTAGGGATTTTAGTCATTGTATTAGCTGTATATTCTTACTATACAATGGTCAACAACAATAAAAAGGGAAAAAGAAAGGCTCCTAAAATAATTAAGACTGTATTTGTTGAAACAGTTCAAAATAAAGATGTTCCAATCATTATTACTGCAAATGGAAATCTGGTTGCAAAAAATAAAATTGAACTTTTTAGTGAGGTTCAGGGTATTTTAAAACCCTTATCAAAAGATTTCAAAGCGGGAACTACCTATAGAAAAGGAGAAGTGATTTTAAAGATCAATAGTGAGGAGCATTATGCCAATTTACAAGCACAAAAAAGTAATCTATTTAACTCCATCACTTCTATTATGCCAGATATTAGACTTGATTATCCTGAAGAATATGATAAGTGGCAAAAATATTTGGTAAGTTTTGATTTCAATAAAACCACGCCTACCCTGCCCCAAACAAATTCCGAAAAGGAAAAATTCTTTATTTCAGGAAGAAATATCTATACAACTTACTACAATGTTAGAAATATGGAAGTTAGATTGAATAAATACACTATCAGGGCACCATACAATGGTATTTTAACGGAAACATTTGTAAATCCGGGAACCTTGGTAAGACAAGGTCAAAAACTTGGTGAGTTTATTAACCCAAAAGTTTATGAAATGGAAATTGCAATAAGTGCCACTTATAGAGATCTACTTCAAAAAGGAAAAAAAGTAGAACTTCATAATCTCGAAAACACCCAAAGCTGGATAGGCAAAGTTATTAGGGTAAACGGAAAAATTGATCAGGCATCACAAACAATCAAGGTTTTTATACAAATCAACAGCGAAGATTTAAAAGAAGGAATGTACTTAGAAGCAGACCTTTTGGCAAAATCTGAAAAAGATGCTTATGAAATTACCCGTAAGGTATTGGTTAATAATAACAGTGTATATATTGTTAATGATACGGTGTTAAAACTGGTACCTGTTCAACCGGTTTATTTTAAAGACCAGACAGTTATTATCAAAGGATTGGCAGATGGAAGCAAAACGCTTTCAAGAATTGTACCAGGTGCTTACGATGGAATGCTGGTAAAAATTCATGAAGAAACAGAAAAAAAGAAGAAGTAAAACCAATATAGACAATGAAAAAAATTATTTCATACTTTATAAAGTATCAAGTTGCAACCAATATATTTATTTTGGCATTTTTCATATTCGGATTTATTGGAATCCGATCAATGAAATCTTCTTTTTTCCCTTTAACCGATTCACATGATATTACAATTTCTGTTTTTTATCCAGGGGCATCTCCTCAGGAAATGGAAGAAGGAATTGTATTGAAAATTGAAGATAACTTAAAAGGAATCGTTGGTATAGACAGAGTAACTTCCGTTTCACGAGAAAATTCAGCAAGTATAAATGTAGAAGTCGAAACCGATAAGAATATTGATATTGTACTCTCTGATGTTAAAAATGCTGTAGATCGGGTACCTTCATTTCCTACAGGAATGGAACCACCTGTTATATCAAAAAGAGAGGTAATGCGCTCTACTATTGATTTTAACATTAGCGGTAAAAATATGTCTTTAGCTACTTTAAAACAATATTCAAGAGATATTGAAAATGAACTAAGAGCGATGGAGGGAATTTCTCAGATCAATATTTCAGGTTACCCTGATCAGGAAATTGAAATTGCAGTAAGAGAAATTGATCTTAGGGCATATAACTTAACTTTTGCAGATGTTGCCAACGCAGTAAGACAAACCAATTTATTAATTACGGGTGGAACGATCAAAACAGATGCCGAAGATTTTTTAATCAGAGCTAACAACCGAAATTATTATGGAGATGAACTAAATAATATTATTGTAAGAGCTGATAAATCAGGTAAAATTATTCGTTTACAAGATGTTGCAACGGTAAGAGATACATGGAATGAAAATCCGGAAAGGAGTTATTTTAATGGCGAAATGGCTATCAGGATTCAGGTGAGTAACACAAATAATGAAGATTTGCTAGAATCTGCAGAAAAAATAAAAGCTTATATCACTACATTCAACGAGCAACATAATAATGTACACCTTGACATAGCCAGTGATAGATCTATCACCTTAAATCAACGTACAGAATTACTGTTAAAAAATGGGGTAATGGGAGTGCTTTTGGTACTTTTATTTCTATCTATTTTCTTAAATGCACGAATGGCATTTTGGGTTGCTTTAGGCTTACCTATTTCCTTTTTTGGGATGTTTATGATACTGCCTTTAATGGGAATCACAATTAATGTACTTTCCCTTTTCGGAATGATCATTGTAATTGGTATCCTGGTAGATGATGGTATTGTAATTGGTGAAAATATTTTTCAACATTATGAACGAGGAAAATCTCCAGTAAGAGCTGCAATTGACGGAACCTTAGAAGTGATCCCTCCTGTTGTTTCTGCTATTATAACAACACTTCTTGCTTTCTCAACTTTTTATTTTCTGGAAGGCAGAATGGGTGAGTTTTTTAGTGATGTTTCTACTGTTGTAATTCTAACTCTGGCTGTTTCACTAATTGAAGCTTTAATTATTTTACCTGCTCATATTGCACATTCCAAGGCTTTGCAAAGAAAAGATGCCAAGCGAAAAGGTATTTTTGTTTTCTTTAATAAGGTAAATCAAAAGGCAGATCAGTTTTTAAGGTTTATACGTGATAGGTTGTTTGAACCATATATGCGGTTTTTTATCCATCATAAGTTTTTTGGATTTATGATTCCAATTGCACTTTTAATTTTTTCTATAGGAGGATTAAATAGTGGTTTGGTAAGAACTTCTTTCTTTCCCAGAATGGCAAGTGACAGAATAAATATAACCTTAACAATGCCGCAAGGAACCAATGAAAAAATTACCGATTCTATAATTTCACAAATTGAGAAGGCTGCCTGGTTTGTAAGTGATGATTTTACTGAAAAACAACATGATGGTCAATCGGTTATTCAAAACATTATCAAAAATATTGGTCCGGGAACAAATAAAGGAAGCTTAACTGTCAACCTACTCCCTGGTGAACACAGAGACTTTCCTGCACAAGATATTACCAATGCTATTAGAGATAAAGCTGGTAAATTTTACGGATATGAAAGTCTGATATATGGCTCTGGCTCTAATTTTGGTGGAAGTCCGGTTGCTGTAGCTTTATTAGGAAATAATATTGCTGAATTGAAAGCTGCTAAAAAAGATTTAAAAGCTGATCTGGAAAATAATCCAATTTTAAAAGATATTTCTGATAATGATCCTGCCGGAATCAAGGAAATAAGAATTAAACTAAAAGATAAGGCACAAATCCTAGGTTTATCTCTGCAAACGGTTATGAACCAAGTACGTTATGGGTTTTTCGGATTCCAGGCACAACGTTTTCAACGAGGACAAGATGAAATAAAAGTATGGGTTCGATACGCTAAAAAAGATCGCTCATCTATCAAAAATTTAGATGACATGTGGATCTCTACCCCTACTGGTAATAAAGTTCCCTTTAACGAAATTGCAAGTTATACCATTGAACGTGGTGAGGTGGCAATTAACCATTTAAACGGACAAAGAGAAATTCAGGTAACTGCCGATATGAAATCTGCCAAAGAAAGCGTAACAGCTGTTATGGATGATATCAAAACCAGGCTGATGCCAGAAATTACTTCTAAATACCCTACAGTTACCGCAAGTTATGAAGGTCAGAACAGAGAGGCAGATAAAACAAAAAACTCGGTAACTACTGTAGGTTTGATCATTATTCTGCTTATTTACATTGTAATTTCATTTACATTTAGATCTTATAGTCAGGCATTGTTGCTTATCATTATGATTCCTTTTAGTTTAATAGGAGTTGTTTGGGGTCATTATTTTCATGATTTTAGTATCAATATCCTATCATGGCTGGGAATTATTGCTCTGGTTGGAATTATGGTTAATGACGGACTGGTTTTAATTGGTAAGTTCAACAGTAATTTAAAAGAGGGAATGAAATTTGACGATGCCTTGATCGGTGCTGGAACATCAAGATTTAGAGCTATCTTTTTAACTACCATTACTACTGTAGCAGGTTTAATGCCTTTACTTTTAGAAAAAAGTAGACAAGCACAATTCTTAAAACCTATGGCTATTTCTATATCATATGGAATTCTTATTGCCACTTTTTTAACACTATTAATGTTGCCTTTATTATTATCACTTAGCAACAATATTACAGTGTTTATGGTATGGTTAAGAACCGGAGAAAAACCTACAAAAGAAGAAGTTACAAGAGCCATTAAAGAAATGAAATCCGAAAAAGAAGAATTATTGGCAGAACAAGAAGAAGAATTATTAAAAAATAAAAATGCAAAATAAATTATTTATCACCATAAGTATCATCCTATCATCAGTGATAGGTACTGCACAAGAAAAGTTGTCAAAACAAGATGCTGTAAATATTGCCTTAGATCATAATTACGACATCAAGGTTACCAATAATAATGTGGAGGCTGCAAAAAATAATTCCAGTATTTACAACAGTGGATATCTACCGACCCTTTCTGCTACTGGTGGAGGGATTTATCAGGATAAAGACAGTGAAAATGAATTTCAGGATGGAAGAGTGATCGATCAATCCACCACGAGTAAAACACTAAACGCTTCGGCAAATTTGAATTATCTTTTGTTTGATGGGATGGGAAGAAAATACAACTATCAAAAATTAAAAGAGATTTATAATTTAAGTGAAATTCAAGCTACTCAAGTAATTGAAAATACTGTTTTACAATTACTTACATCTTATTACGAATTAGCAAGACTTACACAGAATGAGGTTAATCAAACAACTTCGCTGTCTATTTCAAAGGAACGTTTACTCCGTGAACAATATAAATATCAATATGGTCAAAATACGCAACTTGACATGTTGAACTCAGAAGTTGATGTAAATAATGACAGTATTACTTTATTGAATATCAATCGTGAGTTCGCCAATGCCAAAAGAAATCTGAATTTAATTTTGGGCAGGGAAATCCAAAAAGATTTTGAAGTAGATACAACAGTAACTTATAATATTGGTCTTACTTTAGAAAGTGTTTTGGTTTCTGCGAAAGCAAGAAATACCGTTTTACAACAAGCTGAAAAAAATATTGAATTAAGTAAGTTCGACTTAAAAATAAACCAATCTAACTGGTATCCAATAATTGGAGTTAATGGAGGTTATGGATGGAATAATCTGCATACAGAATCTGATGTGGTAAATCCTTTTGCCTTAGCGACCAATACAACCAAAGGACTTAATGGAGGCCTAAGTTTATCGTGGAATATTTTTGATGGTGGAGCAACCAAAACAAGGGTGCAAAATGCCAAGATCGCTATTGATAACAGTGAAATTATTAAAGAGCAGATAGAGCAGGAGCTGGAAAGAAATATTGCCAATGCCTGGGAAACCTATCAAAATGCTTTGTTTGTTCTGCAAGCTGAAAAGAAGAATATGGAAACAAACAAACGAAATTTTCAAAGAAGTTCAGAGCAATTTAAATTGGGGCAGATCATTTCAGTTGAATTCAGACTGGCACAGGTAAACTACTTAAATTCTGTTACAAATTTCAATTTGGCTAAATACACAGCTAAAATTGCTGAGCTTAATTTACTGCAACTAAGCGGTAATTTATTAGGTGCAAATTATTAAAAAAATTATTCTAATTATAATTTTCAGTATAACTACCTATATGCCAATTTAAAAACCAATTTAACAGCGTTTTTATTAAAATATTGTTAAATGATAAAAATCAGGAATAATAAGATTAAAAATAGTTATTTTTGCATCTTATTTTTTACAAAAAATTAAAATCAAATTTTAAATATGGGAACATCACAAAACACAAACCAAAGAGTATACAGTTTTGGCAATAAAACTGCCGAAGGAGATACTTCAATGAAAAACCTTTTAGGAGGAAAAGGAGCAAACTTAGCAGAAATGAGCAAAATTGGAATTTCAGTTCCTCCGGGATTCACAATTACTACAGATACTTGTACCGAATATAACCAGTTAGGAAAGGATAAAGTTGTTGCTTTATTAAAAGGTGAAGTGGAAGCTGCTGTTGCTGAAGTTGAAGAAATCATGGGTTCAAAATTTGGTAGTAATGAAAACCCTTGTTTACTTTCTGTTCGTTCAGGTGCAAGAGTTTCTATGCCAGGAATGATGGATACCGTATTAAACTTAGGAATGAATGATAATTCTGTTGAAGGCTTAATTGCCAGAACAGGAAATGAAAGATTTGCCTGGGATTCATACAGACGTTTTGTGCAAATGTTTGGAGGTGTTGTTTTAGGTGTTGGAGCATTATCAAAAGAAGATCATGATCCGTTTGAAGTTATTATTGATAAAGCTAAAGAAGACAAAGGTGTTGATTTAGATACTGATTTGGATGTAGCCGACCTAAAACAAATGGTTGCTGATTTTAAAGCAGCATGTACAGTACAAACAGGTGAGCCTTTTCCAGAAGATCCATGGGATCAATTATGGGGAAGTGTTACAGCTGTATTTGATAGCTGGACGAATCCAAGAGCAGTATATTACAGAAATATGCACGGATACCCTGCAGAATGGGGTACTGCTGTAAATGTTCAGGCAATGGTTTATGGTAACATGGGTCAAAATTCAGGTACTGGTGTTGCATTTACAAGAGATGCTGCTACCGGAGAAAATATTTTTAATGGTGAATATTTGATCAATGCTCAAGGTGAAGATGTAGTTGCAGGTGTTAGAACACCTCAGCAAATTACTTTGGAAGGATCAAAAAGATGGGCTGTTTTAGCTGGTGTTTCAGAAGAAGACAGAAAAAAGACCTTCCCTTCATTAGAAGAATTGATGCCAAAGATCTACAAAGAATTAGATGAAACCCAAGAAATTCTTGAAAGACATTATAATGACATGCAGGATTTAGAGTTCACCATTCAGGATGGTAAACTTTGGATGTTACAAACACGTAACGGTAAACGTACAGCTGCTGCTATGGTAAGAATAGCCATGGAATTGCTTAGTGATGGTAGAGTTGATGAGAAAAAAGCCTTGTTAATGCAAGAGCCTGATAAATTAGATGAACTTTTACACCCGGTATTTGATGGTGATGCTATCAAAGCGGCTCATGTATTAGCCAAAGGTTTACCAGCTTCTCCAGGTGCAGCAACAGGTCAGGTTGTTTTCTTTGCTGATGAAGCAGATAAATATCCAGTTTCTATTCTTGTACGAATTGAAACATCTCCAGAAGATCTGGAAGGTATGAATATTGCTAAAGGTATTTTAACTGCTCGTGGAGGTATGACCTCACATGCTGCTGTTGTTGCCAGAGGAATGGGCAAATGTTGTGTTTCAGGTGCTGGTTCAGTTCAAATCAACTATAAGACCAGAGTAATGACCATTGATGGAAAAGAATTTAAAGAAGGTGATTGGATCTCTTTAAACGGTTCAACCGGTGAAGTTTATGATGGAAAAATAGGAACTACTGATGCTGAATTGAGTGGAGATTTTGGTAATATCATGGAATTGGCAGACAAATACAGAACTCTTGGTGTAAGAACAAATGCTGAAACGGAAAGAGAATGTAAAGTTGCTGTTGGTTTTGGTGCAGAAGGAATTGGTCTTTGTCGTACAGAACACATGTTCTTTGAAGGAGAAAGATTGGTACGTATGCGTGAAATGATCTTAGCTGATGATGAAGCAGGAAGAAGAGAAGCTTTAGATAAATTATTACCTATTCAACGTAAAGATTTTAAAGATGTATTTAAAGCAATGGCAGGTAAGCCAGTAACCGTTCGTTTATTGGATCCGCCTCTTCACGAATTTGTACCTCATGAGCCAGAAAATCAAAAAGCTATGGCCGAAGAAATGGGTATTTCTGTAGAAGCTATCCAACAAAAAGTGGAAGATTTACATGAATTTAACCCAATGTTAGGTCATAGAGGTTGTCGTTTAGGAAATACTTATCCTGAAATTACTGAAATGCAGGCAAGAGCAATTATTGAAGCTGCTTTGGAATTAAAATCAGAAGGTGTTAAAACTTTCCCTGAAATTATGATTCCATTAATTGGAACTGTTGAAGAACTTAAAATGCAGAAAAGCATTGTAAATGAAACTATAGAGAAGGTTTTTGCTGAAAAAGGTGAAAAAATAGATTATATGGTTGGTACCATGATCGAGATTCCTCGTGCATGTTTAACTGCTGATGAAATTGCAGAAGTTGCTGAGTTCTTTTCTTTTGGTACAAATGACCTTACACAAATGGGCTTTGGATATTCTCGTGATGATGCTGGAAAATTCTTACCAATCTATATTGAAAAAGGTATCTTAAAAGCAGATCCTTTCCAGGTATTAGATCAAGAAGGTATTGGCCAATTGGTAGAAATTGGAATTAACAAAGGACGCTCAACAAATCCTAAACTAAAAATTGGTATTTGTGGTGAACATGGTGGTGAACCAAGTTCAGTTGAATTCTGCCATAGAGTTGGAATGGATTACGTAAGTTGTTCTCCATTTAGAGTGCCTATTGCAAGATTGGCCGCAGCACAAGCAGCAATTAGAGGATAATTAAAACTCTATTTATATTATAAAGGAGGTGATTAAATTCACCTCCTTTTTTTGTTTCATATATTAATTTCTACAAAAACTTTGAATTAAACAGCCATATAACTAAATTGCAAAGAAATACTCCTATTTATTTTAATTTACTAAATCAAATAATCATGAAAAAATATTTTATTGCCTTATTATTTATTTCTGTGATCTCTTCTGGTTTTGCCCAATCCGTTACCGGAAAATGGTATACTGTTGATGATAACAACAGCAAAAAATCCATCGTTGAAGTTTATCAAAAAAATGATAAAGTATATGCTAAAATTGTTGAGCTTGTTAATGAGGAAGATAAAGGAAAAGTGTGTGAAAAATGTGAAGGCAAAAATTATAATAAACCCATAGAAGGAATGAATATTTTAACCGGACTTTCAAAAGATGGTGACGAATGGAATGGAGGTAAGATCCTCGATCCTGAAAATGGTAAAACTTATAAGTGTTATATAACTTTGGAAGATAATAATAAATTAAAATTAAGAGGTTATATTGGCTTTTCTTTGATTGGCAGAACTGAATACTGGTACAGAGAACAGTAATGGTTTTATTGTGGTTTGTTTATTTGTTTATTCGTTGAACATCTCATTTATAACCTTATTTACCAAACTCAAACACTTTAACAAATAACTCAGACAATTGTGAATTTGTTTATTCGTTAGACATCACAATCTTAGTTGCCAAACTCAACCACACAAATAAACACAACAACAAATAAACACAAATAATTGTAGATTTGTTTATCCATTGAATATTACAATTACAACCTTTTTCACCGGCTGAATTGTAAAACTTAAGAACACGAAATTAATGGACTTAGCTAATTTAGCACGGATTAAACTGGGATATTCGCTAAA
>JAOZTG010000249.1 GCA_029939235.1 Flavobacteriaceae bacterium
CAAGATGATTTGAGATAATCTGACATTTTGCTTTTAACAGAAAAAATACTTGTCGGTTGCAATCAGATAAACCTTCAAAATTCCCTTGTCCTTTGCTTATTACAAGTCCGGATGAGTTGAATAGCTCTAAAAATTCAGGTGTGGCCTGATTGAGAATAATACCCGGAGATTTACATCCTGAATCAATTAATTCAGAAACTTCATCTAATCCCGAAGCAATAGCATCTTCATAGGTAACATCATTTATTATGGGAATAGAACGAACGACAAATTTTACCGGTTTTTTTAATTCTTTGATAAGTATTTTATCAAAAACCGATTCTCCGGCATTATCACCAATATAAAGGATACTTTTAGTTTCCTCCAATTGTTTCTTAAAAGCATCATAGTCTAAAATAGCAAACTCTTGTTCCAATATTTTTTTCACATCCGTTACAATATCAAATTCTTTGAGAACTCCTAAATCAATAATATTTCCGGCAATGGCAATCCTTATTGCAGTAAGAAGCCTGTCGTCTGAATTTGCAACTATTTTTTCTAATTCAGGATAAATAGATTTTGTTTCTTTGATATGTTGTTGCTTTATAGATTTATATGGGTCAGCAACACCTGTAACTTCACTTACAATCTGATATACCATCGTTCCGGTTTCTGCAGGAGTAGCTTGCATTGAGATAGTCTTTACCATTTCTCCTGTTCTATCCAGAATTTCTTTTAATTTTTTTTCATCGGTAGTAACCATTCTCCCTGCACGCAAAGCTTGTTGCACGAAACATGGGATACAATCAAGATATGTTTTCATTATTCTCCATTTTTAATTCAAAAATATTTCCGGCTTTATCTTTAATAAACAAGATATCAGCCTTATCATTACGTTTAATTCTTATCACATGATATCCGTTTTCCTCACATTTTGCAGCAATATTTTCACGGTCTGTCAGTTCAAAACAAAAATGAGAAAAACCTTTGATTGGATTTGTAGTATGAACAAACAATTCAAGAAGAATGCCTTCTCTTTTATATAAAAAAACTTTTATTTGTTTGTTTACACCAAAAATATCATCTCCTAATTCATTAGGTAAATCAAATTGAAACTCAAACTGAAACCCAAGTATATTTTTATAAAAATCTACTATTTCCTCTTCGCTTTGGATATTCAACCCTATATGATTTAATTTCATTATTTTTTATATGTTAAATTTATTTATAGTAACAACATAATTCTCCTTACTTTAAATAAAATAAATTGACAGTTTAAAATTGAGTAAAATAAAAGTCTTTAATCTTTCTCATTTAACAACTCCTCTCTGACCATTGTATGCTGGCAATCAGGGCATTTCAAACTAGTACATTTAACCCCTTGTTCATGTTGCACTTTAGCACCACATTTAGCGCATACGCAAAAACCACCAACACTATATCCACCACCTCTGTTTCTTCCATGGCCACCGCCTCTGCCAAATCCTTTGCCCTGACCAGTTCCTCTGTTTCCTCTTAAATTTGTCATCTTATTTAATATTTAATTAAAGTTATATTTTTGAAATGGCTGGTATAACCTTTCCTTTGCTATGATTGGCCATTCCTTTCATGTGTATTAATGTTTCTGGAGAAATAGGTACTTGTATCTCATCCGAACTAAAATTGACTCCTTTCATTCTGATAATTTTCATGTATAGCCGGAAAGGTTTTTTCTTACTGGTAGATAGGATCAGATTATCGGCTATTTCTTCCAATTGTTTAATTTCGTTGACCTTTGCGGATGTACTCACAGAAATCATAAATGTTTTATCTGTATTTGTTAAAATAGTTTCTTTTATTTTTTCAAAAATTGCATTGCCATAGGTAGGAGAAAACAGCAAAAGATTTAATGCTGAGCAGAATATTAAAATTCCGGGCCCTTCATCAGGTAGTTTTTCCGAAGCAATATTTAAAACCTTTTCCCAAATATCGGGTTTCACAAGATTGGCATGAATTAGTTGCTCATTTACTTCTTTGTAATCTGATATCTCAGTATCAAGCTGTAGAAATATTGTTTTTTCTTTATATTTTTGAAGATCCAGTCCGGTAACATGTTTGATGCTTTCAGTAACAAACTCTGTATTTGGGTATTGCAAGGACATAAAAATAACACTTCCGCCATTTTTTAGCCAGGAGGAAACAAATGTTTCACCTATAAGCGGTTTTCCTGATCCGCCCGGTCCGGTAATAATAGTGGTTGATTTTATTGGTAATCCTTCAGGAATTAATTTATCCATCCAATCGATATTAGTTTTTAACGTTTCCATACTATTTTAATAATTTATTCGATTTATAAGAATTTTTTTAATTTTTTATATTTTTCTATTGTATCTGTTTCAAAAGAGGGATTATAAAGGAGTGCAGAGGGATGTGTTAACGGAAATACTTTTATTCCATTTAAAGTTAATAGTTGTCCGTTAATTTCTTTAAAACTTATTCCTTCTGAAAATGGATTATTATGATGTTTTGATAAAATTGTTCTTGTTGCATAGTAACCTAAGGGTACTATTACCTCTGGTTGTATAATTGCAATTTCCTGGTTTAAAAAATAACCACAAGCTTCAATTTCATTCATTTTAGGCTTTCGGTTCTTTGGTAATAGGCATTTAATTAAATTGGTCATAAATACCAACTTCCTATCGATTCCGGCTGCATATAACAATTTATTAAAAACCTGACCGGATGGGCCAACAAACATTTTATTTTGAATATCTTCTTTTGCTCCTGGTGAGAGTGCAATAAACATGATGCGGGCATTTATATTTCCTTCGCCGGTAAGTGTGTGTTTTCGGCTAACAGACAACTTACATCTTTCACAAGCCCTGATCTGATAATTAAGAACATCCAGTGATTCTTGTTTTTCTATTAAACTAAATTGTTCCATTTTATTATTAATATTCAGTTTAAAATATCAAATGAAATCTTTATTCTTTTTTAAATTAATTGATTTTTTTTCGAAAGCTATATAATCTGATATTTTATATGTAAAATAATCAGCTTCCGATATATTTCTTATTTTTTTTACCATTAACCAAATTGGTTCATAGCGTTTATGTCCAAACTCTTTTTGTAGTTTATGTGCTGAAATGTTTTTTTCCATGATATTGAAAAACATGATAGATGACAACCAATATTTTAATGGTAAATTACTGTGTTCCATAATTGTACCACTTTTAAGAGATGTTCTGAAATTACACTGTTTACACTCAAAGCTTTTTTTATCTTTCTTCCAGTAATGCTCAATATGATTGCATTTTTTACAAATGATACCTTCTTGTTCTTTGATGTTTTTTAAAATTAAAACACAAATTGACTCATTAGGAAAACGTTTATAAAATTCATAAAATTTCATGATATAAAGATAAGTATATTAGGTAAGAATACGGATAGTTATTGTGATTATTTAATTATGTTTTGGAAGTTGTTTTTATAGAAGTAATTAATAAGAATTAATCGTTATATCCTTTTGTTTATATGGAGTACAGAGATCCAGTAAATACTCAATAACATGTTTCAATTGCAATAAAAGTAACAATAATGCGTTCTATTTGATATTGCAATTCAATCAAAAAATACTCTTTAGAAACACTTTAGAAATTGCAATTACATTTACTCCTCTGAAATTAAATTATTATTAACAAATTAAATTTTCA
>JAOZTG010000088.1 GCA_029939235.1 Flavobacteriaceae bacterium
GTGAGATTAGGGAAGGATGCCAATGCAGATGGTACTTTTGATGATGTGAAGGAAGAAGTTAGAGAACCCAATCACTTACCGGGTTCTGTACCGGTCTTATATCAGGCAGAAGCAATATCATGGGAAAATGATAAGGTTGGTTTTCGTACCTATTGGGATAAAAGAAATGGTAAGGATATCTGGGGTAAAACTACCAATAAAATGGTATTGGATTCTGTAGGCTTACCAAACACGCCATCCTACCATGAGATACAACCCTGGGGTGTAGATATTTTAAAGGTTGGAAATTCTTTAGGTGCCGGAGCGTTAGCAATGAAAAAAGATGGAAAACTTGTTCGTTTGGGAGATACCAAAAAAGCAAGCTTTAAAGTTTTGACCGAAGGTCCGATTCGTGCAGTTTTTACCTTGACATATTCCGGTTGGGATGTTGAAGGAGAAACTTTTGATATTACTGAAAAGATCTCTATCTGGAAAGGTAAATATAGCTATAAAAGTGATGTGTCCTTAAAAGGTTCTAATCAAAAAATAGTAACAGGAATTGTAAATATCAATTTAAAAAAGGATACTTTATTTACTGTTCATCCTAATAAAAACAGGACAATTATCTATACTTTTGACAAGCAAACAGAGGTCGGTGATAATTTAGGAATGGCATTGATCTTAAAACAAAATGAGCTCAAGAGAGTGGAAAAAGCACCAAGCACAGGAAGTGGAAGATCCATTGATGGGAATAGCCCTATTTCTCATACATTTTATGCAGAATTACAAGCTGAAAACAACAAGGTTTCTTATTGTTTTTTTGCCGGTTGGGAACAAACAAATAGTGAATTTAAAACACAAAGTGGATTTGAAAGTATGTTGGTAAATGAAGCAAACAAACTTGAAAATCCAATAATAATTGAATAGTATATGAATGTAAAAATTATAACTTTTGGTGAGATCATGTTGCGTTTGGCAACACCTGGATATTTACGTTTTCATCAGGCAAAGGAGTTTGAAGCTACCTTTGGAGGAGGAGAATCTAATGTTGCTGTTTCATTGGCTAACTATGGTTTAGAAGTTGATTTTGTTACCCGGTTACCAAAAAATGATATTGGTGATGCTGCAATCAAAACATTGCGTTCATACAATGTTGGAGTTGATAAAATAGTTTATGGAGGAGATAGAGTTGGTATCTATTTTTTAGAAAGTGGAGCAATAAGCAGAGGATCCAAAGTGGTTTATGACAGAGCTCATTCCGCTATAGCGGAAATAGAGAAAGGAATGATTGACTGGGATAAGGTTTTTGAAGGAGCTACCTGGTTTCATTGGACAGGGATTACCCCTGCAATCTCTCAGGGAGCCTGCGATGTTTTAGAAGAAGCAATCGCAAAAGCCAATGAAAAAGGAATTACCGTTTCAACCGATTTGAATTATCGTGCTAAACTTTGGAAATATGGAAAGCATGTGCAGGAAGTAATGCCAAAACTGGTTGCCGGTTGTGATGTTGTTCTGGGAAATGAAGAAGATGCCGAAATGGCTTTGGGTATCAAACCCGAAGGAGTTGATATTACCGGAGGTCATGTAGAAGGTAAAGCATATTTATCTGTTTCCAAACAAATTATGAAACAGTTTTCAAGAGTCAAAAAAGTGATCACAACTTTACGAGGATCGATCTCTGCATCACACAATACCTGGGCAGGAGTTTTATATGATGGAAAGAAATTATATGAATCAAGACAATATGATATCACACATATTGTTGATCGTGTAGGTGGAGGAGATTCCTTTATGGGAGGATTGATATATGGTTTGAATGCATATGAAGGTGATGATCAAAAAGCTCTTGATTTTGCAGTGGCAGCATCCTGCTTAAAGCACACAATTAAAGGAGATTTTAACTTGGTAACCATTGATGAGGTTGAAAAGCTAATGGGAGGAGATGCTTCCGGAAGAGTAGCGAGATAAGGATTTGAAATTCAAAATTGATTGATTCTGGAATTATGATTTTTTATATTCATAATTCACAACTTATAATTTATAATTCAAAAAAGAATGGCACAATTTTCAAGAATAGAAGTAGCAGTAAAAGCAAAAGAAATAGGAATAGTTCCGGTTTTTTATCACGCTGATCTAAAAATTGCAAAACAGGTTCTAAAAGCTTGTTATGATGGAGGGTCAAGAATATTTGAATTTGTAAATAGGGGAGATTTTGCCCACGAGATCTTTGGTGAGTTGATGAAATATGCCACAAAAGAATTACCCGGAATGATCTTGGGAGTGGGTTCAGTGTTGGAAGAAGCAACAACAGCTCTATATCTTCAACTGGGAGCAAATTTTATTGTTTCGCCAATTCTAAATGATAAAATGGCTAAGATATGCAACCGAAGAAAGGTTTCCTGGATGCCAGGTTGCGGTTCTTTATCAGAAATTAGTTATGCAGAAGAACTTGGTGCTGAGATTGTAAAAATTTTCCCTGCAACACAGGTTGGTGGACCTGATTTTATCAAGGCTATTAAAGGTCCGATGAAATTTACCAATATCATGCCAACGGGGGGAGTTAAACCAACCGAAGAAAATCTGAAAGAATGGTTTAAAGCTGGTGCTTATTGTGTAGGAATGGGTTCTCAATTGATGAAGAAAAAGGAAAATGGTGATTTTGATTATGTAGCTATCAGTAATTTGATGAAGGATTCTATTGCTATTGCCAATAAATATAAATAGTAGGGATTAAAATTTTAAAAATATTTAGTTCAATATAAATATACTTAAACTCAAAGCACCTTGTGCTCCTATAACCAGAGCTTGTTCAATATCTGCAGTTTTTGAAGGTCCGGACAAAAATAATCCAAAACTATAATCCATATCTTTTAACCTTATATATGCCTGATGCATATAGGGTACAATTTCAGTTTTATCTATAACCAATACTAAATGTTTGGTGATAAACGGTAAGACCCTTACGGGAAAATTATCATCAGTAATCCAAATAGCTCCATTTTCAGCGACACCAAATACTCCCTGTAACACTAAAAGATCAAGATCTTCCAATTCTTGCGGATTTTTTATCTCATGAATATTAATAGTATTAAAACTATCCGAATCTGCTAAAGTTGAATAAACAGACTTTGAATTGGGGTGCAGTTTCTTTACTTGTTTTAACACATCACTATCTGTATTTGCAGAGAAAACCTTTCCACCAACGATTTCAACCTTTCTTTTAAATTCATTTAAAAGATCAAGGTCTTCATCAAAAGTATTCAGATCTATTTTTAAAAGATCTTGATAAGCCGGTTTGCTGGCTTTTATTTTTGCTAATATTTTGGACTTACTACTCATTCTTTTTCTTTTTATACCACTGTTCAAAACTTTCTTTCGGTCCTGATGGTAAATCCCTGTCTCTACCCCAAACATTAGGTTTTGAATTAATAACAGGTTTAGGTAATGTTCTTAAAGCCCATCTGGCGGCTTTTCCTGCCTGTTCAAATTTCTTCGGACTACCTAAAACATTTCCCATAGATTTCATAACGGTTTTTTTGATAAAATGTCCAGAAGTTTCTTTTAAAATGATCTGTCTCCATTTATATAACTGTTCATGGATATTAATTTTTACCGGGCAAACATCTGAACAGGAACCACACAAGGTAGATGCAAATGGCATATCACTGTATTTTTTCAAGTCTTTTCCCGGTGCTAAAATAGAACCAATGGGTCCCGGAATGGTATAATTATAACTATGCCCTCCGCTACGACGGTAAATAGGGCAGGTGTTCATACAGGCACCGCAACGAATACAATTCAATGAGGATCTGAAATCTTCTCTTGCCAATTGTTCTGATCTGCCATTATCAACGATAACAATATGCATTTCGGCTCCTTTTCGGGGTTTTTTAAAATGGGAAGAATAAGTTGTAATTGGTTGACCTGTAGCGCTTCTGGCAAGTAATCTTAAAAAAACACCTAAATGTTCCTGTTTTGGAATCAACTTTTCCACACCCATACTGGCAATATGAACAGGAGCTAAATGCGCTCCCATATCTGCATTCCCTTCATTTGTACAAACAACAAAACCTCCAGTATCAGCCAAAGCAAAATTTACGCCCGTTATAGCAATATCTGCATGAATAAATTTATCGCGTAGGTGTTTTCTGGCTTCATTTGTTAAGTACTCAGGATCTCCATTACAGGGTTTGGTTCCCAGGTGTTTTTGAAAAAGTTCATCTACTTCCTCTTTCGTTTTATGAATGGCAGGTAAAACAATATGGCTGGGTCTTTCTTTTGCTAATTGAACAATACGTTCACCAAGATCGGTATCTATAACCTCAAAACCATTTTCTTCCAAATAAGGATTTAGATGACATTCTTCGGTAAGCATGGATTTGCTTTTTACGATCTTTTTAGCATTGTGAGATCTTAAGATATCATGAATGATCTTATTGTGTTCATCTGCATCAGCAGCCCAGTGGATTTTGATACCATTCTTTATAGCATTTTCTTCAAATTCGATCAAATAGTTATCTAAATTGGAAAGTGCATTTGATTTGATATTATTAGCTAATACTCGTAATTCTTCCCAGCCTTTGGTTTCATTGGCAGCAATATCCCTTTTATTTCTTACAAACCATAATGCCTTGTCATGCCAGTTGACCTTTGCCTCGTTTTTATTAAATATAGCAGCTGCTTTAGAATGATCCATAGAAATGGTTTATTTGATAGAACTATTTAAAATTTCAGCAATATGCATCACTTTGATCGGTTGTTTATTTCTGTTGATCAAACCTTCTAAATGCATTAAACAGGAAGTATCTGTAGCTGTGATAACTTCCACACCACTATCCAAATGATCCTTAATTTTATCTTTACCCATCTTAACGGAAATTGCTTCTTCTACAACAGAAAAAGTACCACCAAATCCACAACATTCATCGGGTCTTTTTATTGGCATTAGCTCAACTCCTTCTACTTCTTTTAACAGGTCTTCTATAATAGAATAAGGTTTTTCTACCAGTTCTGAACTCGAACCTAATCTTAAACCTCTTAATCCTGCGCAACTTTTGTGTACACCAACTTTATATGGAAATTTTGCACCAACATCTTTTATCTTTAAGACATTGAGAATAAAATCACACAATTCATAAATATTTTGTCGTACATGTACAACATCTTCCGTTTGTGGGATAATATCGTAGTGATCTTTTACATGATGTGTACAGCTTCCTGATGGAGCTACGATATATTCAAATTCACTAAAATTATTGACAAAATTATGACTAGTTGCTTCAGAATCCTGTTCAGCACCAGAGTTTGACATGGGCTGACCGCAACAAGTTTGCCCCAAAGGATACACAACATTGACATTTAGTTTTTCAAGTAATTCCAAAGTAGCTTTACCTACCTGTGGATATAACTGGTTAATATAACAAGGAATAAAAAGTCCTACAGTAATCATTTTTTTATTTCTTTATAATATTGTGTTTGGCATAATTCAAACCCATTGCATCATATCTTTCTGCCATGTGTTGCAAACGGGCATCAAAATCTTCCCAGTTCTTGGCATCTTTTGGAGTCCATACAATTTCAGATAATGCTGTCATTCTTGGTAAGATCATATATTCTACATAATCAGTAGTTTTCATATATTCTGACCATACATTTGCCTGCGAACCTAAAACAAATTTTTGTTCCTCAGCTGATAATCCAATAGGTGTTGGCTCATAGCTGTAAACATCTTTAACGGTTGTTAATCCTCCAATTGCCAAAGGCTCATTGTCTTTATTTTCATCTTGATAATGGTCAAAATATACAGAGTGCCCCGGTGTCATAATTACATCATGGTGCTGTTTTGCAGCTTCAACACCACCTTTTGTTCCTCTCCAAGACATTACAGTTGCATTTGGAGCAAGTCCCCCTTCTAAGATCTCATCCCAACCTATAATTTTTTTACCTTTTTTGTTCAGATATTTTTCCATACGCTGGATAAAATAACTTTGTAATTCATGTTCATCTTTCAGACCTTGTTTTTGGATTCTTTCCTGACAACTCGGGCATCTGTTCCAGTTTCCTTTGGGGCATTCATCTCCTCCAATATGAATATACTGAGAAGGGAATAATGCGATAACCTCATCCAGCACATCCTCTAAAAAAGCGAATGTATCTTCATTACCTGCACAGAATACATCATCCATTACACCCCACGTTTCCTGAACGATCTTTGGAGTTCCTTTAGCCTGTATCTGCTTTCCTTTTTTAGATCCCATATCATCGTAAATGATTGTTTTTTCTTTAGGGAAACAGCTTAAAAACGGATATGCTGCAATGGCTGCTGCACTATGGCCCGGTAATTCAATTTCAGGAATTACGGTAATATGTCTTTCGGTTGCATATTTTACAATGCCTTTTATTTCATCCTGTGTATAAAAGCCTCCATATTTTTTTTCATCATTTCCAGTTCCCGGGTGATGACCAATGATCGTTCCGTTTCTCCATGCGCCAACTTCAGTCAGTTTTGGATATTTTTTAATTTCAATTCTCCATCCTTGATCTTCGGTAAGATGCCAGTGAAATGTATTCATTTTATGCATGGCAATAAGATCAATGTATTTTTTAATAAATTCTACAGGGAAAAAATGACGGGCAACATCCAGATGCATACCTCTATAAGTATATCTTGGGCTATCTTCAATCAAAACGGCAGGAATTGATATTTTAGTTACATCATTTTTTTCTGTTTCAATTCCTGCAGGCATCAATTGCCTTAGAGATTGAATTCCATAGAAAACTCCTTTAGCCGTTTTTCCTGAAATGATAATTTTATTATATGCAACCGATAATGTATATCCTTCGTCATTGGCAATAGAAGCATCCCGTTTAAGAACAATTTTTCCATTTCCATTACCAGGGCGAAATAGAATTTCAATATTTGCAACGGAACTTAATATTTCTGCAAGGTAGATTGCTTCATTTTCAAGAGATTTTTCTGCTGCGATGGTAGTATTTGAATCGATCATAAACCTGCCGTTCATTATTTCAAGTTTTACAGGTTTTGGAATAATTTGATAATCCTGTTCTGTATTAATAATATCCTTTTTTGGATTTGAACATGCAGTTGTAATAATTGTTGTTATTAGTATTAATAGAAATGATCTCATTATTAGTTGTTTTAATTGCAATCTGTCTATAAATCATATAGATTCTTATCTGCTTAATAGGAAACAAAATTACGCAACACAGGTTTAAGAAACCAACTTGTTGCGTAATTTTATAAATGTAAACATCTTAAACCGATGCTGTTATTTTGAATACTGTGCGTAAATCACTTTGGTTTGTAAATACTCTTCCATTCCGTGTTTACCATCTGCTCCTCCAATTCCTGATCTTTTCCAACCCGCATGAAATCCTTGAATAGCTTCGAAGTGTTCACGATTGATATAAGTCTCACCAAACTGAAGTTCGTTAGAAACATGCATTACTTTATTGAAATTTTCAGAAAACACAGAAGATGTTAAACCGTATTGACTGTCATTAGCCATTGCAATGGCTTCATCTATATCACTGAATTTTATTACCGGTAATACCGGTCCGAAAACTTCTTCCTGAACGATTTGCATATCCTGACGGCAATTGGTCAATAGTGTTGGCTGGTAGTAGAATCCTTTAGTGAACTGTTCAGGGCGTTTTCCACCTACAACAACTTCAGCCCCTTCTTTTTTGGCAAATTCCACCATTGCCTCTACTTTATCTACCTGATCTTTGGAAACCATACTGCTCATGTCTGGATTGTCAGTTGAAAAGGCATCCTGAACATTAACTTCTGACATCTTTTTTGATACTTTTTCCATAAATTCATCATAAGCACTGTCTTCCACATAAACTCTTTCGGCACAATTACAAACCTGACCGCTAAAGATCACTCTTGATGTTACAACAGCTTCAACAGCCAAATCCATATTTGCATCAGCAAATACAATTGCAGGAGCTTTTCCTCCTAATTCCAATGATACTTTTGTGATATTTTCTGCGGTGGCACTGATGATTCTTTGGCCTGCTTCCACACTTCCCGTCAAACTAATAATTCCGGTAACAGGACTTTTTGAAAGTGCATTTCCAACAATGCTTCCACTACCACAAACAAAATTAACAACACCTTCAGGAATGTCAATTTTTTCAACAAGTTTAGCAAACTCCATAATGGTCATAGGAGCTTCACTACTTGGCTTTACAATACATGTATTACCGGTAATAATGGATGGTGCAATTTTTCGTGCCATCACAAAAAACGGAAAATTCCATGGGCAGATACCAACTGCAACACCAATAGGAGCTTTGTGTAAATATATATGTTCATTATGTCGATCACTTTGAATTATTTCTCCTTCAATCCTTCTTGCCCATCCGGCATTATATTCAAAATAATCAGCAGTAACATCAATTTCAACTTGTGCAAGTCCAATAACCTTTGCCTGTTCTGAAGCAAGTGTTTTGGCCAGTGAGATTCTGTTTTCTCTAATAATAGCTGCCATTTTAAGTAAATAGGAAGCTCTTTCTATAGCAGCTAAAGATTTCCATTTATGTTGGGCATTGTTTGCAGCATCCAATGCATGATTTGCATCTTGCACAGATCCTTTAGGAATTGTTGCTAAAACTTCTTCTGTACAAGGGTTGATAACCTTGATAACTTCTGTTGAAGTTGATCTGACAAACTTTCCGTTGATAAACTGATCATATTCTATCATAATAAATATATTTTTAAGATTGATTAAACTTAATTAAAAACTCCCTTCCAAATTTAGACATACTTTTTGAAAAAAGGGTTGTTGAAAAGCAAATATAATCATAAATAAACCTTAATTTTTATCCATTCTAATCAAGAATATGTAGGATTTAAACATATGGATAAAAAGTCATCTTTTGAATACTAAAAATAAAGAAAGTAGGAAATTATAATGTAATGACAGTGCCTGATCTATATTTGGCAGGAGGAACTCCTGTAAATGATTTAAAAACCCTTGAAAAATGATATCTGTCGGAATAGCCTAAAGAATACGCTACTTCTTCAATCGTATTATTTGTATGATCGAACAATTCGCAAGCTCTTGCAATTTTACGTTTTTGTATAAAATTATGTAAGGTAATTTTCATTTCCGTTTTAAATAAACGGGCAAATGAATTTGGAGCCATATTTATATTTTCGGCTAAAAATGAATTACTAAATTTTTCATTCAAATTTGCCTCAATAAAACGCAATGTTTTTAAAACTCTGTCATCTATATTAATGGTGTCCCAAAGTTCTTTCTCCAATCTCGACAGAATTTCCATAATAAATGCCTGAATCTTTAGGTTGTCTTTTATCGAAAAAATAATATTTTCAATTTTTAAACGAGAAGTAATTTGGGAGATTTCTTCTATTTGACTCGAAGTGAGTTTTAATTTATAAATACCTGGTGCAACATTATCAAACGGAATTCCTAAATTAAAATGTATAAAAAGATGCATCAGCGAATTTGCTTCAATATCTTCTTCTTTGGTAAGCTGATTAATTACCTTTCCGGTAACATTAATCCCTTTATTAAAAATATGCCTTTTTTTAAGTCTTGTATAAAAAGGAGTGAACGGAGGGATGATATATACGTGATCAGAATTCATAGGAATCAATTTATCATTATAGCCAAGCATCCCTCCCTGGTTTTTATTCCAGTATATTCGCCAGTACGGAAAGATCATATCATTGCAGTCCCAAAGAGTAAGCGACCAGTACCTGCAGCATAGAACCTTTAAACTAATATTTGTAAATATTTGACTTTGGTTTGAAGGGTCTCCTACTTCCTTTTTATTAATATATCGCATACATGTTTATATTAGATACAAAAATAGGAATTTTAAATATTTTAGTACATGGAATTTAAGGTAACTTTGTTTATTTATAATACAATAAAAGAAATAGGTTATGAATAATTTGAAAATTCCTTTAAAAGTGAAGGATGAAATTGAAAAAGTTTCCAGAATTGCCGGGTATTTATGGCAGAGAGAGTGGGCAGAAAGAAATGCAGGCAACCTCTCAATTAATCTAACATCTTTTTTTACAAAAGAAGAAGTTCAGGAGAGAGGTGATGTTATTCCATTTGAATTCCCTAAAGAAACAGCTAATTTTGTTATTTTTATAACAGGTACTGGGTGTTATTTAAGAAGTTTGATTGACAGAATAGAAGAGGCTGCCTGTATCATATATATCAATGATGATGCTTCAGGTTATTCTATTATCTGGGGTGGTAAGCAGGAAGGTTTTGCACCAACTTCTGAAATGATTTCTCACGCAAGTTTACATCTTTTTAATTCAAAGAATAACCCGTCGCATCTGGCGGTTTTACATACACATCCACTAGAATTAATTGTGATGAGTCATCATGAATTATTTCAGGATGAAGATAAACTAAACAATTCATTATGGAAAATGTGCCCGGAAAGTAGAGTTTTTGTACCAAGAGGCGTACATTGTACTCCCTATGCTTTGTCAAGTACAGAAGCACTGGCCAAAGTTACCATTGAAGCTTTTAAAACCAGAGATATTTCTTTGTGGGAAAAGCATGGAGCCACAGCAACCGGTGAGGATATAGAAAAAGCATGGGATTATTTAGATGTAGCAAATAAATCTGCAAAATTATTGCTGATGGCATGGTCTGCTGGTTTTGAACCGGCAGGACTTTCGAAAGAGCAACTAAATGAATTGGAAGAAAATTTTCTTTAAAAAATAAATACAATATAATTCTTGATTATTATGAATAGATTAAAAGGTAGATTACCAAAAGTTGGAATTCGTCCGGTTATAGACGGACGTGAAAAAGGTGTTAGAGAATCATTGGAAGATCAATGTATGAATATGGCAAAGGCTGCCGCAAAAGTAATTGAAGAAAATCTTCGATTCCCAAGTGGTGAAAAAGTAGAGTGTGTAATTGCCGACACAAATATTGGAGGTGTGGCTGAAGCTGCTATGTGTGCCGATAAATTTCAACAGGAAGGTGTTGGAGTTTCTTTAACAGTAACGCCGGCCTGGTGTTATGGAACAGAAGTAATGGATACGGATCCTTTGATGCCTAAAGCGGTTTGGGGATTTAATGGTACTGAAAGACCCGGAGCAGTTTATCTGGCTGCTGCCCTGGCAGGTTATTCTCAAAAAGGTTTGCCTGCTTTCGGAATTTATGGCAGAGATGTACAGGATTCTGATGATACCAGTGTTCCAAAAGATGTGGAAGAAAAAATATTACGTTTTGTAAAATCCGGTTTGGCTGTTGCTCAAATGAAAGGAAAATCCTATTTATCTTTGGGGTATAGTTCTATGGGAATTGCAGGATCCATGGTAGATGCTAATTTTTTTCAGGATTATCTGGGTGTTCGTGCTGAATTTGTTGAATCTATTGAGGTATTGCGCAGAATAGAGGAAGAGATTTATGATAAAGAGGAATATGAAAAAGCATTGGAATGGACAAAGAAAAATTGTATAGAAGGCAAAGATTATAATGCAGAAAATAGACAGGTTGACAGAGAAAGAAAAGATTTTGAATGGGAAAGATCTGTAAAAATGACCTTGATCTGCCGTGATCTAATGGTTGGAAATCCTAAATTGAAGGAACTTGGACATGGAGAAGAATCAAACGGACGAAATGCGATTATGGGTGGATTTCAGGGACAACGTCAGTGGACAGATTATCAGCCTAATGCAGATTTTACGGAAACTATGTTAAATACATCATTTGACTGGAATGGTATTCGTGAACCTTTTGTATTTGCAACCGAGAATGATTCCCTAAATGCTGTTTCCATGTTGTTTGGGCATTTGCTTAGCAATACTGCTCAAATGTTTTCAGATGTGCGTACTTACTGGAGCCCGGATGCAGTAAAAAGGGTTACAGGAAAAGAACTTACAGGTATTGCTGAAAATGGAATTATACACTTGATCAACTCGGGTTCTACAACATTAGATGCAACAGCACAACAAGAAGACACAAATGGAGATCCTGTTATGAAACCTTATTGGGAAATAACAGAAAAGGAAGCTCAAAAATGTCTGGATAATACAAAATGGCCTCCTGCAATTCGTTCTTATTTTAGAGGTGGAGGTTTTTCATCTCAATTTAAAACAAAAGGTACAATGCCGGTAACCATGTCTAGGGTAAATCTTGTAAAAGGTATTGGTCCTGTTATGCAAATTGCAGAGGGATGGACGGTTGAATTGCCTGCAGATATTCATGAAATATTAGATGAGAGAACCAACCCAACATGGCCAACAACCTGGTTTGTTCCAAGAACCAATGGTAGTGGCAGATTCAAAGATGTTTATTCGGTGATGGCAAACTGGGGAGCAAATCACGGAGCTATCTCTTACGGCCATATCGGAGCAGATTTGATCTCATTGGCATCCATGCTTCGTATACCGGTAAATATGCATAATGTTAACGAAGATGATGTTTTCCGTCCAAGTGCATGGTCTGCTTTTGGAATGGATTTGGAAGGATCGGATTATAGAGCATGTAAAAATTATGGTTCTTTATACGGTATTTAATAA
>JAOZTG010000089.1 GCA_029939235.1 Flavobacteriaceae bacterium
CTTTAGATATAGGCTTCTATTTCAAAGGTTTTGTAACGAAGCAGATGTGCAAAGATAAAAAAAGCTACACCCAAAATTGGGTATTGTATTTTTGTATAAAACACATATTATATTGTTGTATATGAGTTTATTAAATAAAATATATATAATTTGCGATGAATATTGCGGGTTAATACTAAGTATAATAAGGTTAAAAAATAATGTTTTAAACAAACCCAAATTTTACACTCATGGAAAAAAGAAAGGAAATTGACCTATTAGGGAGTATGGAAATCTCCAATGACAATTACTACGGAATTCACACACAAAGAGCAATTGATAATTTTAAGATTTCAAATTCTAATATAGGAGATTTTCCTGTATTTATAAAAGGTTTGATAATAACTAAAAAGGCTTGCGCAGCTGCCAATAAAGAGATTGGATCTATTGCATCTGACAAAGCTGATATGATTATGGATGCCTGTGATGAAATACTTAACAATCTTTCAAAATATATTGTTTTTTTCCCATCCGATGTATTTCAGGGTGGTGCAGGAACTTCTGTGAATATGAATGCCAACGAAGTAATTGCTAATGTTGCGCTTGAGTTAAACGGATATGAAAAAGGAAATTATGATATATTACATCCTAATGATGATGTAAATCAATCACAATCAACCAATGATGCATATCCTACAGGATTTCGGGTTGCTATCTATTTTTATATCAATCATTTACTCGAAAAGATCAATATTCTCACAACCCAGTTAGATAAAAAAGCTGCTGAATTTGAAAAAGTTCTAAAAATGGGAAGAACCCAATTGCAAGATGCAGTACCCATGTCACTGGGAGATGAATTTTCGGCATGGTCAACAAATCTTAAAGAAGAAATTAAAAATTTGAAAAGAAACCGTGATCTGATTCTGGAAGTAAACCTAGGAGCAACAGCCATTGGAACAGGGATAAATGCCGCAAAAGGATTTTCAGAACTATCAATAGGATATCTGCAGCAGTTTACTAAAGCAAGTTTTGTAAAAGCAGATAATTTAATTGAAGCAACTTCTGATACAGGTGCTTATGTTATGATTTCCGGGGCTTTAAAAAGAACCTCTGTAAAACTTTCAAAAATTTGTAATGACCTGAGGTTACTGTCATCTGGTCCAAGATGTGGATTTAACGAAATAAATTTGCCTGAAATGCAGGCAGGTTCTTCTATCATGCCGGCAAAAGTAAATCCGGTAATTCCTGAAGTTGTCAATCAGGTGTGTTTTAAGATCATTGGTAATGATGTAACTATTTCATTCGCTGCAGAAGCCGGACAATTGCAATTAAATGTGATGGAGCCTGTAATTGCTCAATGTCTCTTTGAATCTGTAAATTTATTATCAAATGCCTGCGAAACATTGGCAGTAAAATGTATTTCCGGTATTACAGCCAATGCAGAGCATACCGAAAAGATGGTTTTAAACTCTGTTGGATTGATCACATTTTTAAATCCTATTATAGGTCATCACAAAGGTGATGAAATAGGAAAAGAGGCAGTTGCAACTGGAAAAAGTATCCAGGAAATAGTACTTGAAAAAAAATTACTCACCAAGGAAGAACTTGATAATATATTGAATGTTCAAAATTTAATGTATCCAAAATATAAGGGGAAAATGTATAAATAAACTCTTGGCAACGGGTAGATTTGAAACTTCTTGCTTTCAAACCCTTCACTACCATACATTTCGGGAGTAAATATGCTTACACCTTACTATTAGAATAATTGGAGGCTTATTATTTAATTCCTTACCTTTACATAGCATGTATTTCTAATACATCATATTGTCTCATAGAAAACAAACACCATGCAAGAAAGACGTGATTTTCTAAAGCAGCTGGCTATGCTCACAGGTGGGATGATGCTTCCCATATCAGGCTTTGCCCAAACAAATAAAGACAAATGGGGAACGTTATTGCCTTTGCGGATGCTTGGAAAAACAGATATAAAAGTTACCATGCTTGGTCTTGGAGGTTATCACGCAGGATTGAATAAAGGTAGGGATGCTCAGGAATTGATTGAAAAAGCAATAGAAGGAGGTATTCGTTTTTTTGACACAGCAGAATCATATCAGAATGGTGGTAGCGAAATAATTTATGGTAAATATCTGGTACCCAAATATCGTGATGAGGTATTTATTATGACTAAATCAACAGCTAAAAATGCTGCCACAGCTAAAGAACATCTGGATGGGTCGCTGCAAAGGATGAAATGCGATTATATAGATTTATGGCAGGTACATTCGCTAAGAACTCCAAAGGATGTAGATAACCGAATTGAAAATGAGGTATTAGAGGTTTTTGAAAAAGCCAAAGCAGAAGGTAAGGTAAAACACATTGGATTTACTGGTCATCAAAATCCATTTGCCCATAAGCAGTTTTTGGATAGAACTTATGAGAATGATATTTTTGAAACCGTACAAATGCCAATCAACATTATTGACTCTCATTTCCACAGCTTTATAAAAAATGTTCTGCCTCTTGCTATAAAAAGGAACCTTGGAGTTTTGGCGATGAAAACACTTTCTAATGGCAGGTTTTTTGAAAAAGTAAATAATTCGGATGGACAAGGAGTAAAATCAAATGGTCCACTTGTACCCAACTATATTTCTGTTAAAGAGGCTCTCTATTTTGTTTGGTCACTTCCGGTAAGTGTTTTAATTACAGGAGCTGATAAAATTGAATATTTAGAAGAGAAAATAGAATTAGCCAGAAATTTCAATATATATTCTGAGACTGAAAGATTAGAATTACTGACCAGAGTTTATGAAAAGGCAAGCAATGAAATTGAGTATTACAAAAAGGTATGAGGAATTCTTTTTGATGAAGGACTTAATAATATAGTTTTTAAACACATTATTATATCCTTTTAAAACTGGATATTTTGAGCATGGAGCTTAATTTAGATGATTTGCTTCTTCTGGTTCTTCACTTTCATTAATAAGTATTAATTTACCGGCTTAAATTGACATCAATGGAAAAGAATAATAAGCGAATTATAAATGCATGGGCTTCATATGACTGGTCCAATTCAGTATATAACCTAATCGTTACCACAGCGATATTTCCAATATATTACAGTGCAGCTACAAAAGAGGCTTTTGGTGGTGAAATGATTTCCTTCTTTGGTCAAACCATCAAAAACACAATTTTATATACCTATGCTATTTCCTTTTCATTTTTGATCATTGTATTTATCTCGCCGGTTCTTTCAGGTATAGCTGATTATGCAGGTATCAAAAAACGATTTATGAAATTCTTTACCTACACAGGAGCAATAGCTTGTATGGGTTTATTCTTTTTTAATGGTGATAACGTGGAGTATGGAATTATATGTGCTATTATTGCAAGTACCGGTTATGCCGGATCTCTTGTATTTTATAATGGTTTTTTACCAGAAATAGCTACGCCTGACAGAATGGATAGTATCAGTGCAAAAGGTTTTGCCATGGGTTATGTTGGAAGTGTTATTTTACTGATAATTAATCTTATACTATTGCTAAAACCAGAATTATTTGGATTCGTCAATAAAGAATCTGCTACCAAATTTGGGTTTTTATTGGTTGGAGCCTGGTGGTTGGGTTTTTCTCAAATTGCTTTTTATTACTTAAAGGATAATCCTACAGGTAAATCGATAACAAAAGAGGTATTTGGTAGAGGAATTAGAGAACTAAAGAAAGTATATGATAACCTTAATGACAGAAAAGTCATGAAAAGATTTCTATTTAGCTTTTTCTTTTACAGTATGGGTGTTCAAACCGTTATGCTTTTAGCTCCTTTATTTGCAGAAGCGGAAGTTGGAATGGGGGCTGATGAAATGATAATTGTTGTTTTGATCCTGCAAATATTGGCAATTGCAGGAGCATATTTGTTTGCTTTCCTTTCAAAATGGAAAGGCAATGGATTCGCAATTAGTATTTCATTGGTGATATGGATGTTTATATGTGTTCTTGGTTTTTTGTTACACGAAAAATTAACCTTTTATTCTCTTGCTGGTTTACTGGGATTTGTAATGGGAGGGATCCAGTCAATTTCCAGATCTACATATTCAAAATTGATACCCGATCAAACAAAGGTTACGGCCTCTTATTTTAGCTTTTATGACATTACTGAGAAACTGGCTATCGTTATTGGTACTTTTTCTTATGGTTTTATTGAGCAAATAACCGGAAGTATGAGAAATAGTATGCTTTTTATGGCGACTTTCTTCATTATCGGTTTTGTTATTTTGCAAAGAGCCAAGTTAAAAAATGAATTACAGCCTGCATGATATATCAATTCATAAAAATATCTTTAAAATTTGCCTTTTTTATTTTTTTTAGAAAAAGAGTTGTTTCTGGTTTAGAATATGTTCCTTCTTCAGGACCTTTAATTATTGCAGTAAATCACCCTAACACCTTGATAGATCCTTTGCTTATTGCCAGTCTGCTTAAAAGAAAAGTTGGATTTCTGGCTAATGCTTCCATATTCATAAACAATATAGTATCCCGTATTTTCAATTATTTAAGGGTTATTCCTGTTTTTCGTAAAAAGGATGTTAAACCCGGTGAGGTTCAGGATAATAGTTATAGTTTTAGAAAATGCTATGAGTTTTTTGATCAAAATGGAGTTTTATTGATCTTTCCGGAAGGAACCAGTGTAAACGAATTAAAATTAAGAGACATAAAAACAGGGACTGCTCGTATTGCATTGGCTTATGAATCAGACCGGAATTTTCCTGGTGCTTTGAATATAAATACTGTTACTATAAGTTATTCCAATTCCTTGATTTTTAGATCTATGGTTTCTGTTATTATCAATCCCTCTTTTAAAGTAAAAGAGTATCAAAGTTTATGGGAGAAAGATAACACAGAAGCAATAAAAAAATTTACCAAAAGGATACAAAAGGAAATGGAGGGGCAGATAACACTTACTGATGATAAAGATCAGGAGAAAGCTGTTCTTCAGGTTCAAAGATTCTATATGGAATATATTGATCCATCGACGAGTAGATATATTGACCCGGCCAAATCATTTGAATTTCGTCGAAAATTAGCAGAAAAAGTGAGAGATCTGCAAAACGAAGATCCAATATTGTATAATAAATTAGCAGCTCAATTTGATTCTTTTTTCAACCAACTTGATAATTTAAAAATCACCCCTGGTTTTGTCCGTTCTTCTTTTCTAAAAAAAAACAAGAGTATTGTTTTAATGGGCTATATAATTCAATTGACCCTGTTATTCCCTTTTTATATACTTGGCCTTATCACTAATTACATCCCTTATAAAATTCCTGCATGGGTTTTTAATGCTCTAAACCCTGATGTTGAATATCGGTCTTCTATTCATATGATCACCGGAATGATCGTTTTTCCTTTGTTTTATTTTTTTAATATCATTTTGTTTCGTGAGTATGTCAGCAACGATTGGATATGGACTATTTTATTTTTATTATCCTTACCTTTTTTAGGATTTATAGTAATGTTCTATTGGAGAATAATGCAACGTTTCTTAAGAGTTATTAAATTTTATTTTAACGTTCAGAAATCTGAAAAAGAGAGTTTAATTGAATTAAGAGATTCACTTTCAGATCAAATTAGAAGTATTTAGTTATTTTAAATTGGGATGATTACAGGAATTACTCTGAATTTGCACTTTAATGTACAACATTATGTTACTTTGCTTTGGGAAAAAGTAGGGTTTATTTCGGTTTTTTCTTAAAAATATTTTTATTGAATTTTCTCTAAAAAAAGTATAATGAAACCGAGGCACGAGGTTCACGAGCACCTATTTATTGAAATAGAGAAGAGGCGAGTAAACACTTATTAAACCAACTGGGACGTAGGAGGGAGGTTTAATGTGTGTGGAATGGATATTCAGATTACTTATTGTTTAATTGATTAAATCAGTTTTTTCTCCTCTAGTGATTTTTTCAGTTGAGTATGATTTTCCCAAAAGCGATCTTCGATCTTTTGCATAACTTCATTAAACTCTGGATGACTTTTTAGCGGTTTAAAAACTGGATCTGTTTTCATGAATAACAAAACCCAGTATTGGTAATTACTGTTTGCTGCGAAAACTTTGAGTTGCTCAATGGCTTCGTCAATTTTGCCTTCATGTGAATACAAAGCGGCAATACTGGCAGGCTTGTAAATAGATTCATCATTTTCGCAATATTCGGCATATGAAGCAAAAAATTCAGAAGCTTGTTCATCCAAACCCATCTTTTCGTAAACTAAACCAATTTTGATATCTTCTTGAGGATAAATATCCAAGTTGAATTTTATTCTAGCTTCAACAAATTCTTTATAATATAGAAAAGCTGTATCATAATCCTCTTGATAATAATGCAATTTCGCTACTTCCTGCAAAATATCCAGACGAGTAGTATCCTTTTGAAATTCTCTAATTAGCAATTCTTTAGTTTTTTCAATATCTCTATCCCTGGCATACAAGATGTATGCTTTTACATATGGAGCAAAATAATTATCTTGATTATAATTTAGAGACTTATCAATATACTCGTTTGCTTCTTCAATAAAACCGTTTTGGACAAAGGCGTTACTAAGGTGTAAATAAATATAACTTTTGGTAATGGAATCATTGGCAGCAATATCAAGCTGTATCCCTTTTAGTGCATATGTTAAATATTTTGACGTATTGGGAACGAAATTGGCATAAAAATAAGAAAGTAAATTAACTACTGATGATGAATTAGGATTGTATTCTAGTGCTTTTTCCAGATGGGGAAGAGCCAATCTATATTCCTTAATTTGCATGTAATATATTGCCTTTGCGATCAAACTTTCAGCAGATTTAGCATTATATAATAACGCCTTATCTGCATTATTATTAATTAGTTCTGTATATTTTTTTTGCTTTTGGAATTTGTCGATATAGTAATAGGAAAAAGCAATATTGGCATATGCCAACGCAAATTGTGGATCCTGCTCTATAGCTTTTTCAAATAGTGAAATGGCTTCTACTAAGCCTTCCTTTGTTTTCGTGTTATAAGGAGTAAGAGCTTGGAGGTAATAATCATATGCTACTATGTTTTCAGTAGGTTTTTTATCAATTTGATCCATTTCAGCAGACGTTACCTTTGCCTTAATAGCATCAGCAATTTTCTTAGCCACTTCATTTTGCAAGTCAAATACATCTACAACTTTTTGATTATACTGCTTAACCCAAATAGGTTTATCAGTTGAAGCTTCAATCAATTGGATATTCAATAAAACCCGATCTCCAATACGCTGACCGCTACCTTCCACTAGATAGTTTACATTCAGTTCTTCGGCAATCTCAGGAATACTCTTATTTGTATGTCTGTATTTCTCTACAGAAGTTCTACTAATTACCCGTAAATCCTCTATTTTTTGAAGGTTGTTTAAAGCGGATTCCATAAGCCCATTAACAAAATAGAGGTTTGAAGAATCACTACTCTCATTTTTGAAAGGTAATACCGCTATAGATTTTTCAATTTCTACCTCTGTAGTTGTAAGCTTTTTATTGAAAATAAAAAATGATATAACGAGTACTATCAGAAATGTAACAGCAGCAATGATTTGTCCTTGGTGTCGCTTCAAAAAATGAGTTTGAACACTTTCTTTTTCCTCTACCAATGTTCCTTTTCCAACTTCTCCAGGTGGATGCCCATAATACTCTCGAAAGCACTTAATAAAATAGGAAGTACTTCCGAATCCTACTTGGTATGAAATCTCAGAAACTGTTAATTGAGTTTCTTTAATCATCTGCATACTCTTTTTTAAACGTACCTGACGAATAAATTGACTTGCGGAAAATTGGGTATTCTTTTTGATTTTTCTGAGCAAGTTAGAACGACTCATGTTCATCTTATCTGCCAGTTCAGAAACCCCAAATTGTTCATTAGAAAGATTCTCTAAAATAATTGACTCTATCTGATTAATAAAATCTCCTTCAATGTTTGATGCGTTTGACATACTATTTTTTACTGCGTCTAAATTAGAAAAAATTATACATATGCATATGATATTAGCACTTATATATTTAAGCAATAATTACAACTTGCGTCATAATTTATATTCCTGCATCATAGTTTTTATTGTTTTCTCAAACTTTACATATTTGGCCGCATAGCTATTAAGTACTGCGTTTGCTTTCACCTCACCTTTGTAGAAACAATAATTAAAAAATAAATGTTAAAAATTAAAATCATGAAAACACTAAAAATTAATTCAATGCAAACATTATTAATCATTTCATTCATTATCCTTTTACTAACAAATGCTTGTGCACAGTCTGATAAAAATTCAAAATCTAAATCAGATATAAGCAACAATACTGAGACATTAGTAGCTAAACCAGAAATGAATATTAATGCCGCAGTGCTATCTGGTAACCTTGAGGTTGTTAAACAACATATTAAAGCACATACTGATATTAACGAAAAAGAAGCAATGAGTGGTTCTACACCTTTGATTACTGCAGCCTCTTTTGGTAAAAATGAAATTGCTAAAGCATTGATAGATGCTGGTGCAGATCTAGCTATTAAAAACAATGATGGAGCTACAGCTTTGCACACTGCTACTTTCTTTTGTCGTGTTGAAATCGTACAGATGCTTATTGATGCCAAAGCAGATAAAACGATTCGAAATAATTTTGGTGCTACACCAAGAGAATCTGTAATGGGGCCTTTTGCTGAGATTAAGCCAATCTATGAAATGCTTCAACAACAATTAGGACCAATTGGCTTACAAATTGATTTGAATGAAATAGAAAAAACTCGTCCAGTTATTGCAATGATGTTGCAGTAATTAGACTAAAAACAATATTAAAATGACAACAGAAAGAAGACACGATATAGATTGGCTACGCGTAATTGCTATTGGCTTATTATTGATTTATCATATAGCCATCATTTTTCAACCTTGGGCACTATTCATTGGCTTTATAAGAAGCGATGAATCATTAGAAGGTTTATGGAAACCCATGACTATGCTAAACGTTTGGCGAATTCCACTTTTATTTTATGTATCAGGTATGGGACTTTATTTTGCATTAAAAAAACGAAATTGGAAGCAATTGCTTGTTGAGCGTTCAAAGAGAATTCTATTGCCATTCATCTTTGGTATTATTGCTATAACACCGTTACATATGTATATTTTTCAGGAATACTACAAAATGCCTTTGAGTTATTATCCACATATGGGTCATTTGTGGTTTTTAGGAAATATTTTTGCTTATGTACTATTTCTGTTGCCTCTTTTTTTCTACTTGAAAAAACATGATAATGGAAAATTCAGAAACGCAATTTCAAAAGTCATGTCGTACGCCATAGGACCAATATCTATATCAGTTTTTTTTATGTTGGAAATAGGTATAGTTAAACCTCAATTATTTGAAATGTATGCACGGACTTGGCATGGGTTTTTTATTGGTTTTCTTGCTTTCTTTTTTGGTTTTCTCTTTGTTTATAGTGGTAAAGTTTTTTGGCAAACGGTTTTGAAATGGAGATGGTTGTATATAGGCATAGCTGGAATTTTATATGCCATTCGATTATTTGTATTTGAAACCATAACACCTGGATATCTCATGGCTATCGAGTCAAACTGTTGGATATTTGGAGTTTTCGGATTTAGTTATAAATACCTAAACAAACCTAGTAATATACTGAGCTACTTAAGTCAAGCGGCTTATCCAGTTTATATTATCCATATGTTTGTATTATATTTAGGTGCCATGTTTATATTACCATTGCAAATACCCATTATGTTAAAATTCATAGGCATTGTAGCTTTTACCGGTTTAGTGTGCTACCTCATTTATGAATTCATTATTAGAAGGGTTAATTTCTTAAGACCTTTGTTTGGACTGAAATGGAAATTCAACAAAGCAGAACAGCAAATAAGTATTTTGAAAAATTAAATAAATAAAAATAATATGACAGTTTTAGTAGTAGGTGCAAGTGGCGCAACAGGAAGATATTTGGTTGAACAACTTCTCATTCAAAAGCATAAAATTAAAGCAATTGTAAGGTCTCCGGAAAAGTTGCCAAAATCATGGAAAAATAATGACAACCTTCAAATCATCTCTGCAAGTATTTTAGAGTTAAGTGACAGGGAAATGAGTGAATATAGTCGGGATTGTCAGGCCATTGTATCTTGTCTTGGTCATAATCTAACCTGGAAAGGTATCTATGGGCAGCCAAGAAAACTCGTTACAGATGCTACGCGCAGACTATGTGAAGCCATAAAAGCTAATAAACCAGAGCAAGCTGTACGATTTATTTTGATGAATACTACAGCTAATCGCAATCGTGACTTAAATGAACCGATATCATTTGCACAAAAATGTGTTATTGCCCTTCTTCGTTTACTTTTACCACCACATGTAGATAACGAAAAAGCAGCAGATTATTTACGAACTAAAATCGGACAGAACAATGAATGTATAGAATGGACTGCTGTTAGACCAGATGGGCTAACAAATGATGATGAAGTTACCGATTACGAAATACACCCTTCACCTACTAGAAGTGCTATTTTTAATGCAGGTAAAATTAGTCGTATTAATGTTGGGCACTTTATGGCTAATTTAATAAGTGATGATGATTTATGGAAGAAGTGGAAGGGACAAATGCCTGTAATCTACAATAAATCTTCCGTTGATAAAAAATAAACTTAAGTCGTTTAATCTTGGTGATAAAATAGCAAAACGATTTCATATCCTTATAATTATGAGTACTTTAAAAGTGCACCGTCTTAAAAAAATATGACATTATGACAAAGAAACAAACAAAACGAATACTCAGAATAGTATTTATTATTGCAAGCATAACCTCTCTGTTCTTCGTACCATGGATACTTGTAAAAGCTTGGATTTTACCACTACCTGATACGGTTCAAGAACAAGTAAATGAAGCTATTGATCATGGATTTGATGGAATGATTGTGTATGTAGACGAAGCAGGCAAACCACCCGCATTTTATACAGCTGGCTGGAATGACCGAAAAAACAAAATACCTGCCGACCCGCACGCCTTATTCAAGATTGCCAGTATCAGCAAGTTATATGTCGCTGTTGCGATCACCAAATTAGTCAATGACAAACGTTTGTCTTTAGATAAAACGCTCGCTGATTACTTTCCGGAACTTGTAGGCAGGATTGAACATGCAGATGAAATCACCTTGAAACTGATGGTGCAACACCGAAGTGGTATTCCCATTTTTACCGACCATCCTGGTTATTGGGATAATCCACAGGAAAGCAGTAAAGATGTACTTGAATACGCACTTGATTTGCCGGCGAACTTTGAACCAGGTGAAGACTATGAATATTGTAACACCAATTATTTGTTGCTTTCCAGACTCATTGACAAAGTGGTGGGTTATAATCATTTCCAATTTATTCAGGAAGAAATTTTAACGCCACTTAATCTAAACCACACTTTTGGTTCTATTCACGATGTAAACATGGATGATGTTATGAGTGGTTATTACGTTGGATATGAGGCCGATCTAAAGACGAATGATTATGGTTCAATGATTGCTACAGCACAGGATGTGGGTATATTCTTGAGGGCATTAAATGATGGTTCCGTGTTTAATGAAGGGGGAGAGGAAATCTATTCCTCCATTTACGTCTACGACCATGGAGGTCTGATCCCTGGCTATCAGAGTCTTGCTGAATACCATAAAGACATTGATACAGTTGTCATTCAATTTATTAATACAACTGACTTTAATGGATATGACTGGAATTTATCGGAAATCGTAATTAACCGTATTGTAAAAATAGTGAGAAGTAAAAAAAGTTTATAGAATCAAAAATCTACTGCTATAAAAAAGGAACAAAAAGTGATGCTATGAAATATTTAAACCAAATAAAACAGTTTCTAGAAGTTGAGGACTTAAACGACTAGGTGTTTTAAATATTATATAAAATAGAATCTCGATACTAAACTTGGCTTCATAAAATTTTGGTCAAAACAATAGGGTAAGTGAAGCGTACATAATTTATGGGTTAATAAGTATTCTTCTTGCCAAAACGCATCAACTCGCTCAAAATTGAAGAGATTCTCAATCTTTTCAATTTATGTCGTCTAAAATATAGCGAAAGAGCCGTTAATTGTTTCTCCATCCGCAAGCTCGCTATTCACAAAAATGTACAGTGTACATTTTCTTAATGCTCATCCGTATGCAGCCTTGAATTTTTGTTTAGCACGCCACTTTAATATTTTAGAAATTGGAGCTCATGAATCTCCTAAAGTCGATTTCTTTTGTTTCAAGATAATTTTTTTTTGGGAAATTCACTCCTCTAAACATTATGTTAAATAGAATCTCGAATTTTTGAAGTGGCCTCAAAAGAAAATTTATGGTTATCAAAATATATGCTTAGTAAGACCGAGAAGTTCCGCAGAGGGTCACAAAGAAATCACTCGGTCGCACTTGCATAGATAAAGGTAGCTATGAATTTTATTTTGCAGCCTTAATTTTTTTGTTTCTTTTTTTATCTAAGAAAAAAAGATAGTAAAAGAAATAAAAAG
>JAOZTG010000250.1:0-2421 GCA_029939235.1 Flavobacteriaceae bacterium
TTGACTGGCAGTCAAGGGGTCAGGGGTTCGAATCCCCTCAGCTCCACCGGAGAGATAAACGCTGAAACCCTTGCTACGGCAGGGGTTTCAACGCGTTGGGGGTCCGACATGTGGGGCAGCTGAGGCTGGCGCTGGTGGTTTTCTTGAATGTCTTCTGGGTTGATCTCAGATTCCAGGGACTCTGGAACCGGTCCGAGTTCATCGGAGCCATCGAGAACCGATCTCATCTAAGTGTCAAGACCAATCTCTGATGGATCATCCCGCTCAGGAGCACAAGACGTGCCACGGATTCGTCATCGTGACATCGCCGCAATAGCATCCGGAATGGACCTACATACAGGAGGTCTTGATGGCCAGCTTGGTGAATTTCGGCCGACTCGGGAGGGGGCTGCTCCTCGTGGCCCTTGTGGGGGTGATCGCCGGTTGCGGCTCCGATGACGGGGTTTCGGCGCCGTCATCTGAGCCTTCTGTGACGGTCGTTGTAGACGCCGGTCTCGGGGTCGATGAGTTCGGGATCATGGATTCGTCGATGTTCACAGATTCGTTCTATCCGGAGATCACTGAGGATGACATCGAGGTCATCGAGGGCGATGCCGGTACGTCGTACCGATACGTGTTCCCGACGCGGGAGTTCTCGGATAGTGTCTCGTTCGACCTTGAGGCTCGTTGGGATCGGGTCGGTGGCGGTTATGAGTCGAGCCTGACGTGGGGTTTGACGGGTGACGAGACGAGTCCGTCGGACTTCGTGTTCGTGGCGAGTATCCCCAAGAGCTTTGCCGAGACTGTCGATGACATCGTCTTTGATCCGGAGCCCACGAGGGTCATCGACCCGGATCCGATCCTCGAGTGGGAGGTGGACCTTTCGGGACTCGTGCAGAGGCGGATCACGGCCTCCTCTGAGGCCGGTTTCGACGCCGGTGAGTCCAGCGCACTCGGGATGCTGGCGATCTTTGACATCCTGGTCAAAGCCAACGCTATCCGTGTCAACGCGGAGTTGGATGCCTGTGGGGGAAGGTTGACGCAGAGTGCGGAGATGCTGGGCCAGTGCTATTTGAATGTGGTGGTAGCGAACCCGGGGGCGTTTGGAGATCACGATTGTGATGTGATGGAGTTGCTATCAGGGGGCCGTGGGGATGACTACCCGGGATTGTCGGCTGCATGCCGCACGATCGTCGACCTCAACAAGGGGAGCAGTGGTTCCGTCTGCGTCAAGGAAGCGGACGGAGAGGAGTTGGAGGCGTGTCGGGAGGCGATGTGGAGTCTTCTCAGTGGAGGTTGTCCGACCGGTAACACGTTGGAGTACCAGGTCTGTGTCTACGAAGCTGCCGTCGCGGCTGATCGCGAGTACGGTTGCGAGTCTCTTGACCTTCTCGGGAATCCGGAGATGGGGAACGACTGTCGCGCTGTGGTCACGAGGAATTACCTGTACTGCGCTCGGACCGAAGACCCTGAGCTGAGGGCGAGTTGCTGTGAGAACTTCCGGGGCACCGATGACTACGACATTTGCCTCAACTCGATCGGGGAGGACGCCACAGGAGATGACACGACCGCGACCACCGACGAAGAGACGATTACCGCAGATATCGAAGAATCGACAACGACGGAGCCAATCGAGGAAGACCCCCTACCAGCGATCCCAGCGGGTGTCTACACAGGCTCCTTCGATCAACGGATCCTCGTCGACGTCATGGCAATGGACTTTGGGAAACCAGACATCAACACGTTCACCGTCACGGTCGACGACGATGGACTCATCGGCGGTGACCTTGCTGTCCATCAAAAAGGTCTCTTCATGGGCTGTACAGGAGCCGAGAGCGATTGGACCGGAACCATCGACTCTGGTCAGATCATCGGTCCCGCATTGCCACATACCGTGACCGCCACGTTACATGTCATGGATGCTGACCCGTTCGATGCCGGTTCCTGGGACAACGCTCAGTGTGTCTGGCCACCCGCGGTCAGCACCGAGCAGTCATCGTTGCCGCTGGCGTTCGAGACGATTCAAGATGGTCTGCTCACCGGCCTTGCCGGCGACTACGTGCCGTTCGAACTGGAACTGGTTCCATAGCGAAAGAGAGAGGCCCCGGAGTGATCCGAGGCCTTTCTTCGTTTGTCCAGACGCTCTGCGTCAGGGTGTATGTCGCTAGTTGTCGGACTCGAACGCGTCCTCGAATGAGACGACGCTAGGTCCTGGCTTGTCGGCCGCGGTGCTCGGTGCTGCAGTGCTTGCAACGGCTTCCCAAGGCTCTGACGAAGCGGTTGCCATGGCAACGGCCATCGTCCTCGTCACCGTTGCCCTGTACCTCGTCATGTATCTCTTCAAGATGGGATGGATCTCGGACTTCCTCTCTGCAAGCGTTCTCACCGGATTCACCTTCGGTGTCGCGATCAACGTCGCGGCCGGGGAGCTGTCCAAGATCA
>JAOZTG010000250.1:2521-3663 GCA_029939235.1 Flavobacteriaceae bacterium
GGCCTGCTTCTCATCGGGTTCTCAGTCACCATCGCTGCGGTTCGCGCCTACGCGACCGAGCACAACTACCCGGTCGATCTCAACCAGGAGTTGATGGCACAAGGCATGTCGAACATCTCTTCCGGTTTGTTCCAGGGTGTGTTCGTGAACGGCAGCCTCTCGAAGAGTCCCGTTGCCAATGAAGCGGGTGCGAAGTCGCAGATGTACAACCTCTTCCAGGCTGCTCTGATCATTCTGACGCTGCTGTTCCTCGCCCCGTTCTTTTCGGATCTACCGGATGCGGTGCTTGGCGCCGTCATCATCGAGGCAGTGGTCATGGGGATGATGGACGTTTCCGCGATGCGACGCATCTGGCGCGTCAAACCGATCGAATTCGTGATGGCGATGGCTGCTCTGCTCGGCGTGCTCACGTTCGGCATTCTCCAGGGTGTTGTCATCGGCGTCGTGCTGTCCCTCATGTGGCTCGTGGCAGTCTCTTCACGTCCACACATTCCGCAGCTCGGCCGGAAGCCCGGAACCCAGGCATACAGGGACCTCGAGTCGCACCCGGACGGTGAGACCTATCCGGGTCTCATGATCCTTCGTTTCGATGATGGACTCTTCTTCGTCAACTCCGGTGCACTTGATGATCGCATCCGTGACATCCGTGTCGAGGACAGCAGTGAGTTGAGCGGACTGGTGCTGAGCATGGAGGCCGTCGACTTCATGGACATCGAGGGCGCGGATGCCTTGAAGAAGGTCGCGAACAACGGCAAGGATCTCGGGATCGATCTGCACCTGGCAAGGGTGAAAGACCGGGTTCTCGACATCCTGCAGCAAGATGGTGTCGTCGACGTGATCGGTACGGACCGAATCCACGCGGACATCGACGAAGCGGTTGACATGCACATGAAGCTGCATCCCCCGACCGAGAAGACGAAGGCGACGGACACCGAGAGGTAACCCTCCTCTGTCGAAGGCTGTTCACGATCAGGCGGCAGTCGTTACCGCAGCTCGGCCGGAGATGACGGGAGGGGTCCGTAGCCGCTGTTCAGCTCTGTCTCAGCGACGGGCGTACCAGGCCTTCGGAGGCAGATCCGTGACGGAGCAGCGGAGTTCCCGCTACCAGGAGCGGTCGATCTGCCCTGCGAAGTGGTCGAGGA
>JAOZTG010000251.1 GCA_029939235.1 Flavobacteriaceae bacterium
GAAATTATTTTCCGAAAAGGATTAAAAATTGCTTATTTATCGCAAAATGAAGTGTTAGATGAAAGCCTGACCATTGAGCAAACTATTTTTAATTCAGATAATGAAACCTTAAAAGTTATTGAGCAATACGAGCATGCTTTAAAAAATCCAGAAGATGAAGAGGCTTATCAAAAGGCTTTTGATTTGATGGAGCACCATCATGCCTGGGATTTTGAAACACAATACAAACAAATTCTTTTTAAATTAAAATTAGAAGATCTTGATAAAAAAGTTGGAGAACTTTCGGGAGGTCAAAAAAAGAGGTTGTCACTTGCTGTTGTTTTATTAAACAAACCAGATCTATTTATTCTGGATGAACCAACCAATCATTTAGATTTGGAGATGATCGAATGGTTGGAAAAATATTTGATCAAAGAAAAAGTAACCCTTTTTATGGTGACACATGATCGTTATTTTTTAGAGAGAGTATGTAATGAAATTATTGAATTAGATCAAGGTAAATTATATCGATATAAGGGTAACTATTCTTATTTTCTACAAAAAAAAGAAGAACGAATTTCTTTAGAAAAAGTAACTGTTGATAAAGCCAAAAATTTATTTAAAAAAGAACTGGATTGGATGCGTAGGCAGCCTAAAGCCCGAACTACAAAATCAAAGTCTAGAATTGATGATTTTTATATTATCGAAGAAAAGGCTCACCAACGCAGACAAGATCACCAGGTGCAACTGGAGATCAATATGGAACGTTTGGGTAGTAAGATCCTGGAACTGAATTATATCTCAAAATCATTTGGAGAAAACAATCTTTTTGAAGATTTTGATTATGTTTTTAAACGAGGAGAGCGTATTGGTATTATTGGCAAAAATGGTACAGGAAAATCAACGTTTTTAAATATCATTACTGGTGATTTAAAAGTAGATTCAGGTAAGGTAATTATTGGTGAAACCGTTAAGTTTGGATATTATACCCAAAAAGGAATTTTTATCAAAGAAGGTCAGAAAGTAATTGAAGTAATCAAAGAATTTGGTGAATATATTCCCTTGACCAAAGGACGAAAAATTAGTGCCGGTCAGTTATTGGAAAAATTCCTTTTCGACCGTAAGAAACAATATGATTTTGTTGAAAAACTCTCAGGTGGTGAATTAAAACGTTTATTTTTATGTACGGTCTTGATTCAAAATCCTAATTTTTTAATATTAGATGAACCTACCAATGATCTGGATATTGTTACATTGCAGGTATTGGAAGATTTCTTATTGGATTTTCCTGGTAATTTACTGGTAGTATCGCATGATCGGTATTTTATGGATAAGATTGTTGATCATTTATTTATTTTTGAAGGAGATGGGGTGATTTCGGGTTTCCCTGGAAATTATTCTGATTATCGGGTTTATGAAGATTCAAAGCCATCTTCCGGTAAGAAAATTATAAAAAAAGAAGATTCCAGAAAAACTGATCCTGTAAAAGGTGAATTATCTTATCAGGAAAAACGGGAATTTGGAAAATTGGAAAAAGATATCGCAATTTTAGAAAAGAAAAAAGAAGCTATTGAAAGTCAGTTTAACAATAATGAAATTGAAGCTGAAAAGATTAACGAAGTCTCATTACAATTAGAACAAATTATTGCAGATCTGGAGCAAAAAGAAGAACGCTGGTTAGAGCTTTCTATGAAAATGGAATAAATAATACGGGTTCTGTTTTAGAATAATGTAGTATGATGATTTTAAGTACTTGGATATTATATGTAACTCAAAATTATCTTTGAGGAACTTTGGTTTTCTCTGTGTATCTCTGTGAAATAGCTATTACACAAAGACTCACGAAGGGTTTCCACTGAGTTGCACAAAGTCTATACTATTTTAAAACACAACCATAATAATTAAACAATGAAAAAGATACTTCTGATCTTACTTTTTTTTAGTGTTAGTTTTAATGCTATAGCACAAGAGTTATTTTCAAAAAATGTAAAAAACTATTCTTTAGCAGAAAGATGGCAGATCAATGATACACTGACCAGGCAAAAAGGGTTATTTAAAATTGAAACCTACAAGCCGGTTTATATTCTAATGGCTAATTACACCAATGATATCAACGAACAACCCACGAGTGATAATCCTTTAAATGTTGTTCCTGAACCTATTGCAGGGTTAGAAAACGTAGAACTTAAATTTCAAATAAGTTTTAAAACCAAGGCATTACACAATATTTTAGGAAAAAAAATAGGTGGAGATGTCTGGGTTGGTTATACACAAACATCAAGGTGGCAGTTGTATAGTCCTGATATTTCAAGGCCCTTTAGAGAGACGAATTATGAGCCGGAAATGATGTTTATTGTTCCAACTCCTTATAAAATATTTGGTCTTAACGGAGTTTTTGCCGGTATTGGTTTTAATCATCAAAGCAATGGCAGGTCTAACCCAATGTCAAGAAGCTGGAACAGAATCATTATGCAATTTGGCTGGGAGACGAAAGATCTGAGTATTGTATTACGTCCGTGGTGGCGATTGCAGGAAGAACCTGTTGAAGATAATAATCCGGGAATTGAAAATTATGTTGGCAGAGGAGATTTGATGGTAGCATATGAAAAGGGACGACATGATATAAGTATGGTAGCCCGGCATTCCATGCGATTTGGTGATGATAATCGAGGGAGTATGCAAGTGGATTATGCTTACAGAGTTTATGATTATTTGAAATTACATTTGCAAGTATTCCATGGTTATGGTGAAAGTCTGATCGATTATAATCATAAACAAACTACTGTTGGTATTGGAGTTTCTTTGGTGGAGTGGAGGTAATTTACAATGCTTTCAATGTAATCTTTGTTTCATAGAAAACACATACTCATTATTTGTAATAATTCTAAATAAATATATATTTGCAGACTTTTAATTCAAAAATTTGAATATGTTTTCAAAGAAGATCTTAATCATTAGCAATATTATATTTCTTATCCTTATTTCTGTTTTGGTTTATATCCTATTATTTATGGGTACAGAAATGGTTAAACTACCTGATGACAATCGAATAGTTGTAAAATACGAACCAGATTTGCGTGATTTAGTATTGAATGAAATGAGAGACTATTTGGAAGTTATGAATGAGATACAACAAGGTTTAGCAAACAATGATCCAGATAAAATTATAAAAGCAGCAACAAGACAAGGGCAAATTTCTTTGGAAGCAACACCTGTACGATTATTAAAACTATCACCTTTGGCTTGTAAACAAATGGGGTTTAGAGGTCATGATATTTTTCAGGCAATTGCAGATAGTGCAAGAGTAAATTTTAAACCAACAACAACCATTAATCAATTAGCTGAACTAACCAATAATTGTATAGTTTGCCATAGAACTTATAAAGTGGAATCTAAATAATTTATTTCATATCGTTGCGAGCCTACCGGCCGTAGGATGGTGGAATGCAGTGAACCATGGCAATCTCTCATCTTTGTGTTTTTAATAGCTATATCGGAAAGATTTCGCAGAGATACACAAAGAATTCATTAGTGAGTATCCCTGATTTCTATGGGCTGGTTTTTATTAATTCGTTAAGATAAAATGGGTATATCAAATGCTAATCATTAATTCGCCCCATCTTTGATACACACCTTGTTAAACACTTATTAGGAGTGAAATTTTATATTTAAAAT
>JAOZTG010000252.1 GCA_029939235.1 Flavobacteriaceae bacterium
TTGCTTTGGCAAATGATAAAAATAACGGACTCTTAATTGTTGCAAGTGACTCAAAAAAAGGATTAGGGATAAGTGCTTTACATATGCCTAATGAAGATTTTGATACAACTGCTGGTCTTGATTATGGTGGTAAGATTAAAAAAGCCTATAGAACAGATGGTATCCCGGAAGGGAATTCTTCAAAACACATCAATGATATTAAAGAGCAAAATCTGGTTCAGTTAAATATTGATCTTGATCAAAGAGGAGTTGGAGGCGATGACAGCTGGTGGGCAATGCCCCAAAAAGAATACCAAATGAATAGTAACGAAAAACACAGTTATGGTTTTTATATGATTCCTTTTGAAAAGGGGAGTACAGGTGGTTTTATAAAATTAAGTAAGCAATATAGTAGTCAGAATATTAAATAGTTAACAAATGAATTATAAGGAATTTTTATTGAGTAAAATAACAGTGTTGTTTTTGATTGTATTAGGTGCATTACAAGCACAAACGTTAGATCCGGTAATTGAAAACCCTGATGTGATTGAAATCAATAAATTACCAGCAAGAGCAACTTTTTTCCCGTACAATTCTTTAGATCTAGCTCTTCAAAATGATGAAAATAAGGCTGATAATTATCTTCTTTTGAATGGAATATGGAAATTCAATTGGGTGAAGAGTCCAGAACTAAGACCTAAAGATTTTTATAAAGAGGATTATTCAACAAAAAACTGGAATGACATCAAAGTTCCTTCCAACTGGGAAATTGAAGGTTATGGTATTCCAATTTATACAAATACGCAATATCCTTTTGCAGAAAGAAATCCAAATCCACCTGATATTCCGGATGGTTATAATCCTGTAGGTTCTTATAAAAGAACTTTTGATATTCCAAAGAACTGGAATGGAAAAGAACTTTTTATTCATTTGGGAGCTGTAAAATCTGCTTTTTATATTTGGATCAATGGAAAGAAAGTAGGATATAGCCAGGGCTCAAAATTGCCGGCAGAGTTCAATGTAACTGATTTTGTAAAATCAGGAAAAAATACTATTGCTCTTGAAGTTTACAGATGGAGTGATGGAAGTTATTTAGAATGTCAGGATTTTTGGAGAATTTCCGGAATTGAAAGAGATGTTTATTTATATGCCAGACCAAAGGTTTACCTGAATGATTTTTTCGCAAAAGCTGGTTTAAGTAATAATTATGCGGATGGGACTTTTGATTTAGAAGTTTCTTTAAAAAGTGTAAATGCTAAAACTCAAAAAGGAGCTGTTTCTGTTGAAATAGTAAAAAATGGCAAATCTGTTTATAAAGCTGATAAAAATTTTGAAATTACTCCTGAAAAAGATAGTGATCTGAATTTTAAAACCACCATTCCTAAAGTTTTAAGCTGGTCGGCAGAAATTCCTGAATTATATCAATTGGATATTGTTGTAAAGGATAAAAAAGGAAAAGTATTAGAAGCTGTTTCCAAAAAAATAGGATTCCGAACTTCTGAAATTAAAGATGGTCGATACTTATTAAATGGAAAAGTAATTCTGTTTAAGGGAGTTGACAGACATGAGCATGACCCAGTTACCGGACATGTAATTTCAAAAGAAGACATGTTGAGAGATGTTCAGATATTTAAAGAATATAATATAAATGCAGTTCGTACAAGTCATTATCCTAATGATCCTTACTGGTACGAATTATGTGATCAATATGGTATTTATGTAATTGATGAAGCAAATATTGAATCTCATGGAATGGGTTATAATTTAGATAGAACTCTTGCAAATAAACCGGAATGGTTGAAAGCGCATACAGACCGTGTGGAAAGAATGATAGAAAGAGATAAAAACCATCCTTCTATTGTAATCTGGTCATTAGGAAATGAAGCCGGAAATGGATGGAATTTTTATAATGCTTATTTGTTAGCTAAAAAGATGGATGATACAAGACCTACACAATATGAACGTGCCGGATTGGAATGGAACTCTGATCTGCATGTGCCAATGTATGCAACACCAAAATATGTTGAGAAATATGCCAAGGATAAAAGAAAGATAAAATCTTTAATCCAATGTGAATACGCTCATGCCATGGGTAATAGTATGGGAGGTTTTAAAGAGTACTGGGATCTTTATGAAAAGTATGAAAAACTTCAAGGTGGTTTTATTTGGGATTATGTTGATCAGGGACTTAAAACAACCAAAAATGGAAAAGAGATCTATGCTTACGGAGGGGATTACGGCCCGGAAGATATTCCTAGCTCCAATAACTTTTTAAACAATGGATTGGTGCAACCTGATAGAAAACCAAATCCGCATATTTTTGAAGTAAAGCATATCCAACAAGAGATTAAGTTTTATCCTTCCAACCTTTCCAAAGGAGATATAAAAATTAAAAACTGGTATTTCTTCCGAGATCTTTCTAATTATAAACTGAGCTGGGAGATCATAGCAGATGGTAAAGTTGTTGAAAAGGGAAATATTGCTGACATCAATGTAAAACCACAGCAAACAAGAATATTAAATATTCCTTATCAAATAAAGGTCAATAGTGGAGTAGAGTATTTCTTAAATGTAAAAGCTACGTTAAAATCAGATGAACCTTTGCTCAAAGCAGATCATGAAGTAGCCTATGAACAATTCCCTTTGAATGATGTTGTGAAGGTAGTTCCTCCAATGAATTCTGTTAAAGAAATTACTTTTGATGAAAGTGGAAACAAGATCAAAGTGCAAGGGCAAAACTTTACTATTGATTTTGATAAAACAACAGGACTTTTAAACAATTATGTTTTTAACGGAAAAATTCTCATTGAGAAGGGAGCTCAGGTAAATTTCTGGAGAGCACCCAATGATAATGATTACGGAGCAAATACGCAGATCAAGAACAGAGAATGGAAAACTGCAGGAAAAACAGAGGAGGTAAGATCAAGTATCAAGAAAATTTCAAAAAATGAGATTGAACTTGTATTTGAGAAAAATATTTTTGAAGGAGATGCAGTATTTATACAAACTTATCATATGGATGGAAATGGGGCTATTAAAGTGACCAATGATTTTAAAGTGATCAAAGGAGAACATAGAAATTTGCTTAAATTTGGTAATGAACTAACCCTGCCAGAAACAATAAAAAATATAACATGGTATGGTAAAGGGCCTTTTGAAGCTTATGCTGATAGACAACATGCTGCCAAAGTTGGCTTATATAAAAGTACTGTTGCAGAGCAGTATTATCCGTATATCCGACCGCAGGAAACAGGAAATAAATTAGATGTAAGATGGGTAGAATTGTTGCAAAACAATGGGTCAGGAATTAGAATATATGGTGAGAAATTATTGAATGTTTCTGCCCTGAATTTTAGTAGAGAGGATTTGGATTCGGGTAAAAGAAAAACCCAAAAACACGCAGGAGAATTAACTCCTAGGAAAGAGGTTTATGTAAATGTAGACGGTTTTCAGCAAGGTTTGGGAAGTATCAATAGCTGGGGTGCAAAACCTTTGGAACCATATATGTTGCCATATCAATCTTATCAATATTCTTATTGGATTGTTCCGGTTAAATAAGAGGGATAGGTTTTTTAATAGAGCTTGATATTTTAATTCCAGATGTAAGATTATTTGAATAATCTTACATCTGGAATTGATACTTTCTGGTATTCGTCTTTGCGAGACCCAAGA
>JAOZTG010000253.1 GCA_029939235.1 Flavobacteriaceae bacterium
GTTATTAACATTTAGCGCTTTACACCCCTTTCTTAACTAAACGACATTGAATTATCATTACTAATTAGAAATTGTTACAATATTCTGATAAAACACACTTACTTTATTACATATTTTATCTTTTATCAGGATAAGGTGGAGGATCTGGAATTGATTTTTCTTTTGTTTTTAACTCTTCCAAAATCACTTCAATCGCTTTATTCAATTGCTGATCGGTTCCGGTATATTCTAAATAAGGATCATTATCTACAAAGATATCTGGCTCTACTCCTTTTCCTTCCATGATCCATTCTTTACCTTCAAGATCATAACGTGAATGTTCTGGTTTTATCAACACACCTCCATCAACCAATGGTAAAAAACCACCATAACCTACTACTCCACCCCAGGTACGTTTACCAACTACTTTTCCTAACTTTTGTTTTTGAAAGCGATATGTAACAATATCACCATCTGAAGCTGAAAACTCATCAGACAGCATAACCAGAGGCCCATTCATTGAACCTCCTCTATTATAAACCGGAGTTCCGTTTCTTGAAATATTAATCTGTACAGCAACCCGTCTTAATCGTTCAATGATCAAAGGCGAAACAAAACCACCTCCATTACCCCGTACGTCAATTACCAATGCTTTTTTTGAAAGCTGGGGGTAATAATATTTTACAAACTCATTCATACCACCAATTCCCATATCAGGAATATGGATATAGCCCACTTTTCCATCTGTTGCTTTATTCACTTTTTCAATATTCTCACTAACCCATTTTAAATAATACAATTGAGATTCATCTGAAACAGGAACAACTGTAACTTCTCTTTTACCCTGTTCGACCGGTTTTGAATTTAACACAAGTTTCACCTGCTTTCCAGCTGTATTTATAAGAGCTGTATACATATTGCTCATTTCCTTAGTAGATTGCCCGTTGATAGCCAGAATATAATCTCCTTCATTAGCATTTACTCCAATATCTGATAATGGCGATTTTAAACTTTTATCCCAGTTTTGACCTTTTAATATTTTGGTTATTCTAAAATAACCTGATTTATCTTTTTCAATTTCTGCACCAAGCAAACCCATTTTAATTCGCTTAGGTATTGGTCTGTCACCACCACTTACATATGCGTGACCCACATTTAGTTCTGAAACCAGTTCTCCAATAACATAAGTCAGATCATTTCTGTGATTCACATGTTTTACCAATGGTGCATAATTTTTCTTCATAGCCTCCCAGTCTACTCCATGCATATTAGGTGCAAAGAAAAATTCTCGATATTGACGCCATGATTCATTGTATATCTGCTGCCATTCTTCCTTTTTATTCATATAAATCTGCATATCACTCAGATCTAATTTTTCTTTTATTTTAATTTCTGATTTAGGTAAATCAATAATGGCGTATGAACCATTTTGAGAAACCAGCATTTTCTTCTTATCAGCGGAGATCTCATAACCTCCAACAAGTCCTAATTTTGTTTCTTTTCTTTTATCAAAATCATACATGTAAAAAATGGGTTTTTTATCTTTGTTTCCAGAACGGGTGAAGTACAATTTATTCTTAACAGAAGCTAAATTAAGATAGCGAGAAGCAGATAGTGGTAACTTCCCAATTCGATCTTGTATTCCACTGATATCAATTTTGGTTACAGTCGAAGTTTTTGTTGATTTTTTTTCTTTCTTTTTCTCTTTATCATCCGGTTTGTCTTCTTTTTTCTTTAGCGCAACTTCATCACTTTTAGGTTCAAACAATGATTTTGTTTCTTTTGCCAGTGTTACAAAGTAAATATTACCCATATCATTATAAGAAATATCAAATTCTACCTGGCTAAAACCTGAATTGTATTCTCTGTTTGATATAAAAAATAAATATTTTCCATCATCGCTAAAAACAGATTGTCCTGAATTATACCAATCGCTTGTAACAGGATATGATTTTTTTTGCTCAAGTGAATAAATATAAACCAATGTAAAACGATTGTCTCCTGTTTTTGTATAAGTGATCCATTTACTATCCGGCGACCAGGCAAAGGAACGTATAGCTCTATTTGGATCGTTATCAACAATAACAACTTTTTTAGTATTTACATCAATAAATTTTAGTTTATGTTCGCTATCAGACCATAATATTTTTCCACTATCCGGAGACCAGTAAGGTTGATATTTATATGCCTTACCATTACTGGTTAATTGCATGGCAGCTTTACTTCCATCTTGTATTTGTTTGTAGATCTCGTCCTCACCGGTTTTATCAGAAATAAAAGTTATCCATTTTCCATCAGGAGACCATTTAGAATTTCTTTCATGGATACCTGACGATTGTGTTAAATTTCTGGTTTCACCATATTTCTCCGGCACAGTAAAAACATCTCCGTGTGCACCAAATAAAGCTCTCTTCCCATCAGGTGCAATTTCAAAATTACTAACACTTTTACTTACATCTTTATATGCACTTCTTCCTGAAACAAAATCTTCCCGAATGGTAATATTCACTTTTTGTGACGTGTTCGTACCAAGATTCAACTTGTAAAGATATCCACCATTTTCATAGACTATTTCTTTGTTTCCTAATGAAGGAAATTTAATGTCAAAATCTTTATGCTCTGTAATTTTTTTTGTCTGTTTACTTTGTAGATCATAAACATAAAGGTTCATTCTTTTAAACTCTCCACGATCAGATATATAATAAACTTTATTACCATACCACATCGGAATGATGTCCTGTGCCGGATTATTGGTGATATTTATTGTTTTTTTAGTTTTAAAATCAAAGATCCAAACATCATCAGCCATACCTCCACGATATCTTTTCCAGGTTCTAAACTCCCTAAAAATCCTGTTAAAAGCCAATTTTTGATCATCTGATGAAAAAGAGCAAAAACCACCTCTTGGAAAAGGAAGTTCTGCCAATGAACCATCCTCAATATTTACCGTATATAAGGATCCATTGAAGCTATTGTAAGATTTCTTCCTAGTTCGAAATACGATATTTTTATTATCATTCATCCAGCCCATTACCAAATTGTTAGGCCCCATTCTATCTGCAACATCATCACGATTCAGGGTAGCTGTATATGTAATTCTTTTAGGAATACCTCCCGTAGAATTCATAGTATAAACCTCCGTATTACCATCATACTGAGCTGTAAAAGCAATGATTTTTCCATCAGGAGAAAAACGTGCAAACATTTCATAGCCAACATCGTTTGTTAATTTACGAGCAGTTCCACCAGCAGATCCAACAGTATATAAATCACCAGCATAGGTGAAAATGATCTGATTATCATGAATTGCCGGAAACCTTAAAAGACGGGCTTCATCTTGAGCAAAAATTGTTACTTGAAAACATAAGGCAATAACAGCCAATAAAATAAAATTTTTTTTGATTTTCATGGGAAGACGTTGTTTAAAAAATATTTAATAAAGGTATCAAAATATTTGACTTATTATGTCATTTTTTATCGTCACATATATTCAAGCATACAATGATATACTTCTATAGTATTCTTATAAAAATCAAGAAGGAATTTATGATATTCAAATAGTATAAATAAATCATAAAAGAACCTCCACAAAATAAATCAGGAGGTTCTTTTCAAATAGTTTTTTCTAAAACTTATTCTTCAATTTCCACAATAGGAGCAT
>JAOZTG010000090.1 GCA_029939235.1 Flavobacteriaceae bacterium
AAATCGGCAGGGTGCAGATGTTGGTACGCAATATCGTTCTGCAATTTTTTATCATAATTCTTCACAAAAAAAGGATGCTGAGATCATCATTGCCCAATTAGAAGCAGAAGGAGTGTATAATCATAAGATCATAACCGAAATAATGCCGTTTGAAGTGTATTATGAGGCAGGAAATTACCATCAGAATTATTATAACAACAATAAAAATCAAGGATATTGCAGGGCAGTCATCAATCCGAAATTAGATAAGTTTGTTAAAAAATACAGTAAAAAATTAAAGTAGAATTTTATTCTTTAAAAATTGATGTACTATTTGCTTGTGCTAGTGGTGTTATTTCCAACTCATTGATACAGATATTATTTGGTAGATTTGCTACATGATAAATACTAGGAGCAATATCATTTGCTGTTAATGGTTTAAACCCTTTGTAGGCATTTACAGCTTTATCAAGATTCCCTTTAAATCTAACTTCTGAGAATTCAGTTTCTGTAGCTCCGGGTGAAACCTGCGTTACTTTAATCCCAAATTCAAGCAGATCAATTCGCATAGCCTTGCTCAAAGCATCCACCGCAAATTTTGAAGCGCAATATACATTGCCTTTTTCGTAAACAGTTTTAGAAGCAGTAGAGCCAATATTAATGATATGTCCCTTTTTGTTTTCAATAAATAGAGGAATTATTTCATGACTCACATACAACAAACCTTTTACATTGGTATCTATCATGGCATCCCAATCTTCTGTTTTTCCATTTTGTATCTTGTCTAAACCAACTGCTAAACCGGCATTATTTAATAAAACATCTATTTTTTTCCATTTATCAGTAAGGGAAGTGATAGACTGTTTCACTTTCTCTTTATTTTTCACATCAAAACAAAGTGAAAGAACATCTACATTATAGGAACTTTTTAAATTTTTAGAGAGTTCTAATAATCTTTCATTCCTTCTGCCCGTAATTATAACATCATAGCCATTTTTTGCGAAAATATGAGCACTGGCTTTGCCAATTCCTGAAGTGGCACCTGTAATGAGTATTATTTTTCTCATAAAAAAATCAATTAATTAGTTATTGAATAACTTTTGCAATTGGTATGCTATTAATTCAAACGGTGAATATCTCTGCTTGTTTAAGCCGTCTGAATTTATTTTGTATGGAGGTCTTTATTGTATAAAATGCTCATTTATTGACTTTAACAAACTTTCGGCTGTTGGAAGTTTAGAAGTAACTACTTTCGTAAAGTATTTTTTTGCTTCCGTAGCAGTGGTATCTCCTATGCAAAATGCTACTTGATCACCTGCTTTGTTTTTTGTTAAAAAACTTTTGATCCCAAAAGGACTAAAAAACAAGATTCCTTTATGATCTTTACTGATCTCATTAGGAGTAAAAGTTGTTTTGTAGCTTTCAATTTCATTTACTACAATATTATTATTTGAAAGAATAGTGGTTAATTCATTTATTTGATCATTTCCACATAAATAGGTGATCTCTTTGCTTTTAAGATTTTTTACTAAATAATCAGCCAGTTTTTTAGTAGTATTTTCAATATGGGTAACTTTACTAATATTTCTTTCTATCAATCGTTTTGTTCTTCTTCCAACACAATAAATATTAGTAATTTCTATTTCTGAGCTAACAAAACTGTTTAAAACAGATTCCACAGCACTTTGGCTTGTGAAAACCAGATTTTCAATTGTATTTTTAAAAATGATGGGTTTAAGCCGGTTATATTGAATGGTAATAAAATCACTCATGTCTATACCAGTGTTTTGATGTAAAATACTGGTTTGACCTATAGAAAGGCTTTTTGTAGAGAAAACTTTAATTTCTTTTTCAACATCACCGGATTTGCGTAATATTTTCTTTGCATTTCTATCCAGCAAGAATTTTGCTGCAAACTCTGCAAGATCTGTTGTGTGGTTTACGGGTACTGTTTTTGAAAATTCAATCTTATTCTTTCCATCCGGATTAAAGACTGACGCTTTAAATTCTAATTCTTCTTCTTTAATTCTTGCCAAAGCTCCAATTGGGGCACCTTTTTCTTCATTTAAAGCTGCAAAAAACTCTTGTTCGATAGTAACACATATCTCCGTTTCTTTATCATTTAATTCTTCGCAAATGTGAATGATTTCAGAATTGTCTTTATTTGCCGCAAGTATCACAGTTGCCTGCGCTGGAAAAGGAAGCATCCAACCCAGTTTTAAATTGTTTTTAGGCAGTAATTTGGTTTTCTTTAATTCATCAATGGTAAAAACAGCTCCATCCCAATTGCTGTTTTTAAAATTTTCTAATCTTTCTTCAAGATTACCATTATTATCAACTAATTTGTGATTTGGGTATCTGTATAACCATTGTGATTTGTGTAATAAATTACTGGTGGCAATGGTTGCAGTTTTATTAGCAAAAAAGGCTTCATCTTTTTTTAATACTAAAATATTGTTAGTGTCTCCTCTATTTAATATGGCAGCTTTTATTACTCCTTCAGAAAAAGAATTTGACAGATCCATTAAATTATGTGCTGCAATATCTATATCACCATTAATTAAAGCCTGATCTAATTTTTTTGCTGGATTGTTCTCTTTGATGTCAATTGAATGAATATCAATAACCTCAGATTCCTGATCAATTTCCTTTAACCGATTTGCAACAATATGAGCTAGTTTTATTCCAAGTTTGGTTGTATTGCTACTTATTTTTATGATTTTGGTCATTTGATATCAATTTTAAAAAGAAAAGTGAATATTCACTTAAAATGAAATGTCTTAATATTCATTTGGTTTGCAAATTTATAGACAATTTTATTAATATTAAGGATATGCTTTCATTTTGTTTGATAATTGGAAATGGATTCAGCACTATTATTTATATTTAATGAAATTTAATTGGTTGATGAGCAAGAAACAAAAGTTAATAATTGGTATTGTATTTGATCTTATTGGTATGATCTCTTATGTGTTTCCTATTGCAGATGTAGTTTGGGCACCGGTTTCAGCATATTTGGTTACCCGATTGTATAAGGGAAATATAGGAAAAGTAGGAGGGATTATTTCATTTATAGAGGAAGCAATTCCCGGACTTGATTTTTTTCCAACTTTTACATTAACATGGTTATATGTTTATAAATGGAGAAAAAGAAGTGATTAGGTTTTGCTATCCTAATCTTTTAGCTTTAAAAGCTTCCCAAATCCAAGACGTCTAAACATTATTTTTTCAAATTCCCAAAAGAATTTAAATTCTCCGAAAAACCATCCAACAATGGGCAGGGTTAACTGATAAATTGGGAATATCAATATTATTCTTAAGGTCAAATACAAAAAATATGGTTTTGCAGTTTCTGCACTTAATCCAAAAAATCCGGTAACGGGTTTAGACACCCAGGCAGCAAAGGACCCATTAATAGCAAAAACAAGGAGAATTGCCAATATTTGCCAGTTGTTTGTTATTCCCCAGCGTAATTTTAATTTATCCATACGATATTTTTGACAAATGTAAAATTCAAATTTGGTTTTAAGTAACCGTTTAGTATAAAAAAATAACGCAAAAAAACTGATCTCATACGGAAATCAGTTTTTTTATTTTTGAAATAGAAACCTAATGTTTAGCTAAATAATCCAGAAAGAATATTTGCAATACCACCAGATTGTTTACCAAATTTGCTTACCATTCCGGCAAGATCATCAAGGGTATCGTCATTGGTATCAAATCCCTGAACTCTGGAAGCAATATCTGTTTGTGCATCTTGATCGTTGCCCAATAGACCACCTAATAAACCTTGCAATCCACTTTGATCGGAAACATTATGGCTACGGGCTTTTTTCCCAAGATAGCCAAGAACAAAAGGAGCTGCAACTTTCATGATATGCATTGCCTGGCTGAGATCAATTCCACTTGATTTCCCAACAACATGTGCGGCATTATTTTCCTGTCCACCAAATATATGCCCTAAAATTTTTCCGCCATCATCCATTACATTTTGATCAGCTTGACTACCTCCTAAAACATTTCCGATATTATCTAAAATCCCACCACTGTGGTTATCACCGAGTATGGCACCCAAAATACCGGAAGCACCATTAGATGAAGATGAATTATTTTTCATACCTCCCAAGATCATTGGTATTGCAGAGCCTAATACTTTGGCAACACTTGCCTTGTTTAATCCAAATTGTTTTTCAATTCCGTCGATAAGGCCTTTTCCACTATCACTATTTAATAAATCTAAAATTCCACTCATAATACTTTTTTTTGATTAATGATTTGATTGAGACTAAATATACAATATTTATTTATTACCTTCCCAAAAAATTAAAGGATAGATGAAAAAATTAGCTTTACATTGGAAAATACTGTTAGGTATGGTCCTCGGTGTTTTATTGGGATTTGCAGCTGCAAGTTTTGATGGGGGTAAAGAATTGGTACAAGACTGGGTAAAACCTTTTGGTACAATTTTTATCAATTCTTTAAAGTTAATTGCAGTCCCACTAATCTTGGGTTCTTTGATAAAAGGAGTTTCAGACCTAAAAGATATTTCCAAACTATCAAAAATGGGTGGAAAAACGATTATGATCTATATTTTGACCACAGTTATTGCTGTATCTATAGGGTTATTATTGGTGAATACTATACAGCCGGGTAATTCAATATCAGAAAAAACAAGAACAGATCTGGTGAGTAACTATACGGAAAGCACACAAAAATATAAAGATGAAGCTGCCAGTCAAAAAGAGAGTGGTCCCTTGCAGGCTTTGATTGATCTTGTTCCCCAAAATATTATAGGTGCCGCTGGTGAAAACAAGAATATGTTGCAGGTTATTTTCTTTGCTATTTTTTTTGGAATTGGTCTTATTTTGATTCCGGAAGAGAAATCTAAACCGGTAAAAGATTTTTTTGATGGCTTTAATGAAGTGATATTAAAGATGATCGATCTGATCATGTTAGCTGCTCCTTATGGAGTTTTAGCGTTATTAGCAGCCTTGGTAGTTGAATCTCCCAGTGCTGATCTTTTTAAGGCTTTGGGATGGTACGGATTGACAGTTCTTTTAGGCTTATTGTTGATGGTAAGTTTTTATATTTCAATGGTATTTATTTTTACCGGCAAAAAACCAAAGGAGTTTCTCAATGGAATATCACCAGCACAGTTATTGGCTTTTTCTACAAGTTCTAGTGCAGCAACCTTACCTGTTACCATGGAAAGAGTTCATGAGCATTTAGGTGTTGACGAAGAGGTAACCAGTTTTGTATTACCAATTGGAGCAACTATCAATATGGATGGTACAAGTTTGTATCAGGCAGTTGCGGCAGTTTTTATAGCACAGGCTTTTGGTATGGATCTGTCATTTGGTGTGCAGCTGGGTATTGTAGCTACTGCCACATTAGCAAGTATTGGATCGGCGGCTGTTCCCGGAGCAGGAATGGTAATGCTGGTAATTGTTTTAGCGCAGGCAGGAATTCCGGAAGCTGGTTTGGCTTTGATCTTTGCAATTGACCGACCTTTAGATATGTGCCGTACAGTTGTTAATGTAACAGGTGATGCAACGGTATCTATGATGATAGCAAAATCAGAAGGAAAATTGAGAGATCCTCATGTGAAAAACTGGGATGATAATTATAAGCATTAACAGTAATCATTTATTGGCAGGAGGCTGAATCAAAAGTCCTTTGAGTTTCTCCATGTCTACTTAGCGTACCTTTGTGATACAATTTTAAAAATCTGTTACGCAAAGGTTCACAAAAATTCTGAAAAGTATCGAAAAGTTTTATAATATAACGAATCATTTTCTAAAAATCGCCAGCTATTTTTGATCACATTACTATAATATCACCAAACTCAAAAAAAATTATTTTTGAGAAAGGCTTTTAAAATTAGTAACAGATTTCCACTTTCGTGGAATGATACTTTTATCAAGTCCTTCCTTTTGGGAAGGGTTTAAGATGGGATTACCACCTGATCACAACACTACCCCAGGTAAAACCACTTCCAAAAGCAGCTAATACAATCAGGTCGTTATCTTTTATTTTGCCTTTTTCCCAGGCTTCTGTTAAGGCAATAATGATGGATGCCGCAGTTGTATTACCATATTGCATGATATTATTGTATATCTGATCATCTCTCAGTTTAAATTTACGTTGAACAAATTGAGAGATACGCAAATTCGCCTGATGAGGTATAAACATGTCTAAATCATTAACTGTTAAATTATTAGCAGTTAATCCTTCCATGATAGCTTCGCTAAAACGCACCACAGCATGTTTAAAAACAAAAGTGCCATCCATGTAAGGGAAATAGGAAATATCTTCTCCATTTGAAGCAATAATTTTAGGCACCCAGTTTTTGATGCTTGGTGAATGCACAACGAGTTTGTCAGCATATTTACCTTGACTATGTAAATGAGTTGATAAAATACCTTTAGTATTATCTTCCGTTCGGGAAAGTACACAGGCACCTGCTCCGTCACCAAATAAAACTCCTACACCTCTTCCCCGTGTTGTCTTATCCAATCCATTGGAGTGATATTCAGATCCTATCACTAAAATATTTTTATACATGCCGGTTTTGATAAACTGATCTGCGGTAGACAGAGCATACACAAAACCAGAACATTGATTTCTGATATCAATTGCACCGATGGTAGGCAATTCCAGCATATCCTGGATTTGCACACCACAACCAGGAAAGTAATAATCGGGACTTAAAGTTGCAAAAACAATAAAATCAATATCATCTTTACTTAACCCAGCTCTTTCTATGGCAATTTTTGCAGCTTTTGCTCCCATGGTGGCAGATGTGTCATCACTACCTTCAGGAATCCAGTGACGTTCTTTTATACCTGTTCTTTCCTGGATCCATTCATCATTGGTATCCATCATTTTTGAAAGATCATCATTAGTAATCACATTATCAGGAACATAAAATCCGAGACCGGTTATTTTTGAATTATACATATAATTTATTGGTTTATTTTTTAGGTAAATATTTTGGTTTCAAAACCATTGAAAATCAAATGTAGTAAAATAAATTTATTATGCGTTGAATAATAGTTTATAATTAATGGGATTAAAGATTCAATTCTAAAGGGAATAAATGTGAATCAATATATGAATATTTCAATTTTTTGGATTATTTTCCGCAGAGTGATTAAAAAACCGACCAATAATTTGATAATTACAACAAATTTCACAAACTTTGTATAAATTAAATTTTTTTAGAATAGAAGAGCTTTTACTCTAAAAAAATGTAAAAAACAATAATAATTAAAATTTAAAATTATGAAAATTAACAGGTACCAGGATATTTCTGAGGTTGAAAAGGAAGCTAAAAAAGATTATATTGACAGACATTCAGCGTTTGTTCATTGTGACAGTTCTGCTAAAAAAGGAGAGAAATTCAAAGTAAAAGTTCAGGTAGGTGATGAATATCTTCACCCAGATGATTTTGACCATTATATTGCATGGGTGCAATTATGGAACGGAGAAAATATGCTGGCAGAATCTACTTTTACTGCAGGCGCTTTAGGTGGTGCTCCAAGTCAGGTAGAAGTTGATTTCCATATTGTGCCAACCAGAAAAATGAAATTAACTGCGATGGCATTTTGTACAAAACACGGTTTATGGCAAAGTGACGAGATAGTTGTGGAGGTTTCTTAGTGAAACTCAATTTTGAGGAGTTTTAAAAATGAACTCAAAATTGTAAGTTGAACTAATCCCGATTTTTTAGCGGGATCTAGGTAATACCTCGACTCTTGGGTTGATTCTTATTATTGGGTTCCGAGCTTTCCCTGAGGTTTAAGACTTTTTATTAAATACGAAAATTTTTAAAAAACAAAAAACCAGATTTCAATTGAAATCTGGTTTTTTAATTTTAATTATTTGGGATTCAATGCTTATTGAACTGTAGAAACAACATCGTTATGTTCGTTGAAATCATTTGCTACTTTTCCATCTGCAGAAACTTCATTTGCCCATACTTTACCATCCATTAGATATCTGAACTGATATTCTTTTCCTGCATCTAAGTTGATAGTTTGAGTGAAGTCACCCGATTTTAGAGATTTCATTGGAGCTGCTTTTTCATTCCAGTTGTTAAAATCTCCAAGGATCTGAACTTTTTTCGCACCATTTGCTTCTTCTGCACTTACTTTAAATGAAACTTTACAAACTGGTTTCGATTTTAAATACTGTTTTTTAATACTCATAATTTATTATATTAATTGTTATTTTTCAAAATTAAGCGGCAAAAGTACATAACTTATTGAGAAATAGAATATAAATATTTTAATAATTATCAAAATGAAGGGTAAATTTAACGTTAAGTTAACATTACTATCCTTTTTCATTCAATAATTCTGTAAATATGTGCATAATTTTTATGTCATCTTGTCATAAATTGTTATTTGGTATTTCTTTTGATTAAGAGAACTTGAATTTTAATATTAAAAAAATAAAACAATATAATTATGGCAAAAGGAAAAATAAATGTTGCGGTAGATAATATATTTCCGTTAATCAAAAAGTTTTTATACTCAGATCATGAAATATTTTTACGTGAATTGATATCCAATGCAACGGATGCAACTTTAAAACTAAAGCATCTTGCTTCCATTGGTGAATATAAAGGTGATCTCGATGATGTTAAATTAGAGGTAAAGATTGACAAAGAAGGTAAAAAACTTCATATTATCGATCAGGGAATTGGAATGACCAAAGAAGAAGTAAAGAAGTATATCAATGATATTGCTTTTTCTGGTGCGGAAGAGTTTTTAGATAAGTTCAAAGATGAAAAAAATGATTCTGGGATCATTGGACATTTTGGATTAGGATTCTATTCTTCCTTCATGGTTTCAAAAGAGGTTGAAATAATTACCAAATCTTATGTGGAAGGTGAAGATGCTGCACATTGGGTATGTGATGGGTCTCCTGAATATACCTTGAAAAAAGCAGATAAAAAGGATAGAGGAACAGAGATCATCTTACATATAGATGATGATTCTTTAGAATTTTTAGAAGAAAGTAAGATCAATGAGTTATTGACAAAGTACAATAAATTCATGCCAATCCCAATCAAATTTGGTACGAAGGAAATCGCTGATCCAACCCATGAGCCCAAAACAACAAAAGATAAAGATGGTAAAGAAATAACGGAAGATCAAAAAATGATCACCGTTGATAATATCATCAACAATCCAAATCCGGCATGGACCAAACAACCAAGTGAATTATCAGATGAAGATTATAAATCTTTTTATCATGAGTTGTATCCAATGCAATTTGAAGAGCCTTTGTTTCATATTCATTTAAATGTAGATTATCCATTTAATTTAACAGGGATATTGTATTTTCCAAAATTGACAACAAATCTGGATAATCAAAAGGATAGGATTCAATTATATCAAAATCAGGTGTTTGTAACAGATAATGTAGAAGGAATTGTACCTGATTTCTTACAAATGTTAAGGGGTGTGATTGATTCACCGGATATTCCTTTAAATGTTTCCAGAAGTTATTTACAGGCCGATGGAGCGGTTAAAAAAATAGCATCTTATATCACTAAAAAAGTAGGAGATAAATTAAGTTCATTATTTAAAAATGACAGGGAAGGGTTTGAGAAAAAATGGAATGATATCAAGATCGTTATTGAATACGGAATGTTATCTGAGCCAAAATTCTTTGATAAAGCACAAAAATTTGCTTTGTACCCAACGATGAAAAATGAGTTTTTAACTTTTGATGAGTTAAAAGAAAAAGTGAAACCGGCACAAACAGATAAAGATGGAAATTTAGTTATTCTTTATGCATCTAATGCTGATGAGCAGCATAGTTTTATTGATGAGGCAGAAGCTAAAGGTTATGAAGTATTATTATTAGATTCACCTATTGTTTCACATTTGATCCAGAAAATAGAGGGTGAGAATTCAGAATTATCTGATAAAAATCAACCGGTTAAATTTGCCCGTGTTGATTCTGATTCTTTGGATAAATTGATTCCTAAAGGAGAAGATCAGATTTCTAAACTGGATGAAAAAGACCAGGAGCGACTAAAAGGTATCATAGAAGAAATAGTTCCTAAAGAAAAGTATACGGTTCAGTTAGAAGCCATGGATTCCAGTTCAAATCCTTTTATTATAACGCAGCCTGAGTTTATGCGTCGTATGAAAGAGATGCAGCAAACCGGCGGAGGTGGTGGTATGATGGGAATGGGTAATTTCCCCGATATGTATAATCTTGTGGTAAATACCAATAGTGATTTGATGCAAAAGATCTTAAAAGCGAAAGCGAAAAGAACTGAGTATGTGAATCAGGCTTTAGATCTTGCCAGGTTATCTCAAAACCTTTTACAGGGTAAAGAAATGACTGATTTTATCAAAAGAAGTTATGATTTAATGAAAGGGTAATTTTATTAAAGATCCAATATTAAACATAAAGTTTAATGAATAGAAATCCTCGGTATTTACCGGGGATTTTTGTTTTAATGATTATTGAGCTTGGGAAATAATGAAGTACTATTTCTAAATGATTTTATTCAATAGTATATGTAAATCTTAGGGTTTCATTACTTTAGTTGTAGATATTAATAGTTGTATCCACAAAAAAAACCTCGCATAGAGAGGTTTATTGTACTTTTAATCAAATGATTTCTCACTTGTTTATGTTTTATTCAATTGGAAAATCAAAATAAGTGTCAGGATATGGTTCATCTTTTAGAGTAAAGTGCCACCATTCTTTTTCGTAAGATTTAAATCCGTGTTTTTCCATACGTCTTTTAAGTAATAAACGCAATGCCCTTTGATTTTTAGTGATGTTTGGGTATTCGGTATGTGATTTTTCGTCAAAAAGATCATAAGGACTTCCCATATTTAAAATATGTTTGGTCTTTAAAGAAACAATTGTTAAGTCAAGGGTGCTACCACGACTATGACCTGATTTTTTTGCAATATACCCTAATTCAAAAAGGTCTTTTTTATCGATATTTGGGTAGAATTCATCCTTCATTAAAGTGTCGGCCATATCCTTACTCCAACGTAAAAAATGGTCGGTAGCTTTTTGAGGTCTGTAAGCATCATAAATTAATAAACCGAATCCAATTCTTTCCAGTTCATCCTGCACTTTTTTTAATGCATTTGCAGCTTCAACTGTTAAAAGAAGTTTAGGTTGGTCATACCCATCAATAGGTTTTCCAATAAAATTATTAGATCCATAATATCTAAGATCTGATCGTAACTTTGGAATCAGCTCTTTTAAATAAACAAAATTTTTGTTTGGTGGTTCTTCTTCTACCTTTTGATTCGTAAAAGAAAAAAAGATAAAAAATGAAAAAACCAGTAAAGTTTTTATTGTATTATTCAATTTCATGGTGCAATTGTTATTATCTGCAAATTCTAAAACGATAAAAGATTGCAATTATTACTTTTTAATTTAAAAATATAATAGATTTGAAATTGATTATATATTAAATATTAGTTTAAATGTATTGGATATACAATTACAAGAGTGTTAATAATTATTTAAAAAGCTAATAATCAATAAATTATGTGTATCATATATAAAGGCTGAAATAATTAAAACAGGAAGAAAAGATCAATCATAAATATCATTTAAAATTTTTGCCAGTCTAATACCGGCTTTTTGTAATTGTGAGCGTGCTGTGGAGAAATGATCATAGGCATATCGATACCCAAGTTTCTCACCTATTTTAGCAGAATTATAGGTTTGCATTGCCAGTTTTTGCGTTTCATAAACCCAGTCTAAAACAGATCCTTCCTGAATCATTTTTATCTGATGTTTGCTTAATTGATCTGCATTTGCTGCCAGTTCAGTATAACTCATATTAAAGTGTTCGATCATGTCAGAATCCCATAAACGATGTAGATTAGTACCTTTGTTGAACCATCTCACCTGAATATCATTACCACCTTTATCTTCGGCTTTTCCAACATGAAGAGGCTGGTGCATGTCTCCAATTAAATGTACCAGTAATTTTAAATAAAAAACCTGATCTTCTATACTTGAGTTCTTGTTCTTTAAAACCTGGATGCAATAATCAATTCCTGTAATAACATCTCCCTTTGGATTTTTATCTGAATCTTTATATTTGGTATTGAAAGGGAAATTCACATAGTGCCAGGTGTAAAATTTGTTATACCTGCTATCTGATTTTATATCATCTCCAAATGTAGATACAAGAGCCAGACTTTGACCGTGTAATAGTTGATCAATATGTTTTTTAGCTTTTTTTGTCAGATGTTTTTCAGCAATTACTCCAGTAGTTCTATGTCCGGTTGGACCCCAGTCTGCTGTGTTATTTGCACTACTTTGATGATATGAAAATACAATAAGAAATATTAAAAAAACCTGCTTAATCATGATGATAAATTTGAAGAACAAATGTATAAAAAAAGAGCTTAG
>JAOZTG010000015.1:0-6275 GCA_029939235.1 Flavobacteriaceae bacterium
GAACGCCTTTTTCATTGGCGATCCGTCCAAAATATAGATAATAATCAGTTTTATTTTTTTTTATAGTATCAATTATTTCTGTAAAGTTGGGGATAATATCAATAGTTTGGTTTTTAACTCTCTTTTTTATCAATTCGGCTAAAAATTTGCTTGGTGAAATAAACCTGTCAATATATTTCTCATAATATTTAAAAGTATGGTAATAATAACTTTCTGAAGCTCCTACAACACTTTTAAAAAAAGAACCGTCAAAACATTTATCATTAATACAATTTAAGAAACTTCCTGTAACACACTTGGTACAAATTGTATCTTTTTGAAAATTATATAACCTATGATACGGACATACCATTTGCGCATCATGAATGGTTTGAACTATTTTTATTTCTCTTTTTTTTATCTCAGGTAAAATACTTGGCGTGAGTTGAAAATTATAATTGTGGAGGTGAACTACGTCCGGTTTGAAATGATCAAGAATTTTTGAAATTTGTTTTTTATTATCAAATGAATAAATTGTTCTTGGTGTATTAGATATGATTTTAAAAAGAGATCTTTCCTGATAAGAAACATTTTTTGCAAAAGATTGATAAGTATCCGTTACAATATTCTTTTCATCTTCCATTCCCCAGAATTCAATATCAATTCCATTTTCTTTCAAAGCTTTTGATAGCTGAAACATATAGGTTTCTGCACCTCCCTTTGGATATAAGAACTTATTTATTTGTAGTACTTTCATAAAACTTCATAAATATTAAAAATGTAATCAATATTCCCAATTCAATTATTGGGAAAACAGTATAATAGGTACTCAGATCTTCTGATTTGAAAAACTGGTAAATTCCGATCTTAATCATTAAAAAAACAAATAGGATTAAAAAATTTACTTTCACCTGATTTATATAATTGTTCTTTGTAATTAAATAATAATTAAGCACTGAAGGCAATAACGCCAGAATAATAAAATTTAATGCAAGATAACCGTTAAAATAATCTACCGGAAATAAATATAAATAAACATATTTTGATATAAATTCAACAAATACAATTGTAACTATCAAAACTGGTATTAAATATTTAAAGATATAGTTTCTGTTCTTCATCAAAATCAAAAACTGTGAAGTTATAACCGAAAAGAAAAACAACTGTGCAACCTGATATATATTTATAACAGATGAAAAGATCGCAAGATCAGTTTTAGTACCAAATTTTTCTATAAAGATGATGTCAATTCTTCCAATACCAACGATCATTAAATAATACAAAAGATAATATTTTGATTCCTTTAATGATTGTTTGACGGGTAAGAATAGATTATGAAGATCAGCAATGATAAATTTAAGTTTAAAATATCTCCCAAGCCTGATATAATTAATTATAAAAGCCAATGATCCAGCCAAAAGATAAAACAATAAAACCTGATAGAATTCCCAGTTTATAAGATCAACTGTAGAATAAATAATGAGTAAAAAGATTAGTCTGATCAGAGGTTCAGTTATAATTGTAACAATATCAACATCCGAAAACCCATTCCCTCTAGAAAACATTTTTATCAGGGAGGATGCAGATGAAAAAGCAACAATAAAAGATAAGATCACCAGTATTTTAACCAGGTCAGGTTTTTTAAAAACAAAAAAGATCAGTAATAATAGAATTATTAAGAAGGATAAGATCACTTTTGCTGAAAACAACATATTGACATTATCAATCTCTTTTTTTAAACTTTTGTTATAAATAAGATTGGTTATCCCTCCATCCATCAATACGGATGCCCATAAAACAATGGCAAGAACATAGGAATAAACTGCAAAATCCTCCATGGAAAGAATTTGTATCAATAACAAAATATTGATAAAGGAAATTCCTTTTGACAAAACCTCAATAAAAGGAATTGAAAAAGATCTATCGAATAATTTATTACTAAGCAACTTCATTATGACTTTTATATGAGTTTATCAATAAGGCAAATAAAATAAACATTACAACAGCTCTGTTTTGCGTAAAGATAGCATCAGATGAGCTATCAATCAATAACAATAACATTCCCAGCAGTGAAACATACATAAATTGCTTTTGTTTTATATCTATGCTTTGTTTAAGATTAATAACAAAAAGCATTATATATTTATAAATGATCACCATAAAGGCTGCAAGTCCGAAATATCCAAACTGACCTAATACCATTGGCCAAAATTGATCAGCAATAAAACCCCAATAAGTTTTTGAGATACCATACACGTTATCAATGCCATAAGCTTCATAAACCCATGAATAATATTTTCCTGAAAAATAAGATGAATAGGTTCCAAAACCTGTTCCTAATGGGAAGAAATCATTTCCTATAGCAAAACTATAGTATAAAATTATTCCCCTTGACCAACCAGATTCAATTGCTTCAAATGAAAAATACATTACTAATTGATCTTTAAATATAAACGCTATTAGCAACATAAAAATTCCTAATATAACTAAAAGCGTTTTTCGTGGTATTCTCATTAATTTTTTACCAAATAACATAATGATTATAGCAATAAAATAAAAAGCAAAGAATTTTACTCTTAAAGAAAATAAACCAAATGATAAAATAAAAAGTAAAAACCATTTTTTACTCTTATAATTTTTTAAGAAAAGTACAAGAAAAATAAAAGAGAATGCAAAACTGAAGCGGGAAGTATGGGTAAAGAATAATTGAAATGATTTTATTCCATATCTTGTATATTGTGGATAAATCTTAAAAACAATATCCACTACCAAAAAAATGACAAGAATATAAAATCCAAGTTTTGAATATTTTGAAAGAGTATTTAATACTCTTTCTGAATCTATATTATTAGATAAAACTCTAATCCCAAAATATACAACAAAGGCTTTAAAAAAATTTATGATATCTCCAATTATTGCAATCTTGTTTGTAATATGTCCCAGTTTGTATGAGTGATAGTTAGATAAGATTCCGATAATTGCTATAAATAATAATAGAATTGAAATATAGATTTCACTCTTATATAATTTTATTTTTTGATTGAATAATGAGGCTGTAATAATAACCGTTAGTGAGAAAAAGGCAATTAATTCATCGTAAAAACCTAATAAATTATTAAATGCATCGTAAAAAAAAACCAATAGAAAAATGGAAAGAACAATGAATGTTTCTAAAATCTTACTATAATTATATATTTTCCTCATCTAATGGTATAATTCTTTTACCTTGTTATTAAACACGCTGATCCATTTTTTAGAACTGATATCAGGAAAATCCTTATTTATTTTTGATCTGTCAATAGATTCCAGATTATCCAGTAGGTGGTACAGCTCATTTAAATCATTTAATAAAAAAGGTTTAAAGGTTATATAATCCATCTCGGTTCCATCAGCTCCTTTAGTACATACAACCGGCAAACCAAAAAGGTGTGATTGCACGATAGCAAGGCCTCCATCTCCCGGTAAAACAAAAAGATCGCTGTTAAAATAAAAGGTTTTCAACACTTCCTTATCATAAATCGGACCTAAAAATGATATTTCCTTATTTGATTTAGTGTATTTTTTTAATGTATTTATATAATCTCCATCCCCAATAATATTTATAGAGAATCGCTTGTCTTTTTTATTTAAACGCAAAATAATATCAATAAGCTCTTTGATCTTCTTTCTCTCTTCAATTACCCCAACATACAATAATTTAATATTGCTTTTATCAAATGTATAAGAATAGATACTGTTGGCTACTTCTGTTTCTATTTGTTCAAAATATGTAGTTTTGATTGTATTCAAATTTACAAATGCATCGCTGGCCCCCATATTTCGTATCATATAATTTTTTGCTAACGTTGAATAAGCCATCTGCATATCAGTTAGCCGAATAAGCGGTAAATTGATGTTATCAATGATCTTTCTTTTCAAGCTTCTTTTATCCAAAGAATATCCAGCATCCCAAAAGATTATTTTTTTTCTTAGAGTTTTTGCATAGGGAATTAAAAAACTGTTATTCAGAATATTGGTCGTGCCTTCAAATACAATAACATCATATTTGTTTATATAATTCAATGCTTTTGGATAGAGAAAAATACTCGTAGAACGACTATCTCCTTTATATTTTAATCTTATCGCCGATAAAATGTGAATTGAAATATTTTCACAATCTGTATAAGTGTTTGATTCTGATGATAGCTTAAGTGTACCTGTTTGAGTGCCTTTTGATGAAATAATCCCAACATGTTTATATAAGCTACAAAATTCTTTTATAAGGTCTAATCTGTATGCAGTTATTACTCTTTGAACAAATAGTATTCTTAATTCACTAATTTTCATTTAGTATTATTAGATAAGAAACAGTTTACGAACTTTTATAATCCTCTAAATACCTGTTCAATTGTTGTAATAAAATCCACCCTAACATCAATCCGCCAAATAAAACAGCAAATCGAAAATATTTTTTATGCGTAATATTTTTATCTGGTACACCGATTTTATCAAAATCAGAAATGATATTAACAATATTGTTTTTCCTTATAAGATCTTCATTTGTCCAGGAAATAGTATTTAAAATTTCATTGGAGGTTTTAAAAAGTTCAATATCATTTTCATTTTTATCTTTCTCACTTTTTGAAATTTCTATAGTGGAAGAGCTTGATAGTTTTTCAGCCTCTTTTAATGCAACTTCTTTATAGGTCTTTCTTAAAGAATCAATTTGAATGAGATTTTTATGAAGCACTGAAAGTTTTTGGTTCAATTCATTTACTTTTAAATCCTTAACATTCTTGTAGTAATCATTCTCCACTAGGCTAATTAGTGAAGGTGATAAGTTTGCAAAGACAGTTTTTGATTTAGATGATACTTTTATTTGATGGTAACGAAGATCATATTCTGCCATTCGTTTTTTAAAATCTACAAATTCAAAACCTTTGGTATATATGGTGTCCGTTTTTTGTAGATACTCATCGTAGGCTTTATAAAAATGTTTTTCTGCCTGATAAGCAGAAACCTCTATTGCATTTATTTGTGATGCTTCATTAAGATTAAGATTTAATGAACCGGAAAGGGAAACCGAGTCCTTTTTCTTTACCAGATCATTTAAATAATCTATTTGCTTATATAATTGAATACCACTGTCATAATTTGTTTCAACGATCATATCCGAAACATATATTTTTGATTCTAACTTATGAAGGACGAATCCGACGATGAATCCCAATAAAAGGGCCAATCCTAATTTTACAGTGTGCTTTTTTAAAAAAATCAGCAATAAAATAAAATAATGAAAAATACTATTAAGAATATTTCCAATATAATTGAAAAAGTTTTTTATGCCTTTTCCAATTACTACAAATAAACTCCCTAAATCAACTTCCTCTTCCTGTTGTGTTTTTGGAGATTGATTTATTTTTTCATTCTTTTCCATAAGGTATAAGTTAGATAAGCAAAAATATACAAATTAGTGAAGAATTAAATGTGTTAATGAGTAAATGTTTTGATGATTATAATAATGGCTTCTTTATAAACACAGTATATATGCATCTAAATGTTTAATTGTGAAATAATTAAGCATCAAGTCATTTTTTTATTGAAAACAATTTCAGGAGTATGATTTGCCATTAAAGACCAGTTAAAATATTATATCAAATGACCTCCTTTGGTATAATAAAACAAAAAGCCCCATCATTATAATTTAATAATGAGGCTTGTTTGCTTAGAAAACTATTTTAAAATTATAATCCACCTTTTAAGAAATCTTGCCAGATCTTAAGTTCTTCCCAATGACCTTCGTCAGCTAATTTTGACTGAGCTGCCCAGGTGCGTGGATTATGAACCGTATAAGCTGGTCCGGCATTATCTAATACTTTTTGTAATCTTGATGTAGGAGATACTGCCAGCTGGTGGAAACTCCAAATACCATCATTATTAATTAATCCTTTGATCTTTGGACCAATTCCTTCTATTTTAGTTAGATCATCTTTTACTGCGTCAACTGCAGCTACCGGTGCAACATAAGTGTCTCCATCAGTACTGCCACCAAAAAGTTGTTTTAATAACCATCCTAGTAATAATCCTAATAAGAAAGCTCCTAATAACCATAATAACCATGGCCAAAAAACATCAGAACCATCACATGCTGTTGTATTTATTTGTAATTGTAACATAATTTTTAATTTTTAAATTGGTTAGTTTTATTATATTTTAATTTCTACTCTACGATTTTTTTGCTTGCCTTCCGGAGTGCCGTTTGTATCAATAGGTTCACGTTTTCCTTTTGAATCTACAGAAATTTTATCTTCTGAAAC
>JAOZTG010000015.1:6375-20668 GCA_029939235.1 Flavobacteriaceae bacterium
TCTTTTTTAGCAGCTTCACAGTCACTAAATTGTTTTGCGCCAAGTTCAATGTCAGCATCGGTCAATGGGCCAACAAATAAAGTTTTAACTTTTTTAGCTCTTTTCAGGCCTGAGTCTTTATTTTCACCATCAAAGTATGGTCCAATGATTAATAATTTTTTTCCTTCTGCTTTAGCAGATAAAATTTCTGATTTCTTTTGAGCCCATGCATCACTTGTGATTGGTTCATCGGAACTGCAATCATAATGCAGTGGACCATATTTTGTTTCAACAACTGTATCTGTACAACACAAAACGGTCTCTTTGTACCAATTCCATGCGAACCATACTAATAGCAAAAACAAAAGAAATGTCAAAAATGCTAGTAATTTTTTCATTTTTAAGGTTTTAGATTTGTTAATTTAATTTGGCATAAATGTAGAAAAAAAATCGCAGAATTCAGGATAATGTATAAAAAAACTGTTTCAAGTGATTGAAACAGTTTTTTTTATTTGTTTAGGAATTTTTTATTTAAAAATTAAATACAAGAGTAGAGGTAAATCTGTTACTATTGAAGTCTAATTGTGCTGGATCAATATCAGAATTCTCCACAAATCTATAAGTGGTGTTGTGGGATGAGTTATCATATGCAAAATCTAACTTAAAAAAGCGATTGAATTGTATGCCAAGCCCGAATGAATAGCTTGAAATATCTTCGCTTGACCTTGCATTTTGATAAGGGCTGTCTACAATTGAATATCCACCTCTTAAGCTGAAAATATTGATTCTCCATTCTGTACCTAATCTAAAAGAAGATGTGTTTTTAAGCTGATTGCGAATATCTTCATTTTCCGGAATGAAAACACTTGATGGACTTAAATTTATATTACTGTAATCCATATAGATATAATCAAAACTTATCAATCCACTTTTGCCAAAAATATAGGCTGCACTACCTGTAAATTTACCTGGAGTTTTTAGATCATAATCGTAATAATTTCTTTCTCCATATTCTGAATAAGAATCTGAATTGTTGCTTACATATATTTCAAGATCTCCTGCATACATCTCTCCACTATCCGGATCTGTATATTGAATAGAACTTTCAGATAAATTATACCAGATTGGAGATTGGTATGAAAGTCCTAATCGTAAATTCTGTATCGGTTTTACAATAGCTCCTAATCCAAAATTGAAACCATTTCCATAAGTGGATAATTCTTCATCTAAATAAGCATCTAATGTATTACCATGACCATCATTATTATATTCTTCATAAGTGGTACTTTGATAATAGTTGATATGTTGAAAACTAAAAGACATCCCCAAGTATAAAAAATCTTCATACTGTGTGGCAAAACTCATGGTAAATTTATCATTTAACCCGGAAGAGTAATTAGAAAAATACTGATCATCAACATTTGTGTAATAAACATTATTGTAATCGTTTCCGTCAAAGTTTAAAAATGGGTCATCAACATAAGTTGGAATTCCACTATTACCGTTTACAAGGAAGTTGTTGTTATAATCTTTAATAATATTGTAGTTAAATCCAAATGAGAATTTTTTAAATCCTGAATTGCCAATAGTATTCACTCCTAAAACTCCACCAATTTGTGAGAATCTAAAATAATCATCTTTTGTGCTGATATTATTCCCGTAAAACGAAGTGTTCATTTTTGTATCCCGGTAACTCATAGAAGTTGAGAATGAAGTGTTGTTAAAAACAGCTAGCCCTGCAGGGTTAATATCTACTGCAGAGATGTCACCGCCAATAGCACCAAAAGCTCCTCCCATTCCTGTGTATCTTGCAGTTCCGTAATTTTCTCCTGTTGAGAATAGTACAGCCTGATCAACGTAACTCAATGTCTGAGAGTTTAAGGTAAGCGATGCCAGTGCAATTGTAAAAAGTAATATTTTTTTCATGATAAATTTTGGTTTTAATTATCTTCTTGATGATCTTGATGAAGAGGATCTCATGGATGAACTACTGCTACGTGATGGAGATGAGCTTCTGTAGCCTGATGAGGAACTTGATCGGTTACTACCAGAACTTCTAGTGGAAGAAGAACTTTTTCTGTTACCACTGTAGCTCTTTGTGCTTTTTTTATTGCCTGAATAGCTTCTTGTTGGACTTGAACTATGATTTTTAGTATTAGATCTTCTAATATTGTTATTGGCGTTGTTGTAAACGACTCTTCTTTTTGCAGTAGAACTATTGGTTGCATTACGTTTTGTTGAGCTTGATCGGCTTTGCGGATTGTATTTGTAATTACTACTGGCCTGACTTCTTCCTGTACTTCTCATACTTCCAGATGAGCTACTTCTACTGCTTGGCGCAGATCTTTGCGCACTTGAACCACTTCTGTTGTAACTTCTGCTGTTGCTTCTTACATTTGAACTGTTGCTCTTGTAGTTAGAATTTCTCTGACTTGTAGATCTGGTTCCGTTAGATGAATTACTATATGTTCTACGGCTTTTTGAGAAATTCTCATTTTTTGTTCTGTATCTACCTTCATTGCTGGCTACCCTTCTGGTTGAATTTGTAGAAGAATTGGTAGATCTTCTGTAGCTTTCAGATCTTGTATTAGAAACATTTCGTGTATTTAATCTGTTTCCTGCGTAACTTCTTTTTCCGTAAGTAGAATTACCATAATAAGGAGGTCTATATCCTGGGTAATACCCTCCCCCGCCTGGGTAATAAGGGGGGTAATATCCACCCCAGTAGCCGCCACCATACCACGGATTGTAACCCCAATATCCACCTCCATACCATGGGTTGTAGCCCCAATAGCCACCACCGTACCATGGATAACCATAGCCATATCCGTAACCATAGCCGTAACCAAATCCCATATTAAAACTAATACTTACATCGGTATTATAGCCCCATGGAGGAGCTCCATTACTGTATTCATCTTCTTCTTCATAATAAAAATCATTTGTATCGTCATATCCCTCATAGTTATCAATATCTGTAATGATTTCTTCTTGAGTAGCATCATATTTATCACCTTCTCCGGAAAAGTATTCCTGATAATAATCAGATTTTTGATCTTTAACCATCACAACGGTTTTGGTTGGTTCATCTGACCCATATATACCATCATCATTATAAGCAGTTTGAGATGTGCTGCACGAACTGATCACAAAAACTACTAAAAGAATAGATAATGGAGTATTAAATATATTTTTGATATTTGTAATGTTTTTCATAGTACTATATTTTTATGGTTGTAAGTTAAAAAAAAGTTAGCTTTGCAACCTGTTTTATTTCTGTTAAAAATATTAACAAATTTTGTGCCAAAAAAAATAATATGGGTAAAAAGTTGACAAAAAGGGCTGAAGACTATTCAAAATGGTATAACGAATTAGTTGTCAAAGCTGATCTTGCTGAGAATTCAGGAGTGAGGGGAATGATGGTAATCAAACCTTATGGATATGCGATATGGGAAAAGATGCAGGCTGAATTAGACAGGATGTTTAAGGAAACGGGGCATGAGAATGCTTATTTTCCATTATTGATCCCAAAATCATATTTTAGTAAAGAGGCAAGTCATGTAGATGGTTTTGCAAAAGAATGTGCAGTCGTAACACATTATAGGTTGAAAACTTCTGAAGATGGCAAAGAAGTTGTTGTAGATGAGAATGCAAAACTGGAAGAAGAATTGATTATTCGTCCGACTTCTGAAACGATTATATGGGATTCTTACAGAAAATGGATTCAATCTTACAGAGATCTGCCTTTACTCATCAATCAATGGGCAAATGTTGTTCGCTGGGAAATGAGAACACGTTTGTTTTTACGTACGGCAGAATTCTTATGGCAGGAAGGTCATACAGCACATGAAACAAAAAATGAAGCCATTGAAGAGGCAATTAAAATGCAGGGTGTTTATGCTGATTTTGCGGAAAACTTTATGGCAATGCCTGTTATTAAAGGTACAAAATCAGATAGTGAAAGATTTGCAGGAGCATTGGAGACTTATACAATTGAGGCTATGATGCAAGATAAAAAAGCACTACAGGCTGGAACTTCACATTTTTTAGGTCAGAATTTTGCCAAAGCATTTGATGTAAAATTTGCAACTAAAGAAGGTAAGCAAGAATATGTTTGGGCGACTTCTTGGGGAGTTTCAACCAGATTGATGGGAGCCCTGGTGATGACACATAGTGATGATCATGGTTTGGTTCTGCCACCAAAACTGGCACCAATTCAGGTGGTTATTGTGCCAATTTACAGATCTGACGAACAACTCGATGCAATATCTGAAAAAGCAGAAGAGATGATGTTAGAGATGAGAAAACAAGGTATTTCTGTTAAATATGATAAAAGAACAACACATAAGCCAGGTTGGAAATTTGCAGAGTATGAACTAAAAGGTGTTCCGTTAAGAATTGCTATCGGACCAAGAGATCTCGAAAATGGAACAGTTGAGCTGGCCCGTAGAGATAATTTAACAAAGGAAATTGTAAGTCAGGAGAATATTTCTGAAGCTTTAGCAAATCTATTGAATGAGATTCAGGAGAATTTATATAAAAAGGCTTTTGATTTTAGAGAAGGATTAATTACAGAAGTAAATGATTTTGAAGAGTTTAAAGAAGTACTGAATACTAAAGGCGGATTTATTTCAGCGCATTGGGACGGTACAGAAGAAACAGAAGAGATCATAAAAAATAAAACCAAAGCAACGATCAGATGTATTCCTTTAGATGCTAAAAAGGAAGACGGGGTATGTATTTTAACTGGAAAAAAATCGGTTAGACGGGTTTTATTTGCAAAAGCATACTAAAAATTCAAAAAAAATAAAAAAAGTACTTGCAGAATATAAAAATTGTATTATTTTTGCACTCGCTTTAACAAGGAAATTTTGTTGAATGTAGCTGGCCCGTTCGTCTATCGGCTAGGACGCCAGGTTTTCATCCTGGTAAGAGGGGTTCGACTCCCCTACGGGCTACAAAATTTGTTTTATAAACAATTAAATTTAAAATTATGGCAAATCATAAGTCTGCAATAAAAAGAATTAGAAGTAACGAAGCTAAACATTTAAGAAATAAATATCAGCATAAAACAACTCGTAATGCTGTTAAGAACTGGTATGAAGTTGAGGTGAAGAAAGATGCTGAGGCAGCTTTACCAAATCTTGTTTCTATGATCGATAAATTGGCAAAGAATAATATTATTCACGATAACAAAGCGGCTAATTTAAAATCAAAGTTAACAAAACATGTTTCTGCTTTAAGTTAGAAACACATTAAAATATATAAGGAAAGCAGTCAATTATGGCTGCTTTTTTTGTTGTAATTTTAACATTTTGTACCAGGAATTGTACCAATTCAATTACTGATTTTACCATTCGTAAACTCTGTCGGCGTCTAAACGTATTAAAATAAATAGCAAGACCGTGAATCCCCAAAGAGATGATCCTCCATAGCTAAAAAATGGCAGGGGAATTCCGATTGTTGGTAATAAGCCTAATACCATTCCGATATTAATCGTAAAATGAAACAGAAAAATTGCCATGGTAGCATAAGCATAAACCATGCTAAATGTTGATTTCTGCCTGTTGGCGATGTGCAGTATCCGAAGTAAAAAAGCGACAAATAACAGAACGACAAAGCTACTTCCTAAAAAGCCCCACTCTTCTCCAACGGCGCTAAAAATATAATCTGTTTGTTGTTCCGGCACGAAATCACCTTGTGTTCTGTCACCTTGTAAAAACCCTTTTCCATTGAATCCTCCCGAGCTAATTGTAATTACAGATTGAGCAGTATTGTATCCAATCCCTTGATCATCAACATCTTTTCCTAATAAAATATTAAATCTATCTCTGTGCCTTTGTTCAAAAACATTGTTAAAAACATAATCTACACTAAAAATAAATAATCCTGTAAATAGATAAACCAATAAAAAGCTCATCCAGTTTTTTCGCATAAAATTTTTGTTCTTATGATTAAGATAGATGAAAAGTATGGTTATGATGATTAAAGAAACAATCAAAGTACTTATATAACCAAAATACAGTGTTACAATGAAAAGTATCACGGCAATAGTACCAATGATGAGATAATATCGGGGGAGTCCAAATCTGTATAGGACAATGATCAATGAACCGTATACTAATGCTGATCCAGGATCAGGTTGTAAGGTGATAAGTATTGCCGGGAGCATTATAATACCAAAGGCTTTAAGCTGCGTATTAAGTTTTTTAAGATCCTGATTTCGTTCATTTAAATAATTGGCAATAGCTAAAGCAGTAGCTGTTTTGGCAAACTCAGAAGGCTGGAAGGCAAAAGAGCCAAAGCTATACCATGAGGTGGCTCCATTGATATTTTTCCCCAATATAAAAAGGCCAACAAGTGATAAAATGGAGATGATATAAAAAACTCCTGCAAACTGTTCATAGAATTTTTTATCAATTGCTAAAATCACAATAATTAAGAAGAAGCTTAAAAGGATCCAGATAAATTGTTTGCCATACTTGGTTGAAAAATCAAATATTTCATATTGGGTATCAGAATAACTGGCCTCATAAATACTTAACCAGCCCATAAAAATAAAGGCGATATAGATAAGTATCAACAACCAGTCAACTCCTCTGAATATATTAGTTTTCCTTTTGCGCACTGTAGGTTTCTATTTCTAATTGTTTACTATATTCATCTTTCAATCCTTGAGTAAGCATTTTTCTTTCTGCATTCTGCCTAATTGCAGATTCACCAATAAAACCGTTAAGATATTTTTCTATCATTAAACTGGCAATTGGTGCAGCCCATCTTGAACCCCAATATCCATTTTCAATAAAAACAGCAATAGCAATCTTTGGATTATCTTTTGGTGCAAAAGCAACAAAAATAGAGTGATCGGTAAAGTCTACTTTTTTCCCATTGATTCGTTTAGAATTTTCTGATGTACCTGTTTTTCCACATATATCAATTCCTTCTACTCTTGAATATCTAGCGGTTCCTAATTCAAATACATTAAACATTCCCTGGATAACGGGTTCAAAATGTTCGGAATCTATAGTTGTATATTTTGGTTTTGTATATTTTGGGTCAATAACAATACTATCACCAATTTTTTTGATGATATGGGGAGTGTAATAAAAACCTCTATTAGCAATCGCAGCAGTCATATTTGCTAATTGAATAGGGGTCGTTAAAACTTCTCCCTGACCAATGGCATTTGAAATAGTAGTGATTGCTTTCCAGCCACCTCGTGGATAAAATCTCTTGTATAATTTTGAATCAGGAATTAAACCTTTTTGTCCTGAAGGGAGGTCATAACCCAGAAAATTTCCAAGTCCAAAGCTTTTTACATGATTGCTCCATGCATCCATTCCTTCTGAAGGGGAATCATATTTTTCAATCGTTTTACGATAAACATTTGAAAAATAGGAGTTGCATGATCTGTAAATTCCTCTATCCAGTTTAATTGCAGAACCTACAACACCACAGTGGCAAGCCATAAACCCTCCTCTGCCATATCTGTAACCATGATGACAATAAAAACCTGTTGTTGGTGTGATCACACCTTCCTGTAAAGCAACAAGTGCATTTACCAGTTTGAAAGGTGATCCGGGTGGATATTGTGCTTGCAAAGCCCTGTTAAGCATAGGTTGTTTTATAGTATCATTAAATAACAGTACTGAATTTTTTGAGCGTTTTCTTCCAACCAGCATATTTGGATCATAACCAGGAGTTGAAACCAAGGTTAAGATCTCACCCGAGGATGGTTCGATAGCTACAACGCCACCGCGTTTTTCAAACATCAGATCTTCTGTATATTTTTGAAGATCCAGATCTAAGGTTAAGTAAATATCTTTTCCCGGTTCAGCAAGGGTATCGTAAATCCCATTTTTATACACACCAATTTCTTTGTTAAACCGGTTCTTTTGAATATAACTCACTCCTTTTTTGCCTCGTAAAACATTTTCATATTGTTTTTCAACACCTTGATAACCAATTAATTCTCCCAACTGATATGATTTGTTTCGTTTGAGGATTCTCTCATTTACCTCACTTATATAGCCTAAAACATTGGCAGATGTGTTGATTGGGTATTGCCTTAAGAATCTTTTTTGAATATAAAACCCCTTGTATTTATACATTTTTTCCTGAAGATATGCATAATCATCTTTGGAGAGTTGTGCTAAAAAAATGGAAGGAATTCTGGGAGAATAATTTTTAGCTTTTTTGTAATACTTTTTAAAATCGGGTTTAGTTATCTTTAATAAAGAACAAAACTCAAGAGTATCTAAAGGCTCTACATCTCTTGGAATGATCATTATATCATATGAACTTTGGTTAGCAACCATAAGTTTACTGTTTCTGTCATATATATATCCCCTGTCCGGATAGATATATTTTGTGGTAACTGCTGAGTTGTTTAAAGGATTTTGTTTGTATTTATCATCAATTACCTGCAAAAAGAGAAGCCTGGCTATAAAAATAGTTCCAACACTTATTATTAAAAAATATAATAAAGAATTTCTTGGCATTTTTTATCTTTTTCTTGATATAAAAGTAAAACTAATCAATATTAATAATATTGTAAAGATACTTGTCAATGAGGTTTTAGTAATGATAATTCTAATATTACTCCATTTAAAATATTCCAGACCAAAAACAATAAAGTGATGGATAAAAGTTAATACACTAATAAAAGCAAGTGATTTATAAAATGGTAGTTTTTGAATACTTAATGAACTGTATTCAAGTTCTCTTTTGTCTAAAATAATCTTAAGAACAGGAATTCTGATAAATGTGATAAAAAGAGTTGCCGCAGCATTTGTTCCTCCAGAGTTTGAAAATATATCAATAAATAATCCTAAAAAAAAACTTAGCAGGATCAATGAGCTGTCAATTTTTTTCAAAGGGTATAAAAGCACGAATATGATATAATAAAACGGGTTGATATATCCTAAGAAATTGATATTGTTCAATACTATTATCTGCAACAGTATTAAGCCAATAAATAATAATGCAATATTTATATTATCTCTATTCATTAGAAGTTTTCTCTTCCAGATTTTTAATTTCTTCTTTGTCTAAATTGGTAATAACCTCTACAAAACCAATGGAACTCATATCATTAAATAAGGTAATATTTATTATTTTGTAATTGTTGTTACTTGTTTTAAAATCTTTAATCGTTCCAACAGGAATTCCTTCCGGGAAAATAGTTGATTTTCCACCGGTAACAATGGTGTCTCCAATTTTTAAATTAGCCTGAATAGGCAAATCAAGTAATTGTACCGTATTGTAATCCTGATTATTCCAGCTCAAGCTGCCAAAATGATTGCTTTTTAGCAGCTTCACATTGATTCTGGAATTTACATTTAAAATGGATAAAACTGTAGCGTATTTGTTTGAAACACTTTTTGTTATACCAATAATTCCCTTGCTATTGATTACTCCCAGATCACCTTTTATACGACTTGATTTACCTTTGTTAATGGTTAAATAATTATTGTTCTTTCTATAATTATTATTGATGACCTTGGCTGATATATAACTATATTTTTGATTGAAATTTATGGTGTCAATCTTTTTAGAACTAATTTGTGATACAAGTTTATCTTCTTGGTTCAATGTGTTTTTTAATTGAACATTTTCTTCTGCCAACCGAATATTCTCCTCTTTTAAAAGTAAGAATTCCTTAAAGTTATTGATCTTGTTATATAAACCTCCTGATACAAAATTAGCTGAATTTATAAATTTGCTCTTATGGTATGAGTGACTTTGGATAGTAAAGAAAACAGCTAGAGACTCAAGCAACAAAAACAAAATAAAGTATTTATTCTTGTAAAGGAATGAAATAATTTGTTGCATATTATAATTCGATTTTTATCTCATCAAAACACTTCTGTATTTTTCTATATCTTTTAAAGCAGTTCCTGTTCCTCTTACTACGGCTCTTAATGGATCCTCTGCAACATAAACAGGCAGGTCAGTCTTGCGTGATAATCGTTTGTCTAATCCTCTTAGCATTGACCCTCCACCGGCAAGGTAAATACCTGTATTATAAATATCTGCAGCTAATTCAGGTGGTGTTTGAGAAAGAGTTTCCATAACAGCATCTTCAATTCTGATAATAGATTTTTCAAGAGCTTTCGCAATTTCTCTGTAGGAGACTTCTGTTTGTTTAGGTTTTCCACTTAGCAGGTCTCTTCCCTGGATCAAAAGATCATCTGGTGGTGAAGACAGGTCTTCTGTAGCTGAACCTATTTCAATCTTAATTTTTTCAGCCGTAGCTTCACCAATGTAAAGATTGTGCTGGGTTCGCATATACATTGAAATATCACTGGTAAAAACATCACCGGCAACTTTTACTGATTTGTCACAAACAATTCCGCTTAAAGCGATTACAGCGATTTCAGTTGTTCCACCCCCAATGTCAATGATCATATTTCCTTTTGGTTGCATGATATCAATTCCAATACCAATTGCAGCTGCCATTGGTTCATAAATCAAATAAATTTCTTTGGCATTCATTTGTTCGGCAGAATCTCGAACTGCACGTTTTTCAACTTCGGTAATTCCGGATGGAATACAAATCACCATTCGCAATGACGGTCTGAAAAAGCGTTTTTTTATTGTTGGAATATCCCTGATAAATTCCCTGATCATTTGTTCAGATGCCTCAAAATCGGCAATAACACCATCTTTTAACGGACGAATCGTTTTGATATTTTCATGGGTCTTTCCTTGCATTAAGCTGGCTTTCTTGCCAATAGCAATTATTTTTTTTGTTGTACGATCCATGGCAACTATTGATGGACTGTCAACAACTACTTTTCCTTTATGTATTATCAAAGTATTTGCTGTCCCCAGGTCAATAGCAATATCTTCGGTCATAAAATCAAAAAAACCCATAAATTATAATTTGTTTTGGTATTTATTATGTGAATTGCACAAATGTAACAATTTTACGCAATTCATTGTATTATTGACTTAAAATAGTTTGACTATTTTAAGTCAATAATTATATTCTATTTTCTTTAAAAAAGGGGAAAGATTTTTATTTCTAAGGCAAATATACAATTAATGTTTAAAATGTCTGGTTCCTGTAAAAACCATTGACATATCATGTTCATTACAATAATCAATGCTTAACTGATCTTTTATGGATCCTCCTGGCTGAATTATCGATGTTATTCCTGCAAGATCTGCAATTTCAACACTATCAGGAAACGGGAAAAAAGCATCGCTTGCCATCACCGCTCCTTTTAGGTCAAAATCAAAATGATTTGCTTTTTCAATTGCTTGTTTCAAAGCGTCAATACGTGATGTTTGTCCGGTTCCACTTGCACAAAGTTGTTTGTTCTTTGCCAAAACAATGGTGTTTGATTTGGTATGTTTGCAAATTTTGGAAGCAAATAACAGGTCTTCAACCTCTTTATCTGTTGCTTGTAAATTTGTAGCTTGTTTTAGCATAGATTTATCATCGGTGATCGTGTCTTTTTCTTGTGACAAAACCCCGTTCAAGGCTGTACGGAAACTGGTTTTTGGAAATTCAATTTCGTTTTGGATCAAAATAATTCTGTTCTTCTTTCCTTTTAAAATTTTTAAAGCTTCCTCCTCGTAAGCAGGAGCAATTACAACCTCGCAAAACAATTTGTGAATTTCCTCTGCTGTAGGAACATCAATTTTCATATTTGAAATTAATACTCCACCAAAAGCAGAAACAGGATCTCCTGCCAAAGCATCAACATATGCCTGATGCAAGGTTTCTCTTTGTGCTATTCCGCATGCATTGTTGTGTTTTAAAATGGCAAAAGTTGGCCCTGAAGTCTTTGGATCAAATTCATTCATCAATTGAACTGCAGCATCAACATCCAATAAATTGTTATACGATAATTCTTTACCGTGGAGTTTTTCAAAAAGATCATCTAAATTGCCAAAGAAATATCCTTTTTGATGTGGATTTTCACCATATCGCAAGGTGTTTGCATGATCAAAAGATTCTCTAAACTCAATATCTCCAAAATCCTGATTCATATATTTAAAGATAGCAGTATCATAATGACTGGAAATTGCAAATGCTTTTGCTGCAAAATTCTTACGATCTTTTAAAGAAATTTCACCATTATTTTCTGATAAAATATTTAAAAAATTATCGTATTGTTTCATGGAAGAAACACAAATTACATCTTTAAAATTTTTGGCTGCGGCACGAATCAGTGAGATACCACCAATATCAATTTTTTCAATTATTTCCTGTTCACCGGCATCACTGGCAACTGTTTTTTCAAAAGGATACAGATCAACAATTACAATATCTATTTCAGGAATTTCATATTCACCTAATTGGGCAATATCACCTTCGTGGTCTCTTCTGCTCAAGATGCCTCCAAAAACTTTTGGGTGCAATGTTTTTACTCTTCCACCAAGTATCGACGGGTAAGAGGTAAGATCTTCAACAGGTATTACATTGATGCCCATGTCTGTAATAAATTTTTCTGTACCTCCTGTAGAGTAAATAGTTATATCTAAGTCATTTAGTTTTCTAACAATAGCTTCTAAACCATCTTTATGAAATACCGAAATCAAAGCTGACTTCATTTTTTTTGTTGTGCCCATAATGTTTAATTGAATAAGATGCAAAAGTAGTAAAACTCCATGTTTACACCATATAATTTAGAATAAAAAAACTATAAAAATTGCTTGGATAATTTGTGTTATATTTAACATGAAAAAGCACCTCATGAAAAATGTGAAACTTGGCTTAAAAGAAAACTGGAAACAATTTACACTACTTTTAATAGTGAATGCATTTGTTGGCGGTATGGTAGGTTTAGAGAGAACGATATTACCACAATTTGCAGAAGAGAAATTTGGTTTGATAGCCAAAACAGCTATTTTATCATTTATTGTTGTTTTTGGTGTTACTAAAGCAATTACCAATTATTTTACCGGTACTTTTGCTGATAAAGTTGGAAGAAAGAATCTTTTGATTATTGGATGGATCATTGCAATTCCGATTCCTTTTATTTTGATCTATGCAAATAGCTGGTCATGGATTATTTTTGCAAATTTACTTTTGGGAATTAACCAGGGGTTGACCTGGTCAAGTACAGTTGTGATGAAGATTGATCTGGTTGGTGAAAAGGATAGGGGACTGGCTATGGGGTTGAATGAATCAGCCGGGTATCTAGCAGTTGGTGGTGTTGCATTTTTAACCGGATGGGTAGCTTCTAAATACGGATTGATTCCATATCCTTTCTATATTGGAATTATTCTATCTGTTTTGGGTCTTTTGTTTTCTGTTTTTTTTATCAGGGATACAAAGCACCATGTTGCAAAAGAATCTAAAACCAGTAAAATTAGATTACTTCAAAATATTTTTTGGGAAACCACCTGGAAAGATAAAAACCTGGGTTCTATTTCTCAGGCAGGTCTGGTGAATAATTTGAATGATGGAATGATATGGGGCTTATTTCCAATTCTATTGGCTGGGATGAATTTTAATTTAAAACAAATTGGATTGATTGTTGCTGTTTACCCTACAGTTTGGGGATTAGGACAATTAATTACAGGTAAATTAGCTGATAAACTACCTAAAAAGAATATGCTTTTTTGGGGGATGTTAATTCAGGGAATCACTTTGTTATTGATGTTATTTGCAAAAACCTATTGGCAGTTTATTGCTTTGTCAATTTTTTTAGGACTTGGAACAGCTATTGTTTATCCAACTTTTTTAGCTGGAATTGCAGAATATTCAAATCCAATACAACGGGCTAAAAGTATTGGTATATTTAGGTTGTGGAGAGATCTTGGTTATGCAATTGGAGCAATTCTTACAGGAATTGTTGCTGACAAATTTGGAATATTATCTTCTGTTGGTCTTATTGCTTTTTTGACGATAGTTTCTGCTTTCATTATTTTAGTGCGAATGACAAAAGCAAAATAGATTAGATGTTAAATCTCTTTTCAATACCGGTTTTCCAGTCGTTGATAAACTCTTCTATTTCATCAATAAACATTGGTTTTAGTTCGGTTCTGTTTACGTTTAAATGGAAAATAATTTGCTTTGGCTCAGATGGATATCCAGTTGTGATGGTAAATGTCAATGCATTTGGACATTCCAATAATGAAAATCTGATTCCGCCATTGATCAAATCTTTTTGAAGAGAAAAATCACCCCAAATACCTCCAATATTGGCAATATTGTCATTGTAATCCATTATGAAAATACTTTCACATAGATTATCCAGATTATCAAAATTGATAATCTTTTGAATTTGATCGGCAGTTGTTCTTACATTAATAATTTTGAAGAATTCCATTAAATAAATTTTGATACTTGTTC
>JAOZTG010000015.1:20768-34021 GCA_029939235.1 Flavobacteriaceae bacterium
GTTCTTACATTAATAATTTTGAAGAATTCCATTAAATAAATTTTGATACTTGTTCGCAAATATATTCTAACAATTGTTCATCTTCTTTGGTAAAAGGATTTTTTTGATGTGAGTCAATATCAATCTGGCCGATATTTTTACCATTTTTAAATAGAGGAACTACAATTTCAGATTTAACATCTAATCCGCAGGAAATATAATTGTCTTGTTCTGAAACATCCTGAACAATAAAATTCTGATTGCTTAAAGCAACTTGTCCGCAAATACCTTTTCCAAAAGGAATGATCACATGCTCGGTAGGTTTGCCTGCAAATTGCATTAGTTTTAATTCATTTTTATCTCCATTTTTAAAATAGAAACCAACCCAGTCGTAATATTCGATCTCATTTTTTAAAAAAGAACATATTTCATGTAATTTTTTATCATTATCTACATTATTTTCAATTATTTGAAGAATTGTATTTTTTATTTCAGTTAGTTTCATTTCTTTATGTAAATTTGAATTTCCAAAAATAAATTTTTCCTTTGAAGAAGAACAGAACCATCATCATATTTTTAATTAAGTTTTTTGCAACTTATTTCATATTGTTTGGCATTTACTCTTTGTATTTGCACAAAACGCAGCAAAAAGGAGATGTTTTTAGTTGTTCACCAATCACAAAAGAAGTAGCGTATCATGTAGAGAAAGTTTCAAATTTATTGGGATATGAGGCCTCCGTTGAGCAGCATGACGATGAATTATCAATGAAGTTTATTCTTAACGGAGAGTATATAGCACGAATTATTGAAGGGTGTAATTCATTTAGTATTATTATTTTATTTTTGGCATTTATCATTGCTTTTTCCGGACCGGTAAAGGCAACAGTTTTATTTGGTATCTTTGGGAGTATATTGATCTATATCGTTAATATTTTAAGGATTATTGCCTTGAGTATATTATATAATAAGTTTCCTGAATATCAAGAAGCATTGCACGATCTACTGTTTCCTGCAATTATATATGGGCTAGTATTTGTATTATGGATTACATGGGTAACATTTTATTCACACATTAGAAAGGATGAATATAAAAAAGCAATATAGATTTTTAATCATCGTCTTTTTATTTTTCTTGCTGGTACTGGTACGTGCCTTCGAGTCAAATCTGTTCTATGACCCACTTATAGCTTACTTTAAAGATGATTTTTTACATGAAACAATTCCGTTTTTTAGTGGCAGAAAATTATTGATCCATATGTCTTTTCGTTATTTTTTAAATACCATTATTTCTCTGGGAATCATTTATATTGCTTTTGGAAATTATGACTTTTTAAAATTTTCGGTAAAGTTTTATGTTCTTGCCTTCGTGTTTTTGGCCTTTGCGTTTTTCGTTATTCTAAAAGGTGAATTCAGGCAAGGTTATTTATTTGCTTTTTATATTCGTCGTTTTTTAATTCACCCACTTTTTGTTTTGATTCTTTTACCTGCATTTTATTATAAACAAATTATGTCAAGTAAATTAATTCCTTAATTCAATATCATTGATTGATATTCATTTTTAATTCTTTTTCAAGTTGAATTATGCGATCAATATGCTTATCAGTAATTTTTTGATGAATAGTATCAAAATTTAATATAGGCTGTCGAACATTTGGAGTTGGGTAAATTCCTTGGCGGAAAAGTAATCTTTTAAAAAAATGGATAGAAATATCTAAATGCTGGTTTGAAAAAGCCAACACAGGTAGTATTTTATGAAAAAGATCCAGAGCTTTATCTTTATGGCCTTCTGTATACAATTTGTAAATAGAAGTATAAATATAATGCATTCCTGTAGGCATAAATGCATGTACACCTCGTTCTAATCCTTCAATCATTTGAGAAACAGCCCATCCGCCGCTTAAATTTAATTTACCTTCAGTTAATTCCAATATTTTTGAATATTTTATTCCGGCTGGAACGGTTTCTATTTTTAAACATCTAAAAGCCTCTACATTAGCAAAGAGATCACATATTAAATCATCTGGTAATCCATAACCAGTTGAATCCCAATCTTGAAGCATGATCATTTTAGGATTTAATTTGGCAAGTTCATAGAAATGATGTTTGAACTGTTTATCATTTTTATATGGTATTTGAAACAATACATTATCACATCCAATATCCAGATACGATCGTAATAACTGTTTGCTTTTTTCCAGGTCGGGTTCTCCTGTTCCTGCTATTACAGGAACTCTATTTTTTACAGTTTCTAATGCTGTTGTAACTAATTTAAGTCTTTCGGAATCACTTAATTTATATACCTCAGAAGCCATTGCTGGAACTAAAAATCCAGCAATACCAGCATCAATAGCCTGATTAATATTGATTTTTAATGCATTATAATCAATCTTATTCTGTTCTGTAAAAGGGGTGTTCAAAACAGTTACGATCCCTTTTAGGGGGAACAATTCTTTTTTCATGTATTTTTATAAAATAGTTGCCAAATTCTTTCCTGGTCAACAGTAATAATTGGTTTTAAAGGTAATATTAAGAATAATACTTAACAAATGAGCTCAGGTTAAATCAAATAATCAAATATTTTTTTACATTTGAATAAGATTAACTTGTTATGTGTTTTCATAGCCTGACAAAGGAAAATGTTTGCTATTTAAGCGTATTTTTTACTTAAGTTATCTGTGAATCAGTTATTTTTGATAATAAATTTGGTAATATCAATATTTTTTATAATTTTGAATTAATCTAAATAAGATTAATAACCCCTTAAACAGTACCAATGGATATATTTGTTAGAGCGCACGATTTTGAAAATAAGAAAACTACATTCAAAACAAGAAGTGAAAGAATAATGGCATCAAGAGAAGCCAAAGAAATTATTTTAAGCTTGAATGAAATTTACAAAGTTGACCAGAAACAGGATATTATGGACCTGATGAAAAGGTTGACTGTTGTTAAACGCAAGATTGAAAAAAGGCTTAATCTTTAATTTTTTTCATCCTTTATTACAAAATATAATTTTCCTCTCTCAGGTTTTCTTCAGGATCTTTTCCTCAATTGAGAGAGGAAATTTATTGTATAATTTTATCGCAATCTCTGTTAAAAGGGTTTGTATATAATTGAAATACAATTCTGGTTTCGTTGCACGAAAAAAATAAATTACCTTTATTCTTTAAAAATAATTCAATGAAAGAACACGAATGTGATGAGGGGACCGCATGTGCAATTGATTATACCAAAGAAGCTCCCTCTAAAGAAACAATAAGTTTTAATAAGGAATATATTGTTCCTGCAATAAGTTTTGTGTTTTTGGCAGCCGGAATCTTAATGGATCACTTTGGTTTTTCTTTTTTTAGAGTTCCTGTTTCTATCATTTATTTTGGAATTATTTTTATTGCTGTAGGTGGTCCAATTGTTTTAAAGGCTCTAAAACTAATTGCCAAAGGAGATATTTATAATGAATTTGTATTGATGTCTATAGCAACCATTGGCGCCTTCCTGATTGGCTCGTATGCTGAGGGTGTTTCGGTGATGCTATTTTATGTAGTAGGAGAGCTATTTCAGGAATCAGCTGTAAATAAAGCAAAACGATCTATTGAAGCCCTGTTAAAAGTACAGGTAGAAGAGGTATTGGTTTTTGAAAATGGATCTTATGTGATTAAACATCCTAAAGATGTAAATATAGATCAAGTCATTCAGACTAGACCAGGAGAAAAAATTGCATTAGATGGTATTCTCGTTTCAGAGTCAGCAAGTTTGAATGCCGCTGCTTTGACCGGTGAATCAGCTCCGGACTCTATAAAAAAAGGTGATGCTGTGCTTGCTGGAATGGTAAATTTAAATAGGCCAATTCAGATCAAAGTTACCAGCAAATATGAAAACACTAAACTTTCAAAGATCTTAAAACTTGTTCAGGAAGCTGTTGGTAAAAAGGCAAAAACCCAGCAATTGATAAGTCGTTTGGCAAAAATTTATACACCCATTGTATTTTGGTTGGCCATAGCTTTAATGGTTATTCCTTATTTTTTTCTTGGTGATGCATATATTTTTCAAACCTGGTTCCAAAGGGCATTGATATTTTTGGTTATTTCCTGTCCGTGTGCCCTGGTTATTTCTATCCCATTAGGTTATTTTGGTGGAATTGGTGCCGGATCCAGAAATGGCATATTGTTCAAGGGATCTAACTATTTGGATCTGATGACCAAAGTGGATACTGTTGTGATGGATAAAACAGGAACCTTGACCAAGGGTGTTTTTGAAGTTAAAAATGTGGTTGTAGCTTCTTCAGAAAAAGAAATAGATAAGAATTTACTGATAGAATTAGCTGCTGTTTTAGAAAGTAATTCAACACATCCAATAGCCAATGCCATTGTAAAATATGCAAACTTAGATCATAATAAGTGGAAATCTACTTCTGTGAAAGAAATTTCCGGACACGGAATGAAAGGGAAGGTTGGTGAATATGAGATTCTGGCAGGGAATACCAAATTGTTAGACAAGTATAAAATCACTTATGACAAACAATTAAGTAGTATTACAGATACCATCGTTGTAATAGCGATCAACAATAACTATGCAGGGTATATTACAATTGCTGATGTTTTAAAAGAGGATGCCAAGATTGCTATTGCCGAATTGAAAAAAATAGAAAAAGTAAAAGATATTGTGATGTTATCAGGTGATAAACAGTTGGTTGTAGATAAAATTGCAAAACAATTAGGATTGACAAAAGCAATAGGCGGATTATTACCTGAAGATAAGATTAAAGAAGTTGAAAAATTAAAGACACAGGGAAAAACCATTGCTTTTGTAGGTGATGGTATCAATGATGCACCAGTAATTGCCTTATCGGATGTTGGGATGGCAATGGGTGGTTTAGGAAGTGATGCTGCAATTGAAACGGCTGATGTGATCATTCAAACCGATCAGCCATCAAAAATTGCAACTGCAATCCATATAGGTAATGCAACCAATAAAATAATCTGGCAGAATATTTATCTGGCACTAGGAGTAAAAATATTGGTTTTGATACTTGGAGCATTTGGTTTGGCAACCATGTGGGAAGCAGTTATTGCTGATGTAGGAGTTGCATTGCTGGCCATTTTAAATGCAGTAAGAATTCAACGAATGGATTTTAGCAATTGATTTTTGAGTTTTTTATGAGAGATATAAATTACTCTTGTAGAAGAGGTTAAATTAATTGCTTTTGTTTTGGCATAGTGGAGTATGATGATTTTAAGTACTAAGATATTATATGTAACTCAAAAATATCTTTGAGAAACTTTGTTTTTCTCTGCGTAACTCTGCGAAATAGCCTATTACACAAAGGAGCCACAAAAGCTTTTTACTAAGTTGCACAAAGTAAAGCTCAACAAATTAATTTTATTATGAAATATTACTTTAAAGAATTATTAACATTTCTTTAAACCAAAAACATATTTTCTTTCGTTACTTTTGTGATAGTGATACAGTTCTTACATAAAATATTAGCATTGATACTTGCCTTTATAGTATTGTTTTCATCGTTTTCATTTACGGTTGAAAAACATGTTTGTATGGGGGAGGTTGTTGATGTTTCCTATTTTTTCGAAGCAGATTCCTGTGGAATGACTGAAGAAGAAGATTGTGATAAGCATGATCTTTCCGAACAGCAAATGCAACAGGAAAAATGCTGTAATGATGTGCAGGAATTAATTCCGGGAAACCAAAATGAACAACAAGCAATTGATAGTTTAGAATTAAACCCTGTTCAGTTTGCTTTAGCATTTACTTATACTTATTTAAACTTGTTTGAAACAAAAGAGGAGATCACTCCTTTTATTGATTCATCACCCCCACTTATTGATAAAGACTATCAGGTTCTTCATCAGTCTTTCCTTATTTGATTTTAGTGAAACTCATTTTTGAATATTATACAATTTTGTATAATTCAAAAATTATAGTTGAACTAATCCCGCTACTTATACTGAACTTGTTTCAGTATCAAGCGGGATCTAATTAGCAAACTGTTTTGTCGTGTTAAAAATTGTGTAATAGAATATCTTAATTAGAATATATTTCTCAATTTTATTAATACTTCATTCGAAAAGATATAGGTTTTAAGTCTATGAACAAATCAAATAATAAATCAAAATGTTAAACAAAACAATCCGTTATTTTCTTGAAAACAAGTTAATAACTTTTATGTTACTAACTGCATTTATTGTTGGTGGTATCGTAACAGCTCCATTTAACTGGGAGTTTTCCTGGCTGGAAAGAAACCCTGTACCGGTAGATGCAATTCCTGATATCGGTGAAAACCAGCAAATCGTTTTTACAGAATGGATGGGGCAATCACCACAAGATGTGGAAGATCAGATCACCTATCCTTTAACAACGTCTTTACTGGGCATTCCAGGCGTAAAAACAATTCGTTCTAATTCTATTTTCGGACTTTCAAGTATATATATCATTTTTGAAGATGATGTTGATTTTTACTGGAGCAGAACAAGAATTCTTGAAAAACTAAATTCTCTGCCACCAGGTACGGTTCCAACAGAAGTGAAACCGGCATTGGGCCCTGATGCAACGGCGTTGGGTCAGGTATACTGGTACACTTTAGAAGGTAGAGATCCTAAGACAGGAAAACCGACAGGTGGCTGGGATCCTCAGGAACTTAGAACCATTCAGGATTTTTATGTAAGGTATTATTTAACCGCATCTAAAGGTGTTTCTGAGGTTGCTTCCATAGGTGGTTTTATCAAAGAATATCAAATTGAAATTGATCCTGATGCGATGAAAGCTCATGGTGTGGATATCAAAAAGATCATGAATGCCGTTAAAAATTCCAATAAGGATATTGGTGCTCAAACTCTTGAATTTAATAAGGTCGAATATTTGGTAAGAGGATTGGGTTATATCAAAAATCTTAGTGATTTGGAAGAAAGTGTAGTTTCTGTAAATGATCATACACCTATTCGGTTAAAAGATGTTGCCAAAGTACAGTTTGGTCCATCTACACGTCGTGGAGGTTTAGATAAAAGTGGAGTAGAAGCTGTTGGGGGTGTTGTAGTTGCACGTAATGGTGCTAACCCTTTGGAAACCATTCAAAATTTAAAAGATAAAATTAAAGAAGTAGCTCCGGGATTGCCTTCCAAAGTATTGGCAGATGGAAATGTTTCTAAAGTTACTATTGTGCCTTTTTATGACCGTTCCGGGTTGATCCACGAGACTTTAGGGACACTGGAATCATCACTTTCGCATGAAATACTCATCAGTATTCTTGTAGTAATTGTATTGGTATTGAATCTAAGAGCCTCTATTTTAATTTCCAGTTTATTACCACTTGGAGTTTTGATGACCTTTATTTTGATGAAATTCTTTCATGTAGATGCTAATATTGTAGCCCTTTCAGGAATTGCAATTGCAATTGGCGTCATGGTAGATGTTGGTATTGTTTTTACAGAAAATATCATCAGGCATTTGGATATGCCGGAAAATGAAGGTATTAAAGGTAAAGAATTATTACAGGTTATTTATGAAGCAACTACTGAAGTGGCATCTGCAATTATAACTGCCTTAGCTACAACTATTGTAAGTTTCTTACCGGTTTTTGCCATGCAGGCATCTGAAGGTAAATTGTTCCAGCCTTTGGCATGGACCAAAACCTTTGCATTGTTTTCTTCTTTGTTTATAGGAATCTTATTTATTCCGGCAATAGCACATGTTTTATTCTCTATAAAACTGGATAAGAAGAAAACAAGTAGCATTTTTAATTCAATCTTAATTGGTTTCGGAATTGTTTTTGTCGTTTGGTATGGTAGTTTGATCGCTTTGGCATTAATTGCTTACAGTGTAAATAATATCTTGTCTCAAAGACAATTGGAGGTTAATTTATTTAAAGGAAAGATAGCATTTTCCTACTCTGATAAAATTGCTAATTATATCAATATAGCCATCACTATTTTCATTGTAATTTACTTTTTAACAATTGAATGGATGCCTTTAGGAGTCTCTAATTCTACGTTTGTCAATTTCTTATTTGTAATATTGATTATTTCTGTAGTGTTAGGTTTATTGATGACCATTGTACATTTTTATGCGCCTATATTAGAATGGTGCTTAGATAATAAATGGAAATTTTTAGCTATTCCTATAATCGTTATTTTCTTTGGAATGACGATTTGGCTAGGATTTGGAAAGATATTTGAATTTATACCAAATTTCGCAAAAGACAATGTGGTATGGAATAGTATGGAAAAAACATTTCCTGGTTTAGGGAATGAATTTATGCCGGCGCTAGATGAAGGGTCGTTCTTATTAATGCCTACAACCATGCCTCATTCCGGTATTACCGAAAATATGGAGATCATTGCAAGTATTGATAAGAAGATGAATTCTATCCCGGAAATTTCTTCGGCAGTTGGTAAGTGGGGAAGAGTAAATTCGGCGCTTGACCCGGCACCAACTTCCATGTTTGAAAATATTATTAATTATATTCCTGAATATATTTTAGATGAAGATGGCAGAAGAGAAAGATTTAAAGTAAATGATAATGGAGCTTTTGTTTTAATAGATGATACTACCTATGAATATGGTGAAGATTCATATAAAAAGATTAGTTCTGATGAATTGATTTTAGATGAGAATGGCGATTATTTCAGACAATGGAGAAGTCAAATTAAAAAATCAGATGATATCTGGAAAGAAATTTTAAAACATTCTAAATTCCCCGGACTTACATCCGCACCAAAATTGCAACCTATTCAAACCCGTTTGATCATGCTTGCAACCGGAATGCGTGCACCCATGGGGATAAAAGTATATGGCCCGACTTTAGAGGTCATTGAAAAAACAGGATATGAATTAGAAAAAATTCTAAAAGAAGTGCCAAGTGTGGAACCAAGTACAGTTTTTGCTGATAGAGTGGTTGGAAAGCCTTATTTGGAGATTAAATTAAATCGACAAAACATGTCTCGTTACGGTATGACCGTAAAAGATATGCAAGATCAATTATCGGTAGCCATTGGGGGTAAACAACTAACATCTACGGTGGAAGGAAGAGAGCGTTTTCCTGTTAGAGTTCGTTATGCAAGGGAATACAGAGATAACCCGGATGATTTGAAAAAGGTCCTGATTCCAACTCCGTCAGGTGAGCAAGTGCCATTGAGTGAACTTGCCAATGTAGATTATGTTCGTGGACCACAAATGATAAAAAGTGAGGATACTTTTTTAACTTCTTATGTGATTTTTGATATGAAGGAAGGCAATGCCGAAACCAATGTTGTAGAAGAAGCACAGGCATTGATCAAACAAAAACTGGATTCGAGTGAATTTAAATTACCTGATGGTGTTACATATAAATTCACAGGTAATTATGAAAATCAGATCCGTGCATCCAAACGTTTAATGATCGTTGTACCAATATCATTGATATTGATATTCCTTATCCTTTATTTTCAGTTCAAAAATTTTGTACCATCATTAATGGTCTTTACAGGAATTTTTGTTGCCTTTTCAGGCGGATTTATCATGATCTGGTTGTATGGTCAGGATTGGTTCCTGAATTTTAGTCTGGCAGGGGTGTATATGAGGGATCTGTTTCAGTTGCATGCCATTAATTTAAGTGTGGCTGTTTGGGTTGGGTTTATCGCGCTTTTTGGAATTGCGACTGATGATGGTGTAATTATGGGAACTTATCTGACACAGGTATTTGATAAAGAAAAACCGAAAACAGTAAAAGAAATTCGTACATCAGTTTTACATGCAGGTTCTAAAAGAGTAAGACCTGCAATGATGACAGCTGCCACTGCAATAATCGCATTGATTCCGGTATTGACCGCAACAGGTAAAGGAGCAGATGTAGTGATTCCAATGGCGATCCCATCTTTTGGAGGGATGTTGTTACAGGTAATGACCATGTTCGTAGTACCTGTTTTATACAGTATGTGGAAAGAAGCCTCTTTAAATTCCCCAAAGGGAAAACTAAAAAGATAAAAATAAAGTATTTGCGAAACTTTGTGGTTCTTGGCGAACCTTAGCGATATAATTGTCACGCAAAGTTGCGCAAAGAATTAGAAAAAGTTGCGCAAAGAAAAAATTTGAATTAAAAATAAATTTAAAATGAAAAATAAAATAATAATACTAAGCTTCTTTTTGATATTCGTCCTTACGGGAATGGCACAGGATACCAAAGAAAGTTTAGATACCTATTTAAAAATTGCTGCAGAAAATAATCCCGGATTAAAAGCAAAATTCAGTGATTATATGGCAGCAATGCAAAAAGTACCTCAGGTAGGTACTTTACCTGATCCGCAATTTGCGTTTGGTTATTTTATAAATCCTGTGGAAACAAGAATAGGTCCGCAAAAAGCAACACTTGAATTAAAGCAGGCATTTCCCTGGTTTGGACTATTACGATCCAAAGAAGATGTGGCAGCGGAATTGGCCAAAGCAAAATATGAAGTTTTTGAAAATAGTAAATCAAATTTATTTTTTGAGGTTAAAACTGCCTATTATAATTATTATTTTATGGAAAAAGCCATTAAAATAACAAAGGAAAATATGGAGATATTGCGAATATTTAAAAACCTTTCCTTAGTGAAAATTGAAAATGGCAATGCATCTATTGTTGATGAGTTACGGGTGGAACTGGAGTTGAATGATCTTGAAAATCAGTTGGCATTATTTATAGATTCTAAAAAAGTTTTTTTAATAAAATTCAATAATTTATTGAACAGAGAAGCTAATGAATTGATCGATGTGCCAGAGGAATTGTGGCAGGATAAACTTCCTTATGAAAATGTGATCTTAATGGATTCTATTTATAATAACAACCATGAAGTCAAGAGTATAGATCATAAGCTAAATGCGTTTGTGAATCAGGAAAGAACTGCAAAATTAGAAGGAATGCCAAAATTTAATATTGGTGTTAATTACATTATTATTGGTAAAAACCCTCATTCTTCTGATCCAAACAATGGTGACGATGCATTGTTATTTCCTTCTATTGGAGTAACAATTCCAATTTATCGTAGAAAATACAAAGCAATGATCGAGGAGACTAAGTATTTACAATCTGCAGAAATTGCAAAAAAGGCAGACAAAAGAAATACATTGAATACGATTTTTGAAAACACCTATAAAGAATTCAGCGACAGCGAAAGAAGGATTTACTTAAACAATAGACAATCGGAAATTGCCAAAATGGTACTGGATGTTTTGATCACATCGTACTCTACAAATTCAAAAGATTTTGAAGAGGTATTGCGAATTGAAAGACAGCTTTTAGGTTATAAACTGGCAGAGCAAAAAGCCATAACAGATAAAAATGCAGCTATCGCATTTATCAATTACTTATTAGGAAATTAATTTGCACTTTTTATTCCCCTCTTGAGAGGGGTTAGGGGTGTGTTTACAATATAAAAGAGTAAAAAATATAAAATGAAAAAATATAAAAATTACATTATCGCAGCCGGTATCTTAATACTGGGTGTCGTCATTGGTAATATAACTTCATCCGGTGATCATCAAGAAGCAACACGTGAAGAAGGTGAACACGATTATGTTCAGGATCCGGTAACTAAATTATGGACATGTTCCATGCATCCTCAAATAAAAATGGAGAAGCCCGGAAATTGTCCAATTTGTGGAATGGAATTGATTCCGCTTGACGATAGTAATAGTTCGGGTGATAATATTGCCAGTAATGAAATTGTATTGACAGAAGGAGCAATTCAACTTGCGAATATTCAGACAAGTAAGATCACAAGGTCAAGTGCAAAAAAGGAAGTTCGATTACTTGGAACTGTTAAAGCAGATGAAAGAAGACAATATGCCCAGGTATCTCACATTCCAGGTAGAATTGAAAAGCTTTATTTGAACTTTACAGGTAAAAAAGTGAGAAGAGGACAAAGAATTGTCCGGTTATATTCCCCGGAATTGATCTCAGCCCAAAAAGAACTTTTCGAGGCAATGAAATCAAAAGATGTATATCCTCAATTGTTCAAAGCAGCCAGAAGCAAATTGAAATTATGGAAATTAACTGATAAACAGATCGATGTGATTGTAACATCAGGTAAAGTACAGGAACAAATAGACATTTTATCAGATTACTCAGGATACGTGATGAAGAGAAATGTGGAGCTTGGAGATTATGTTAAGCAAGGTGTGAAATTATTTGATATTGTAAATATTGACAAAGTTTGGGTAATGTTCGATGCTTATGAAACGGATATTCCATTTATTCACAAAGCTGATATCATAAATTTTACGATTCAAGCGATACCGGGAAAAGAGTTTAAGGGGAAGGTTACTTATATGGATCCTTTTGTGTCTTCAAATACGAGGGTTGCAAAAGTAAGAGTTGAAATGATAAATGCCGCTCACAAATTGTTGCCAGAGATGTATGCAAATGGTATTATAAAAGCAAATTTAAGTGGTGCTAAAAATGCATTGATCATTCCAAAATCTGCAGTGCTTTGGACAGGAAAAAGATCTGTGGTTTATGTAAAGGTTCCACATGATAAAACCATTTCATTTGTTTACAGAGAGGTGATCTTGGGTTCAGATTTGGGTGATTTTTATATAGTAAGTAGCGGTTTGGAAGATGGGGAGGAAGTGGCAACCAACGGTGTGTTTAGAATTGACGCATCTGCCCAACTTTTAGGTCAGAAAAGCATGATGAATCCGGAAGGAGGTAAAGTAAGTGTAAGTGGTCATGCCGGCATGGATATGGGTGGCGATGATAAAAAAAAGGAAGCAAAAAAAGAAGGAGATAAAGAGGAGGATATGAGCGGAATGATCATGATCGATAAGGTAAAAATTGATGCAAAGTTCAAAAAACAATTGGGAGTTGTTGTTGATGAGTATATCAAACTAAAAGATGCTTTAACAAAAGATGATGCAGATTTAGCAAGAAATCAGATTAAAAATGTAAAAGTTGCCTTAAAAAATGTTGACATGCTTTTATTACCTGGAGATGCGCATAATGTATGGATGAAAGCTTTAAAAAGTATCAATAAGAATCTTGAAATTATTCAAAACAATACGAATATTGAGACACAAAGGAAAGCGTTTAGATTATTGAGTAATGATGTTTGGGGTGTAGTTGATGTGTTTGGTGTGATAGCTTCTGATAACAAAACTATATATCTTGAATTTTGCCCGATGGCAGATGATAATAAAGGTTCTTATTGGTTGAGTTATGATAAAGAAATTAGAAATCCATTTTTTGGTGCAAGTATGTTAAGTTGTGGGGAAGTGAAAAAAACATATTGAAATATTTATTTTGTTATTTGTAA
>JAOZTG010000091.1 GCA_029939235.1 Flavobacteriaceae bacterium
CCTGCTTAATCATGATGATAAATTTGAAGAACAAATGTATAAAAAAAGAGCTTAGCAAATGAAGCTAAACTCTTTTTTGTATATAGATTTATGGATAAAGATATTATCTGATAAAAAACACTTTATACATATTTATATTTTAATGCTCATTCATTCTAAAATCCGGATAAGCACTCATTCCGTGTTCATATAGATCTAAACCTTCCACTTCTTCTTTTTCAGATACCCTAATTCCTATAGTTTTCTTTAAGGTGAATAGAATGATAAATGAAGTTGTGACACAAAAAGTTCCAATGACAAGAATTCCAATAGCCTGGAGGCCTAATTGACTGAAACCAGCTTTGGCTCCAAAAATACCAACAGCCAAAGTACCCCAGATTCCGTTAACTAAATGCACTGCTATTGCTCCAACAGGGTCATCCAATCGAAGTTTATCAAGAGCCATTACTGCAAGTACGATCAGCACTCCTGCAATTAATCCAATCCAAATGGCATCTGTAACACTCATCAGATCAGCTCCGGCGGTAATTCCAACCAAACCAGCTAAAATTCCGTTCAATACCATGGTAATATCATAAGATTTAAAAAATGCATAAGATGTAAAAAATGCACTCATTGCGCCAGCTGCTGCAGCGAGACTGGTAGTAACTAATACAAGTGAAACGGAACCTGCATCAGCACTTAAAACTGATCCGCCATTAAACCCAAACCATCCAAACCAAAGTAAAAACACACCGATAAAAGCCAGCGGTATATTGTGACCTTCAATAGCTTTTGAACCTCCATTATATTTGCCAATTCTCGGTCCAAGTAAAAGCACCGCTATTAATGCCGCCCATCCTCCAACAGAATGAACAAGGGTTGATCCTGCAAAGTCGTAAAAGCCTAATTCGTCCAAAAATCCACCTCCCCATTTCCACATTCCGGTTATGGGATATACAAGACCTACATAAATAACGGAGAATATCAAAAAGGCATTTAATTTAATACGTTCAGCTACAGCGCCTGATACAATAGTTGCGGCAGTTGCAGCAAACATTGCCTGGAATAAAAAGTCGGTCCAGTAGGTATATCCTTCACTATATTCAGGAGTTAAGCCGTTTTCAGGTAAGCTGATTCCAAAGCCTGCAAAGCCAAAAAGATCTCCAGCAAATTCTGCTCCCGGATACATAAGATTAAATCCTAATAGGGTATAGGTTAATAAGCCGATAGATACGATCATTACATTTTTAAAAAGAATATTGATCGTATTTTTTGATCTTGTAAGGCCTGCTTCTAAGGTTCCAAAACCAAGGTGCATGATAAATACCAGAAAAATTGATATCATCATCCATACATTATTAATTGTAAACATTTCCATAAATGTGTTTTTTGATTTCAGTAGTTTATTTTAAAGTTTCTCCTCCATTTTCACCTGTTCTTATTCTGTAGGCATCGGTTATTTCATATACAAATATTTTTCCATCACCAATATCTCCGGTTCTTGCAGCTTTCATAACCGCATCTATGGTAGGTTGTACAAACTCATCATTTACAACGATGGATAATAATCTACGTTGAATATCACTGGTGCTAAATGCAACACCACGATAAACATGTCCTTGTTTTTCATGTCCGATTCCGGTTACATCCCAGTAACTAAAAAAGTTAATTCCTTTGGCATGCAATGCTTTTTTTACTTCTGAATATTTTGATTTTCTGATGATCGCTTCAATTTTTTTCATAATTTTATTTTTACATGAATTAAATGGTAAATCCGAAAGTGATAAATATGTTTTCTGAATCTGGATTAAAGATTAGCGCAGCATCAACTGGCAGACTCCATTTCTCGGTTATTTGTATTGATTTTGAAACACCAAGACCTAAATTGATAAATCCAGATCCATCTGTTTGGTAATATCCTCCTTTGTCTCCAAATACAGCTCCGGCAAAAAGTCTGAGATCTACAAAGCCGGCATTTATAGGGTAGCTGGCTTCTACATAAGTAGAAAATGCCTGGTCTCCATCTTCTGTTTTATCAGCTCCCACTATATTAGTGGCAACAGAAATGCCAAGTGGAAATTTTTCAAAACCCGAAAAGGATGCCATAATTTCTAAAACATGACCCTGATGAAAATATTCATTATCAGGAAGTCGATCATTTGGGAAAAAATAATCGGTTACTGTGAAGGATAAAAAATCAAGAGGAGAAATTGTTATATAAAGGTCAGCTTCTTGTCCTAATTGATTACTTCCAACGGAATAAGCACCCCATGCACCAATAGTAAATATTCCTGTTGAATATGAAATGCTTGGTTGTATGCTTGCGCTGTTCCCCCCTAAATTGATACCCCTCCATATATAGCGGGATTGAAAACTTGCTCCGAGATCCCAATTGGAGGTTTTAGTGTTTTCTATTTCTAAATCCTGTGAGAATCCTGCAAAAGATAAAAGTAAGCAGGATAGTATTAAAAGGTTCTTAATTCGTAAGTTTAAAATTTTTGGAATTTTAATCATTTGTTTCTTTTAAGTTAGTAATTGTTTTTCTGTGATTAATCAGTGTAAAATTAAAAATATTTTATTAACCCCCAAATAAAATAGGGTTAAAAAGGTAAAAAAATAGATATAACATTTATAACTGATAAATAATAGGGGCACAAAAATAAAAAAAGAATTTATTGCTAATTTATCAATGAAAAAATAGGGGGTCTGGGGTAGATTTGGAATTATGAGATTAATATAGTATATTTGTAATATCATTTTAATATCATAAAATCTATTTATTATGAAACAAGAGAGAATTATTACAACATTCAGCGGTTATTTATTTTTGTTTGTCACTTTAATATTAATATTTGGTGGGATTTATGGAATAATCTCTGTTAATAAAATATTTATTATCTTATTAATAACAGGAGTTTTTTTTATTCCCGGCTTCTTTTTAGTTAATCCTAACACTTCAAAGGTTATACTTTTATTTGGTAAATATATAGGTACAGTTAAAGAAAATGGTTTTTATTGGGCAAATCCATTCTATACAAAAAAAGGAATTTCATTAAGAGCCAGCAATTTTGATAGTGAACGAGTAAAAGTAAACGACAAATTAGGTAATCCAATTATGATCAGTACTATATTGGTGTGGAAAGTTAAAGATACTTATAAGGCAGCATTTGATGTCGATAATTATGAGAATTTTGTTAGAGTACAGTCAGATGCAGCGGTTCGTAAACTGGCAAGTTTGTATCCTTATGATAATTTTGAAGATGATGGTGTGGAAGAAGAGATCACTTTACGTGCAAGTGTAAACGAGGTTAGTCTGGCATTGGAAGAAGAGTTACAAAAAAGATTATCAATGGCTGGTATAGAGGTTTTAGAGGCCAGAATTGGTTATTTAGCATATGCCCAGGAAATTGCAAGTGCTATGTTAAAACGCCAGCAGGCAACTGCAATTATTGCAGCCCGACATAAAATTGTAGAAGGTGCAGTTAGTATGGTTGAAATGGCATTGGATAAGTTAAATAAAAAAAACATTGTTGAGCTGGATGAAGAAAGAAAAGCAGCAATGGTGAGTAACTTAATGGTAATTCTTTGTTCAGATAAAGATGCTACACCGGTTGTTAATGCAGGAACTTTGAGTCATTAAATTATTAAGAGCTTCATCATGAAAGAATACAAAATTATTAAAAAAGATTTTTGGAAAAAAAATGCTCATTTAGAAGATACGATTAACCAGTATGCCAGAGAAGGCTGGGAAGTTAAAAGCACTGTAGGAGACGGGCATGGGAATATTTCAAGAGTAATCTTAGAACGAGATAAATACAGGTAGACTTTTTTACTTGTGAAGATCTAAAAAGATTATAGTAGTATTGCACGAGAACAGGATATATTAATGAATTAATTTGTGAAAGGAATGAAACATTCATGACTAAAAATCCAGTCACACACGGAAATGATTATATGAATGTTCCATATGACCGATAAAAATAAATAATTATAAACAGATGAAAGAATATAAAATTATTAGACAAACGGGTACAGCAATTAAATCTCAACAGGATTTTGAAGATCTGATCAATAGTTATGCAAAAATGGGCTGGAAATTAGTGAATCTTGTTACGCATAGAGGAATATTAAAAGCAGCGATTGAAAGGAAAAAAAAAGAGGAATAATTATCAAATGAAATGAAAGTATTTAAAGAATCACAAAGATTTAACCAATGGTGGCTGATTTTATTTGGCCTGCTAATTTTTGTAATTATTGGGTTTAGTTTTTCCAAAGAGATTAGTGATTCTGGAAATAATTTAAATAATGAACAGTTGATATCTATGTTACTGAGTGGAGGCTTGATCCTTGTAGTATTTCTATTAATTATTTTTATAAGATTAAAAACAAAAATTGATGAAAATGGAATTTCATACCAGATGACTCCATTTCATTTGAAACCGAGAATTATTAGCTGGTCTGAATTGTCAAAATGCTATGTTAGAAAATATGCTCCAATATCCGAATACGGAGGTTGGGGCATAAGAGGATTTCAAAGAAAAGGTTTTTGGGATTTTAGAAATAGAGGAATGGCCTATAATATCAAAGGTGATATGGGAATACAGTTGAAATTTAAGGATGAGGGAAAATTATTGATTGGTACACAAGATCCTGAAAAGGCAAAGATGGTAATTCAAAATTATTTATATAAAATAGTTTGAATATTTATTTGAATAAGTATTAATGTTAAGATGGCAAAGAAAAAGGCGTTTGCATTACGGATAAATGAAGATATACTCAAAGCGGTAGAAAAATGGGCGGCTGATGAGTTTAGATCTACCAACGGACAATTGGAGTGGATGCTAAATAAATGCCTCAAAGATGCTCACAGGGAACCAAATAAAAAAAAAGAGAATAAAGATTAGAATGGATTTTTATCTTCTACCCAGTCAAAACTATCTTTTAAAAATTTTGGAGAATGAAATCTGTAGCCTACAAATAGAATAAAGCTACTTCTTTGGGTGTCAAACTTGATTACTGAATTATCGGTACGTGTGGTAGCAATTCCTTTTAGTGCTAAACCGGCAAAAAATGACTTGGAATTGTAACCCAAACCAATATGTGAATTGATGTTGAATATTAATTCATGGTTTGAAGTTTTTATGAATCCATCATCAACAAGCGTATTAAGTTTGTTGAATTCCATACCTAATCCGGGAGATAACCCTAAACTTGAATACCATTTTTTATTGATCACAAAGGTGTAAAAATAGCTGGCACTTAATACGGCTCCTGATATTTTTAAATCTTGTCCGGTTGATTTATTCGATAGTGTGAAATAAGTATACGTAAAACTTGGAATAAAACTTCCGGCATTTTTCCTTTGAATTTCATATTGGTTATAAATAGCCTTAAACGAAAAATTGTTATTGAATTTATAAGCAGTCGTGGCAGTAAATGTTTTGGTTCCTAAATCAGGTAGAATGGTAATCTCATCATTATTAAAAGTAACAGGGTGGCTTGTATCTTCATAATCATCTACATAATATCCTTTGGTAGAGTTATATTCTAAAGTCTGCATCCAGTTTTTCATAAAAAGGGTCATATTAATTTTAAATATTTTTGTATTTCCCCTAAGTTCGGAGTTGCTATCTTCCAAAAATTTAGGTGAATAACCTACTCTTAATGTTAAAAATCTATAATTTGCAGATATAGAAGTTCTTAAACCTGTATTTGGCTTTACAGTATAACTAATTATTTCATCATCAAATCGAAAAGATTGAATATCATTATCCAGTTCAAATTTCATATTTAATTTATTATTCATTGTTTCAATATATTCAAATGAATAATCATCTTCAGAATTTTGAGAAAATGAAAAATAGGAGAAAAGAATAATAAATAAGGTAATCTTTTTAAACATTATAATTGAATCTTTTTATCAAATCATACTTTATTATTTTACTAAAGTAATACTTTTATTTTTCTATATTTGGTACGATTTAAATCAAAAGTATGAAAAATAAAATTTCTTTGATTATTATAGCTGTTTTATGCACATTTTTGGTTACATCACAAGTTAAATCACCTTCAGATTTTTTAGGTTATAAGATGGGTGAAAGGTTTACACCGCATCATCAGTTAGTTAATTACTTTCAACATGTAGCAGCTGCAAGTACGAATGTTAAACTTGAAAAATATGGTGAAACATATGAAAACAGACCTTTATATACAGCAATAATATCTTCACCAAAGAATTTCAAAAATCTTGATAATATTAGAAAAAATCATTTGAACTCAACCAATATGAATGGAGATGGGTTTAAAGATGATGGTATTGCAATTGTTTGGTTGAGTTATGGTGTTCATGGAAATGAATCGGTTAGTTCAGAAGTTTCGATGAAAATTTTGTTTGATCTGGTTGATTCGAATCATAAAAAATCAAAAAAATGGCTGGAAAATACGGTGGTAATAATTGATCCCTGTTTGAACCCGGATGGTAGAGAGCGATATGTTAACTGGTATTATCAAAAGGGAAATATTCCATATAATTCAAATCCGCATGTAATGGAACATCATGAAGCATGGCCGGGCGGAAGAGCTAATCATTATTTATTTGACCTTAACCGTGACTGGGCATGGGGAACACAAATTGAATCTCAAAAACGATTAGTTGTTTACAATAACTGGTTGCCACATGTACATGTTGATTTTCATGAGCAGGGTGTTGATTCTCCTTATTATTTTGCGCCTGCAGCTGAACCATTTCATGATGTTATTTCTGATTTCCAAAGAGAATTTCAGGTAACAATTGGTAAAAACAATGCGAAGTATTTTGATGAAAATGGATGGTTATATTTTACTAAAGAAAGATTTGATCTTTTATATCCAAGTTATGGTGATACTTACCCCATGTATAATGGGGCAATTGGATTGACATATGAACAGGGAGGTAGTGGTAGAGCCGGGCTTGGTATTATTAACAAAGAAGGTGATGAACTCACCTTAAAAGACAGGTTTGCACACCATTATACAACAGGTATGTCAACCCTTGAAATATCCTCTGTGCATGCAAATAAACTAACCAGTGAATTTTTTAATTACTATAGTAGATCAAGGAAAAATCCAATAGGAAAGTATAAATCATATATCATAAAGAATGATAATGAAGATCAGATCCAAAGTTTGATCAAATTGCTGAACAGACACCATATTAAATATGGCAGTGTAAATTCTGATAAAAGCATTCATGGCTTTAGCTATATGACCAATAGATCTGAAAAGTTTAGAATAAACTCTAATGATTTGGTAATTAGTGCTTATCAGCCAAAGTCAAATTTGATTAAAGCTATATTTGAACCTCAGGCAAAATTGAGTGATTCACTTACTTATGATATTACGGCATGGGCATTGCCATACGCAAGAGGACTAAATGCTTATGCAAGCACCGTAAAATTAAATGTTAATGCTTATCAAAAAAGCACAAATGATATTGCTGCCATGAGTCTGGAGAAACCATATGCATATATCTCAAAATGGAATAGCCTGGATGATGTTTCTTTTTTATCGGAATTATTAAAGAAAAAGGTGAAAGTACGATTTTCAAAAAAAGATTTTAAAATAGAGAATAAAACGTTTAAGGCAGGATCATTGATCATAACCCGAACAGGTAATCAAAAAAATAAAGAATTTGATTCAGTTGTAAGAACAACTGCAAAAAAAATGACAAGAAATGTTATACCGGTTAGTACTGGTTTTGTAGATGCAGGTAAAGATTTTGGTTCAAGTAGTGTGAGATATTTAAAGGCTCCAAAAGTTGCTGTTCTTTCCGGAAAAGGGATAAGTTCTTTGGGATTTGGTTCGATCTGGCATTTTTTTGAACAACAGATAAAATATCCAGTTAATGTGATTGGAGCCAATTATTTTAGTTCGGTTGATCTACACGATTATCATGTGCTTATCCTTCCCAGCGGATATTATGGAAAAATTTTGAATAAAAGTAACCTTGACAGGGTAACCAAATGGGTTCAAAATGGGGGAAAATTGATTGTGATAGGTTCTGCTGTTTCTGTTTTTGCAGATAGTAAGGATTTTAATATTTCTGTTTTTGATGATGATAAAGCCAAAAATGCTGTCAAAAAAACAAAGGATTCTTTGAAACGGACAATGAGATTGAAACCATATGAAGAACAGGAAAGAAATTATATTTCAAATTTGATCACGGGGAGTGTTTTTAAAGCAACCCTTGATAATACGTATTCACTTGCTTTTGGATATGGAAAATTTTATTACACTTTAAAACAAGGTGGTAGCAGATATTCTTATTTAAAAAACGGAACCAATGTGAGTGTTATCAAAGATCAGTCAGATTTGGTTAGTGGTTTTGCCGGGAAAAATGTGATCAATTCAGTTAAAGAATCTTTGGTATATGGAGTTGAAACTAAAGGAAAAGGTTCTGTAGTATATTTAGTAGATGATCCGCTGTTTAGAAGTTTTTGGGAAAATGGCAAGCTATTGTTTAGTAATGCGGTTTTTTTGGTTGGACAATAATTATAACTATATAAAAAATGAAAACATTGTTAATTATGGCTGCCGGTAATGGCAGTAGATATGGAGCTTTAAAGCAATTTGATAACCTTGGGCCAAAAGGTGAATTTCTTTTTGAATTTAGTATTTACGATGCAATTCAAAATAGTTTTGATCACATTGTAGTGATTACAAAAAGAGAATTTGTTACCGAGATAAGTGCTTATTTACAAAGCAGACTTCCAAAACATATAAAAATAGACGTAGTGGAGCAAGTGCTTGAAGATCTGCCTGATGGAATTGATCAAAAATTTGACAGAGTCAAACCCTGGGGAACGGCCCATGCCGTTTGGTCGGCAAGAAATTACATTAAAAATGGATTTGCGGTTTTAAATGCCGATGATTTTTATGGAAATGGAGCATTTGAAAGAGCTGCAGAGTTTCTTCAGAATAATGATCAAGAGGATCAGTACGGATTGGTTTCCTATTATTTGAAAGATACCTTATCTGATCATGGAACGGTCTCAAGAGGAATTTGTGAGGCAGATGGCAACCAGTTAAAAAAAATAAGTGAATTGCTCGAAATTGGTAAAAAAGAAGATACTATCATTGATTTTAATACCAATACAAAATTAACTGGAGAAGAACCAACCTCGATGAATTTTTGGATTTGTTACCCTTCTTTTTTTGTAGAGATCGAACAACAGTTCAAAGAGTTTTTAAAAGATGAAAATGAAGTTACAAAAGGAGAATTGTATATTCCTTTGGCCATTCAAAAAATGATTGAAAAAGAGTTGATCAAAGTAAAATTAACCGCTGCCAATTCCATGTGGTTTGGTGTAACACATGCTGCCGATAAAGAGATGGCTTTAAAAACTTTAGAGAAAATGACCGATAAAAATAAATACCCAAGCCCATTATGGAAAATTTGGTAAAACTATTAAAAGAATTCCAAATTCCTGACAAGGAATACAGTTTTGAAGTGATTTCAAATGGTTTGATCAATGATACTTATTTGGTAAAAGAAAACGGAGAACCAACTTATATTTTTCAGCGTATCAATATCAATGTATTTACAAATTATGAGACTTTGATCCATAACTTAGATCTTGTCTTGCCTTTGTTAAAAAGTGATACTTATAGCGAAGTAGAATTATGCAAGACCAAAGATAATAAGTCATTTTTTCAAAGTGAAAAAAGTGAGATCTGGAGATTGATGACCTATATCAAAGACAGTGTTGTTTTCAATACCACTGATAATCCTAAAATTGCTTTTGAAGCAGGTAGAATAGTGGCTCAGTTTCATAAATTGTTAGAAAACTTTGATGCAGCTAAATTAGAGGATACTTTACCTGGGTTCCACGACATTGGTTTACGATATGATCAGTTTAAAAATGCATTGAAAAATACGGATACTGATAAAATAGAAACCGCAAAAAAAGCAATCACTTTTGTAAAGGAAAATATTTCCTTTTTGCTGGATATTGATCATTCAAAATTACCTTTAAGAGTTTGTCATAACGATACAAAACTAAACAATATTCTTTTTTCAAAAGAAGATAAAGCGCTGTGTTTAATTGATTTGGATACGATAATGAAAGGAGTATTTATTTATGACTTTGGAGATGCGATAAGAACCGTTGCAAATGCAGCACCTGAAGATGAAAAAGAACTGGATAAGATCAATTTCAATTTAAATCTGTTTGAGGCCTTTGTTAAAGGTCTGGCAACAGAAAAAGATCTTTTTCAGGAAGAAGAAAAGAAAATGATGCCCCGTGGTGTCGTTTTACTCCCTTTTTTGCATGGTATAAGAGCCCTGACGGATTATCTCGAAAACAACAGATACTATAAAGTTGCTTACGAAACACAAAATTTGGACAGGTGTTTTAGTTTGTTTCAATTTGCTCAACTTGCCATAGATCATCAGGATGCTATGGGTAAAATCATTTCTAAAAACTTGAAATAGATTTTGAAATTAATTATGCTACATTAGCAAAAAAAATAAAAAATGGAAAATCAACCTTTGTTTACTAATGACACCATCGTTTTTGGATTATTAATGCTGTCACTTGGATTTATATTTTATACTTCCTCTTTAAAAAAAGGATTTTGGCATAAGTTTTACAGTATTGTTCCGGGCTTGTTTATGGCATATATGTTGCCTGCTTTGTTTACAACCTTAGGTGTAATTTCTCCTGATTGGACCACAACTTCTGAGTCAGGTGAAATTGTTGAACATTCTTCCAGTTTATATTTTGTGTCGAGTCGTTATTTACTTCCGGCAGCATTGGTTTTAATGACCCTTAGCATTGATATAAAGGCCGTTTTTAATCTGGGATGGAAAGCTTTAGCCATGTTTTTTACAGGTACTGTTGGTATTGTAATTGGAGGGCCAATTGCTATCATGTTAATTTCAACGGTTTCACCCGAAACTGTTGGAGGAGCTGGTCCGGATGCAGTATGGAGAGGTTTGGCAACATTGGCAGGAAGCTGGATTGGGGGAGGAGCAAATCAAACTGCTATGCTGGAGATCTATGGGTACAATCAAAAGCTTTATGGCGGAATGGTATTTGTCGATATTGTAATTGCAAACTTATGGATGGCCATTATTTTAATAGGAGTTGGTAAATCAAAGGCAATTGACAAATGGTTAAAAGCAGATACATCTGCCATTGATGATCTGAAAGAAAAAGTATCTACTTATGCAAAGAAAGTGGAACGAATTCCTACACTAACAGATTATATGATTATAGTAGCTATCGCATTTGGCACCGTTAGTTTTGCTCATTTTACAGCAGGTTATTTAAGTGCTTTTTTTACTGATTTTGTAAATGGAATAGATAATCCAACAACAAGAAATATTTTTACCTTTTTAAGCTCTTCATTCTTTTGGATGATTAGTCTTTCCACAATAATTGCAATAGCCTTATCATTTACAAAAGCTAAAAATTATGAGGGTGCCGGTGCAAGTAAAATAGGGTCTGTATTTATTTATATTCTAGTCGCATCTATTGGAATGAAAATGGACCTTAGATTGATCTTTGATAATATTGGTTTAGTGGCCATTGGTGCCGTTTGGATGACAATACATGCTTTATTATTGATTTTTGTAGCAAAGCTGATCAAAGCACCGTATTTCTTTTTGGCAATTGGCAGTCAGGCAAATGTTGGAGGCGCAGCATCAGCGCCAATTGTGGCAGCTGCTTTTCATCCTTCATTGGCAACCGTTGGTGTATTATTGGCAGTATTTGGTTATGCTGTAGGTACTATTGCCGCAATAGGATGTACTATATTAATGCAAATGGTCGCAGTATCTCCTTAATTCATTTTAGGAACATCGTTTTATTATAATTTTTCTAATATATTTGCGCCCTGTTTAAACAAATAATTAAAATGAAAAAAGTATTATTTTTTGTGATAGTTCTGGTTTTGTTTTTTTCCTGTGGGAAAGACAATGAGAATACTATGTTTGTAAAAGGAAATATCAAAGGACTAAAAAAAGGGACTTTGTATTTGCAAAAACAAATTGATTCATTGGTAGTTTCGGTTGATTCTGTTAAAGTGAACGGAACAGATGAATTTATATTAACAGATGAAGTAACTGATCCTGAAATGTATTACCTTACTTTAGGGAAAGGCAACAATAAAATTGCTTTTTTTGGTGAAAAAGACACGGTTTATGTTTCTACCAGATTAGATAAATTTGTTTTAAAAGCAACTATCAAAGGATCTGAAAATCAAGAATTGTTAGATCAGTTCTATGAAGTAAAAGGTAAATTCCATGGTCAGAATTTAGATTTGATCAAGGCGGAGTTTGAGGCACGAAAATCAGGTAATCAGGATTCTTTGGATCTGGTTACTAAAAAGCGTAAAAATATA
>JAOZTG010000254.1 GCA_029939235.1 Flavobacteriaceae bacterium
GGTCTTCCAAAATAACCATCAACAATTAATTCTACATCTTTATTAATTGGTTTCATGTTCAGAATCTCTTTGCTAATAAATTCAGCATCTTTACTATTATGAACACGCACATCAATTACGGCTCTGCTTTCAGCTGCAATAACATTAGCTGATGTTCCTCCTTCTATCATTCCAACATTAACTGTTATTCCCTTTTTAAAATCATTAAGAGAAAATAAATGTTGAATATGATAGGAAAGTTCTACAATTGCACTAACACCTTTATCTGGATTTAACCCTGCATGTGCAGGTTTTCCCTTTACAATTATCGTAAATCTGCCTATCCCCTTTCTTGCAGTTTTTAATTTCCCTTCTACCCCTAAAGGAGGCTCCAGAATAAATGCCCTGTCTGCAATTTTTGAAATTTTTTTAATGGCATTTTCCGATTCTCGACTACCAATTTCTTCATCTGAATTAATAATTATCACCGGTGTTAACGGGCATTTCAAATGTAAATCTCTGATAGCTTGCAGGGAATAGATCATTTGAGTCAATCCAGCCTTCATATCAAAAATTCCCGGTCCGGTAATTTTTAATTCATCCTGAATGATAGGCATCGTTAAAATTGTATCTAATTTCCAAACTGTATCACAGTGCCCTAATAAAAGCTGGAGAGGTTTATTTTTTAATCGCTTGACTGGTCGGGATAATATAAAACCACCGGTTTTATTACCTGGCATTTGTAACACATAATGACCAAGCTCTTCAAAGGCTGATTTTAATAAATTTATAACCCCAACTTGTGCGTTCGCATCTGATGAAGGTGATTCTGCTTCCACAAGTTTCTTCAAAAAGAGAATCATTGATTCCTGATTTTCTTTTAAGTAATTTACAATATGTTTAGCTTCCGATCTTTTCATGCTAAACTTCATTTTTTTACATTGCTAAGGTTTAAAATCTTTAGGGTACGGGTAACTGAGTGTTTCTTTAACAGTGGCAAATCTTCCTTGTGCTATATACGCCAACAGAGGATTGTCATAAATATGTTCTTGCTGATCAACTTCTGAGAATATTTTATAATCCTTATGTACAAATGCAGCATCAATTCGACCTGTAATAATGCTGTAATCATCAAATCCATCAATTATTTTATATAAAGTGCATTCAAATAAAACATAAGAATCTCTAATAAAAATATTGTCTTTTTTTGAAGTTGGGATTGTAGGTATTTTCTCCACTATTTCTTTAGAGAAGTGGTTATCTTCACATCTTGGCATTGCAGATAAAGAACTTAATAAAATTTGACTTGGTCGAATAAAACTGACTGTAAAATTCTTTTCTTTTTTGATATTATGGTAAGTTCTATGCCTGGGTGTACATACAAAACCAAAATAATTTGAAAACCCAATTGGTGTAACCATGTGTTTGGGTGACAGGTCATACATTTCATTTTCCTTTGTACCAATAACTACCAAAGGAGCTACCGTATAGAAATGATCCCATATATTCTCTTCCACATTTAAAGAGACGAAGTCATCAAAATTGTTCTTTCCCATAATTCCATCTACATTTATCAAAAAAACCTCCCTAAAGTTAAGAAAATATACTGAATTTTACAAATATTTGATTTGAAATAATTGCATGATGAGATAAATATAGTTTCCGCTAATCCAAATTTCCATCAGAAGTGAAATTAGCCTGCCATATCGGCAAGAAGGGTTCAACTTACATTTTTAAGTCTTTCACCTACAACTAACTCTCAAAAAAATGAGTTTCAACAAAAAATGCGAACCTAAGTTCGCATTTTAATTATTTTAGGAAGATAAAAACCTATTCCTTTTCTTTTTTGATCAACTTATCAACATCATCACCTTTCAATATCTTAGTCTCTACTTTTTTTTCTCCATTTTCAATGGTTGTTGTGGTAACCTTCGCTGTTTTTTCACCATTATCCTTTACTTCAATCCTAACTTCTTTTTTTACTTCTTTGGATGAATCGGAATTAACATTTTCATGCAATTCAATATTAATTTTAGTACTTGTAAAATCATTCAATTGATCTGCATTAAGTGCAATACTAGGAGCAATAACCAGTGCAACAACCGACATTAGTTTTAATAAAATATTTAACGATGGGCCTGATGTATCTTTAAAAGGATCACCTACCGTATCACCAACTACGGATGCTTTATGAGGAGCAGAACCTTTTCCGTATTCAACTCCATCAATAGTAACACCTTCTTCAATCATCTTTTTAGCATTATCCCATGCTCCACCGGCATTTGATTGAAAAATAGCCATCATTACACCAGTTACGGTAACACCGGCCAATAAACCTCCTAACATTTCAGCTCCACCTATAAATCCAACTAAAACAGGTGTAGCAATCGCTAACAAACCTGGTAATACCATTTCTCTAATAGATGCTTTTGTTGAGATATCAACACATTTACCATATTCTGCGTAACCATCTGCTTTATCAAAAATTACTCTGTCTTCTGGTGTAGCTTTTGACATATCAGAATCATACTTTTTCATTATTGCCAAAGCATTCTTCAATTCGGGAATATCTCTAAACTGTCGTCTAACCTCCTCTATCATAGCCATAGCAGCACGACCAACTGCACTCATAGAAAGTGCTGAAAATACAAATGGTAACATCCCTCCTACAAATAAACCAGCCATTACGGTAGATTTTGAAATATCAATACTGTTGATATTTGCCTGTTGCATAAACGCAGAAAATAAAGCCAGCGCTGTTAATGCGGCAGAAGCAATAGCAAAACCTTTACCAATAGCTGCAGTTGTATTACCAACAGCATCTAATTTATCTGTTTTCTCCCTTACTTCTTTCGGTAATTCAGCCATCTGGGCAATTCCACCTGCATTATCGGAAATAGGTCCGTACGCATCAACTGCCAACTGAATTCCTGTGTTTGCAAGCATTCCTACAGCTGCAATTGCAATACCATATAAACCAGCAAAATGAAAAGATAAAATAATTGCTGTTGCAATTAATAAAATAGGAATAGCTGTTGACATCATACCAACACCCAGCCCTGCAATTATATTTGTTGCCGAACCTGTAACAGATTGATTAACAATTGCGGTAACCGGTTTTGTACCTGTACCCGTATAATACTCTGTAATCATCCCAACTCCTAAACCTGCCACCAATCCAACAATAGTTGCTATGAAAACACCCATAGAAGTAAATTCTGTTCCTTGATAAGTCCAGGTAGCCGGTAAAAAATTTGTGATCAATAAGTAAGAAGCTACAACCATGATAGCGGAAGATAAGTACTCTCCAATATTTAATGCAGTTTGCGGATTTCCTCCTTCTTTCACTTTTACAAAGAAAGTTCCGATGATAGAAGTAATAATTCCTGTGGCAGCCAAAGCTAACGGAAGTATAACTGCTCCCAATTTAAATTCTGCGAAAGCATCTAAATTGAAAAAAACCGCTCCCAGAACCATCGTTGCAATAATCGAACCCACAAAAGATTCAAATAAATCAGCTCCCATACCGGCTACATCACCTACATTGTCACCTACATTATCAGCAATTGTAGCGGGATTTAAAGGATGATCTTCAGGAATACCCGCTTCAACCTTACCAACAAGATCAG
>JAOZTG010000016.1:0-5277 GCA_029939235.1 Flavobacteriaceae bacterium
CTAGCTTCATTGAAAATACAATCCTGAGTCATCATCTCATTGGAGGTTTTGAAAAATTTTTAGGTCTCGCATTGATAAACATTTTTTACAACAGAAAGTAATGATTATCAAACTTTTTAGGTATATCAGCAACAAAACTAAGTTTCTTATTTTTGTGTGAAAATGAGATCTTCCAGGCATGTAAAAAGAGACGATCATCTTCATATGTCAAAGGATTGTTTTTAAAATAAGCAGGATCTTTATAACCTTTATCGCCAACAATTGGATGACCAATATTTGCCAAATGAATACGAATCTGGTTGGTTCTTCCACTATGTGGAATTACGGATAATAAGGTCTGATTATTTTTTTGAAATCTTTTAAGGATCCTGATCTCTGTATTTGCCTCTTTTCCATCATCACTTATTTTTCTGCCACCACTTGGGGTGAGTGTCTTGCTGATACTATCATATAAATTAAAAGAATCTTTGTTTATAATTCCCTCAACAAGAGCTAGGTATTCTTTTTGAACAGATTGATCTTTAAACTGTGCAATAATTTTATTTGCAGTTGTGCTGTTTTTTGCAATCACAACAATTCCTGTAGTATTTGCATCAATACGATGTACTAATTTAAAGTTTTCATTTGGAAATGCATCACTAAGAATTTCTACTAATGTGTTTTTATCGAACCTCCCACCGGAGTGCATGGGTAGGGGAGCAGGTTTGTTAATGATGATAAAATCAACATTCCATTCGATCAATTTAATATTTGTGTTGATATCTGGTTCGGTCTGAGGTTCTGTAAAATGTTGTGTTATTTCTCCAACTTTAACAATTTGATCTGTTGTGACAGATTTTCCATTGACAGTCAAAATACCTGACTCAATTTTTTCTTTCCAAATTTCTTTTGAAATATGAGGCATTGCTTTACAGTAAAAATCAAGGATGGAAATGCCGTTATAACGCTCTTTTACAGATAATTTATAAGTTTTAACGGTAGGAATGCTCCCTTTTAAAGGACTTGTAGCTTTATTAATATATGCAGCAAATTCAGTGGTATTCATAAATTTCTAACAAATTATCAATTAAGGTACTGTTATTTTACTGGAATATTTTTTTATGTCCTTGTGCCGGACAGGCATTTCATTTTTTTCTTTGATAAAAAAACGAAACAAAAAAATCAAGGCTTACAATAATTTAACAACCTAAATTTTATAAAAACCAAGTGCAGCCGAGTGATTTTCGAGCAAGCTCTCAACTTCTCGGTTTTACTAAGTTTTCATTTTATTTAGAACATCAAATTCTTGTAGGCCACCCTTCAATCAAGCAACATCAAATAATGTTTTATCAATTTTTCCTTTAAATTTGTTGTAGTACCTCAATTATAAAAAATAAAATTGTGTTAATTAACTTAATATTAATTAGTTTCGAATTCTTTTAGAGATATTCCATTTTTAAGTTTCCATTCTTTTTGACCATTTGCATTTCTTCCCATGACAATAGCTGCAGCGGTTGAAGGACTTGAAAATTCATGATCTTGTATAAATATTAATTTTTCATTTTCTAAAATTATAATTTTATCATCTTGTAATTTTTTACGAATATTTTTTAAGGATTTCTGCATTGAATTTACAGTACTTGGAGCCAATTCACTTCCTTTTAAAACAATAAATCCTTTTGAACTAGGAATTCCTTTACTATTTGCTCCTCTTGCAGCCTTGATGTAAAAAAGGTCTTTTTTAATAGCGTTTGAAATAGTTTTATCAATAAGATTTTCAAATACAGTATGTCCAAGAGTATTGGTCAATAATTTAATATTAGAAATAAATTCTTCCATTTCAGCAACATCAGATTCTGAAATTGAAGATTTGGAAGGAGTAGTATTATTGGCAAGTTTATATCTATTAACTTTTTTGGTTATTTCATATAAACGACTTTCTAAATATTTTATATGAGCTTTATTCAAATTTTCATCTTTGCTTATAAATAAAATAACCTCAGACCAAAAATCCTTTTGTGCTACATGTTGTTTTAGTCTATCAATAATTGTTTCAGCTTCACCAATATAGACAACATTTTTTCCTTCTTCATTTTTCCCAAATAATAAATACACCCCAGGACTTGTAAGATCTTTTCGTGCATATGATTCTTTGATTTGGATACGAGGTATTTTATAAGCTTTACCTGTCCAATTTGAAAGTTCGCAAGTCATTCTTCCGTTAGGCTCTCCGTCAATTAAAAATAATTTTATTGTTTTTCCGAATTTATTCATAGTAATTTACTTTAGACTTGAACCACACCCATATTAAACTTTTTCTCAATAGGAGCGTGATTAGCTGCTTCAATTCCTATAGAGATCCATTTTCGGGTATCTAAAGGATTGATGATACCATCTGTCCATAATCTGGCAGCAGCATAATACGGTGAAATTTGTTTGTTATATCTGTCGGTAATGGTTTTTAAAATTTCCTTTTCTTTTTTTACAGTAATCTTTTCACCTTTCTTTTTCAAAGAAGCAGTTTCTATTTGCAATAAAACTTTGGCAGCCTGAGCACCTCCCATCACTGCCAATTCAGCACTGGGCCACGCAACGATCAATCTTGGATCATAGGCTTTTCCGCACATAGCGTAATTACCTGCGCCATAGGAGTTTCCTATAATAATAGTAAATTTAGGGACCACAGAATTACTTACTGCATTTACCATTTTAGCACCATCTTTGATGATGCCTCCGTGCTCTGATTTACTTCCAACCATAAAGCCGTTCACATCTTGTAAAAATACCAAAGGGATCTTTTTTTGGTTACAATTTGCGATAAATCTTGTTGCTTTATCAGAAGAGTCGGAATAGATAACACCACCAAATTGCATTTCTTTTTTAGCATTTTTCACCATTTTCCGTTGGTTAGCAACAATGCCAACAGCCCATCCATCTATACGGGCATAGGCACAAATGATGGTTTTACCATAATTAGCTTTGTATTCCTGAAATTCAGAATGATCTACCAATCGTTTAATGATCTCTTTCATGTCGTATTGATCAGATCTTGATTGAGGGAGAATTCCAAAAATATCATCTGGATTTTCCTTGGGTTGAAATGATTTTTTTCGGTTAAAACCTGCTTTATCAAAATCACCAATTTTATCAACCATATTTTTTATAATGGTAAGGGCATCTTTATCATCAGTTGCTTTATAATCGCATACCCCTGAAATTTCAGTAGTTGTTGTAGCACCACCAAGTTCTTCATTATGGATGATCTCACCAACTGCTGCTTTCACGAGGTAGGATCCGGCAAGAAAAATACTACCGGTTTTATCTACAATAATTGATTCATCGCTCATAATTGGTAAATAAGCACCACCTGCTACGCAGGACCCCATGATAGCAGCAATTTGAGTAATACCTTTACTGCTCATGATTGCATTATTCCTGAAAATTCTTCCAAAATGTTCTTTATCCGGAAAGATCTCATCCTGCATTGGTAAATAAACACCGGCACTATCCACCAAATAAATGATGGGTAAATTATTTTCTAAAGCAATTTCCTGCGCTCTTAAATTCTTTTTTCCGGTGATAGGAAACCATGCCCCGGCTTTTACAGTAGCATCATTAGCGACTATAATACATTGTTTGCCAGAAATATAACCTATTTTAACTACAACCCCGCCAGAGGGACAACCACCGTGTTCTTTATACATTTCATCTCCTGCAAAAGCAGCAATTTCAATGGACTCAGATCCTTTATCTAATAAAAAATCAATTCGTTCACGTGCAGTCAATTTACCATTTTGATGATGTTTATCAATTCGTGATAGACCGCCTCCTAAAGACACCCGTTGAAATTTTCTTTTTAACTGTGAGGCCAATAATTTATTATGGTCTTCATTTTTATTGAAGGTGATTTCCATATGACAGATTTTGACTGTAAAAATACAAAATGCATTTGACTGATTATCGTGAATAGAAGGAAAAGTTTGGAGAGATAAACCAATAATTTTACCAATTACATCACCTGATTTAGAAAGGACCAAACTGTTTTATAAATTGCCAAGTATCAATTTCTATATATGTAGGTATCTAATTATTGATATTGTATTTTGCACAACAATCTTTAAAATAATTCCCACTTCCACAAGGACATTTTTCCTGTGTTTTGGTTTTATTAATTGGATAGAAAGCTTGTCTTTTTAAAGCAGGGTTTTGTTTGTACATATTGGCGATAAAAGCATATAATTTTGGATGCTTTTTTTTCATAATATTCGGGCGTTCAAAAAAATACTCAGTGGTTACCGCCAAAAATTCCGCAGATCGTTTAGCTCCATAAGGGCGTATATCTGATTTATTTTTTAAGATCTCTGCAATCTTCTGTTGTGTTAAATTTATCCAGGCTTCAATAGATTGATCTTTTAGTAAGATCTCTGGTACTCCATCAATAAGATCATCTTCTTTATCAATTAAATGTGTAAATTCATGAATGCCAACATTCAATTTATCATTATTATTTTGAAATCCTTCTGTAAGTGCTTTACGTGAAAATATCATTTTACCATTTAAATAGCCACTTTCTACAACCAATCCTTTCATTTTCGGACTTTCCTTTTCCTGAATTTTTACGGTAAAATCATCGGGATATAATAACACTTCTTCGAGGAAATTGTATTCCCAATCAGGAAAATTAAAAACGGGAATAATTGCACTTGAGGCAATACGGATCTTATCTATATCTGTAACGGAAGTTTTAATTCCGGTAATCTTCACATTAAAAAGAAAAATATGTATTCTTTGCTGAAATTTGATTTTTTCTTCTGCATCTAAGTAAGAATAATAATGTATGTTTTGTTCCAGTAAAGTAGTCCAACCTGTTGGAAATGGGTGTTTTGGTGTTTTCCATTTGAAGGCATATGCTTCGATAAATAAATATCGGATAAGGATAAATATTACACTGATGGTAATTATAATTAAAAAATTAATCATAGCATTTTGTAAAAGGATAAAAGTAGTAAAATTTGATTTAGAAGAGTTTTAAATCAATCGAAAATATACAGGTAAGATTTGAATAATTTATTGCTTTGTTGAATTGGTTATAAACTTGATAAATTTATTCGTGAGACTCTAAAAAATTAATTTCTATTTTTTAGTTAGTTGAACTAATCCCGCTTTTTTTTCAGCGGGATCTTGGTTAATACTTCGACCCTTGGGTCGATTCCTATTATTGGGTCCAGGGCTTGCCCTGGTCTTTAATACCTTTTATTTGGATCGGGGTTGCGAAATTAAAAAAGCAATTACTAGTTT
>JAOZTG010000016.1:5377-22720 GCA_029939235.1 Flavobacteriaceae bacterium
TTAATACCTTTTATTTGGATCGGGGTTGCGAAATTAAAAAAGCAATTACTAGTTTTGTTGTATATTATTAATTCATATTTTGAATAGAAAGAATGAAAAAATTGAATGACTTTATTTGGGAAACACATGGAATTCATGCAGGTACTGAAAATGATCATGTAAAGCATGGTATTGATAAATTGGAAGATATTGTGGAAGTTGCTATCCAAGCGGGTCATCCAAGTATTACTTTTATTATTCATTCACCAAGGTTGACCAGTTTTAGATATACTGCGGAGAGAGATACAAATCTGAAATTTATTCGGGGAAACAGATCTTATTTAAATTATCCTAAAAGAATAGCTAAACTAAGAGATAAATATGACAATAGGATCAATATTAAATATGGTGTTGAACTGGAATGGATGGGAGCTGATCTTGGTTTGCAGTGGAGCAGGTCTAAAATATTTCAGGCAGAAGATGCTGATTTTGTAATTGGTTCTGTTCATTTTGCCCCGGAAGGATTACCTTATGATGGAAGCAAAGAAGAGGCGCAGGAATTATTAAAATTAAGAGGAAGTCTGGAAGCATATTGGAACGGTTATTTTAATGAAATGATCGAGATGATAGAAAGTTTTGGAGATATGATACAGGTAATTGGTCATATTGATCTGCCAAAGCTTAATGTGGAGGTGCCGGAAGTTCTTCAAAATTTTGAAACAAGTGCGCATCCGCTGGCAAATAAATTCAGGACTCTTTTAGAAATAATTGCAGATAGAGATCTGACACTGGATGTTAATATGGCTGGTGATTTTAAAGGAGTGGGTGTTTATCCAACTCAAAATATATTAAAAAGAGCACGACAGCTAAGAATACCGGTTTCTATTGGTACGGATACGCATCATATCAAAAATTATGGCAATAATTATAAAGAAAGTTTAGCATATATTTATAAGGCAGGATATGTGCATTATGTAAGTTATTCTAAATTAATTCCGGAAAAGAGAACCATATTTGATGAGCATGATCTAAAACTGAAATACACTATTTTAAACAAAGGTATTGAATTATTGAATCAGAGATTTTCTCAAAAGAACAGAAGAGTCATTCCTGATTTTTCTTTTGGAGGTTCTTTTGAGGAGTTTTTAGATATATATAAAAATGCTACCGGAATGGGTGATTATAATGCCATTAGAATTAGAAAAGGAAATAAATCTATCACCGTTTCAAATGAAGTTCCAAAAATAGTAAGAAAGAATGTTAGCGGATTGTTTTCTGAACATCTTGATATACCGGGTGTAATATCCTCTTTGTTCAATTCACTTGCCTCAGAAGGTGTGAATGTAGAAACCGCAAGGTTAAAATCAAATAATGATGGAACTGCCATAGCCTTTTTGCAAATTGAAGGAGGTAATGGAAATATTGAAAATGCCATTGATTTTATAAGTGGAACAGATTCAGATGTTTTTAGAAAATTAACTTATACAGAACATGCAAATCTTCCCAATTTTTACGAAGAAGGAGTTTATATGTTAGAAATGGATGGTGTTGAATTAAAACTTTTGCTTCATGATAAAGTCATTTTAACCAAACATAATAATGCTCCGGGTGTATTATTGATCTTACTCTCTGCTTTGGCTTCCAAAAACATAAATATCATTGACCTTCGGTTGGGAAAACGAAATAAAGTAGGATTTTCTGCAATAGCAGTAGATGGTGATAAAAATGTGATCAATAACCTGTTGTCTAAATTAGGAGATCAATATTATGAAGCCAATTTAATTGAATTTCATAGCATGTGATATCCATATAAAATGAAAAGACCTTAAAGGTTGGGGCCTTTAAGGTCTATCTCAAAACTAATTCAAAACTAATTCAAAACTTTTTTGAAAATAAAGGGGGTATTTTTTGGTTTGGTTAATTGATTGATGCAAAGTTACATATAATAAAATCAATTAAAAATACTCAATTTGAGTATTTTTAAAAATAATTATTTGTTTTACAATACTGAATCAGTTCACGTGTTGATTTAAAACTTAATTTTTTTAGAATATTTCTTCTGTGTTGGTCAACCGTATGTGGACTGATGCACAATCTATCAGCAATTTCTTTGCTCGATTTATCTAAAGCCAATTCCTGAATAATATCAATTTCTCTTTTACTTAATTTATTTGATAAAGCTTCTTGAGAATAATTTTTATAAAATATAGTTTCATAAACATTATTCTTGTTCAATACTTTGATTGCTCCAATAATTGAATTGTTTACTCCCTCATCAACAATAGTATAATGTGAAATTGCTAGTACAGGAGTGCCGGAAGAATCTAATTCAATGGGCGTTAAGTGTGCAAGTATATTTTGATACTCTCCTTTTGAGTTTTTTATTCTGAAATTATATGTGAATAACAGTTTTTTTCTTTTTTCCAGTTCAATTTGCTTAGAAGTAAAATCCATTAATTCTTTTGAAATATTTAGCCAAATGGGAAGATCATTCGGGTGGAAAAGTGATAAAAAATATTTAGGCCCAATACTTTTCATTAAACTAATATCATGACCTAAAATTGTATAGAAGTTCTGACTGATAAACTCATAGCGCTTTCTGCTGGTGTTTATCACAATAAAAAACGATAGATTCTGAGGATAAATATTATCAATTTCGATATATTTTTTAATATGTCTTTCAACAATTTCACCTTCAAACTCTTTATTTGAGGTAAAGATCTCTTCATAAAGATCAATCGTATCTTTCATACCAATTTTTGGTTTTATCAGTATAAATGTATGAATTAATTTTTTTAATCATGCGACATTTAAGTCATAATTTTGGTATATGAATAATCGATTTTAAAAAGAAATTGTATTTTACGATAAATTGATTTTATATCATGAAAATACGCATCGTCCTAACTATTATAATTATTATAACAATGAACACGATAAAATCTCAAAATCAGGATTTACCTTACTATGAAATACCTGATTATCCTGAAGATTATAATCAGGGAACAGTAATAGCTCGTATGCTGGATGGATTAGGATTCAGATATTTTTGGGCAACTGAAGGGTTGCGTGTTGTAGATCTAAAGTTTAAACCTACTGACGAAGCAAGAACTACAGAAGAAACCATTGATCATATTCTGGATTTAACAAAAGTAATTGTAAACTCTACTTTGAATAAAGCTAATGAGAACAAAGATGATTCAAATCTAACCTTTGAAGAGAAAAGAAAAATGACTTTGGAAAATATAAAATCAGCAGCTGATATTTTACGGAAAAGTACTGATCTGAGTCAGTTTAAGATTATTTTTATCAGAGATGGTAAAACGGTTGAATATCCTTTCTGGAATCAAATTAATGGACCAATGGAAGATGCGATCTGGCATTGCGGACAAATAGTATCCTTTAGACGATCTTCCGGAAACCCGTATAATTCAAAAGCAAGTGTATTTACAGGGAAAGTAAGAAAGTAATCTGTGATTTCATTTTATATTTTACAGACCTAAGAACTTTAGTTTTGATTATTCATCTGATGGCGAATGACCTTTACGGATATAACCATCAGATGAATAATAAAATGATTACATTTTTGAATCGATCAATGCAATAACTTCTTTTTCTTTCTGGTTAGCAGATTGATAAATTCTCTCCGCTTTAGCGATCATATCATCTGCAAAAACTCTGTCCTTGATGTCTTTTGCGTTGATACGTACATTAAAATAAGCACCGGTTACAGCGGTTTTAGCACATAAAACTCCAACAGCAGCATCTGATAATGAATTTTGGATACCATCTTTTAACATTGCTTCCATCACTTCCATTGAATCATATGCGGTTTGCATTACCTGAAAAGGAATTTCGGTAGCGTATTTCGTAGCATCTTCAATAGCTTTTTTTCTTAATTCTTTTTCTTCATTAGTTCCTTTAGGCATTCTAAATCCTTCAATGATCTTATTAAATGAATTGGTATCTTCATCTACTAAAAATAATAATTTATTTTTATAAGCCTGTCCTTTCACTGCCCAATCCGAAAATTCTTTCCAGCGGTCATCCCATCCCGCTTTATGTGCTGATAAATTGGCTACCATCGTACCTAAAGAAATTCCTAAAGCTCCCACATAAGCTGAGATAGAACCACCTCCTGGTGCCATGGATTCACTTGCTGTTTCTTCTGCAAATCCGGTAACGGTTAGATCAATTAATTTATTTGTATTCTTGTCTTCCAGTAAATATTCAATAATTTTTTCCTTAGGATTAAATGGTTTAAGATCATCTAATCCAAGAGATTTTACTGTAATTTTAATTTTTTCACTTTCTGAAATTCCTAAAGATCTTTCTTGTTTGATTAAGAAATAATCTGCTGCATCTAACATCGCCTGAAGCGGAATTAAACCTATTAATTCAGATCCTGTTACCCGTAACCCACGTTCTTCAGCTGATTTACATGTTTCATCAAATGCTTTATGCATGGATGTGATATTGATATTGGTCAAATTATAAGAGATCTGAGCAATGCCATATTCTTCAATATACCAGCCAATACCTTTTACAGCTTTTAATTTACCGGGAATTCTAACCGGATTACCATCTTTATCTAATACTTTTTTACCTGTAGAAGGATTTCCTTCTCTTTTTATTCTGCCTGCTTCACGATTGTCAAAGGCAATGGCATTTGCCCGTCGGGTAGAGGTAGTGTTCAAATTGACATTATAGGCGATTAAAAAGTCACGTGATGAAATTGCAGTGGCACCTGTTCTGGCAACTTTTTCATTGAATTCTGCTGGTCCAAAATCAGGTTTCCATTCAGGATTAACCAGTTTTTCTTTTAAACCTTCGTATTCCCCAGATCGACAACTGGCCAGATTTTTGCGTTTATCTTCTTTGGCTGCGTTTTCATAGAAATAACCAGGAATTCCTAATTCATTCCCAACTCTTTCACCAAGTTTGTGAGCATATTTAGCTGTTTCTTCTAGGCTTATTCCTGCAATTGGAACCAGCGGACAAACATCAGTTGCACCAAAACGAGGATGCTCACCCGTATGTTTACTCATGTCTATCAATTCTGCAGCTTTTTTGATCAATAAAAATGCAGCATCAATCACTTTTTGAGGTTCACCAACAAAGGTGATCACAGTTCTGTTAGTTGCATTGCCTGGGTCAATATCTAATAGTTTCACACCTTCAACTGTTTCAACAGTATTAGCTATTTCATTTATTTTATTTATATCTCGTCCTTCACTTATATTCGGAACACATTCAATTAGTTGCTTGTTCATCATGTTTATTTTTAGTGGAGCTCAAAATTAGTTGATTTCATTGAATTTCCCGAGAGGTAATCAATAAAGATTATGTTAAAATTGTTAAATAAAGTAAGTTTTATTACAAGGCTATCGACTGAAAGAAAAATTAAAAATATATATCATGAGAGTATTAAAAATTACATTGTTGCTTTTTGCAATTGTTCTGACCCAAACAGCTTTTAAATCAAAAAGTAAATCGGTTAATCCGGATTATTTAGTAGTAAAATTTCATGCAGACTGGTGTGGAAACTGTGTTGCCATGGGTTCCAGTTTTGAAGATCTACAAGAAATATTTAAAGAGAAAAACATTGAATTTGTAAAGTTTGATCTAACAGATAAGGAAACTACGGCAAGATCCGAATCAAAAGCCAGGCAAATTGGAATTAGTGATATATTGAATGATAACAGAAAAACAGGTTTTATCTTGATCATTGATAATACATCTAAAAAAGTTCTTTACAAACTAACCAAGAACAACGATACAGATGCAATGGAAGATAAAATAAGAGAATTTTACGAGGGGAAATCCTATTGATTATTAGCATCGAAAACCTCTTATTTTTTTAAGTGAGAGGTTTTGTTTTTAGATCACACATAATTTCAAAGGTTGTAGATTCGATCAATTTTGCTGCATTTTTCAGACTTTCTTTAACAGAGATATTTTCTGTTTTTATTGGGTAAACATTAGCAATGCCTAATTCCTTTTCTGATTTTTCATCCAGAGTTGAAATACCACAAATTGCAATTACAGGAATTTTATAATCTTTAGCTTTTGCTGTAATTCCTGCAATAAATTTACCGTGAAGTGTTTGCTTATCAATTTTCCCTTCTCCGGTAATAATAAAGTCTATTTTATTTTTTGACAGAAGTTTATCTAAATTATTTAGTTGGAATAAGAAATCAGTTCCTGAAATAATTTTAGCATTTAAAAAAGTACTCAAACCAAAACAAGTTCCACCGGCAGCTCCAAAACCGGGAGTATCCTCTAAATTTGGAAATAGTTTTTTACTTTTTTGGAATAAATTACTCATTCCTTTTTCCAATAGCGGAAGATCTTTTTCTTTGGCTCCTTTTTGACTGGCATAAGTATACGTTGCACCTTGTTTTCCGAGGAGTAAATTGTTTACATCATTAACCGTAAAAAAGTGGATGTCTTTAAAACCTTGTTCAGGTGTTTTAACATCATTTATTTTAGATAAATTATCTCCTTTTGTTGACAAAGAGATATTGTTTTTATCTAAAAACTTAAAGTCAAGTGCTCTTAAAATACCTGTTCCACCATCATTTGTTGCACTGCCACCTAATCCGATATAAATATTTTTAGCACCTTTTTGTATGGCATGTTTTATTTGTAAGCCGGAACCAAAAGTGGAAGTATCATTGCAATTACGATACGGTTTTTTCAATAACTCCAAACCGGAAGTCTTCGCCAGTTCAATATAGGCCGTATGATCTTTATTGCTAAATAAATAGTCAGCAGTAATTTTTTCATCTAAAGGGTTCACGGAATCCATGGTGATTTTTTCAAAACTGGGATGTACCTGATGAATTGCATTTAAAAAGCCATCTCCACCATCCGACGCCAAAATAGTATGGATTTGGTGTGAATCATTACATCTTCGAATTCCTTTTGTAATAGCATTAACAACCTGATTTGCAGTTAATGAATCTTTAAATTTATCAGGTATTACTAAAAGATTCATCATAAATATTTATTAAGAAATCAATATTAACAATCTTACTTTTTGTTTAAAGTCAGACCTTTTGTAGTAAGCTACAAAATTGTATGTTTTTTTAAATTCCAGTATAATTACCGGGAGTTATAGCTTTTAATTCGGTTTTGATTTGATCGCTTACCTCCAAAGTATCAATAAAGTTAGCAATGGATTGTTGTGTTATTTTTTCATTGGTTCTGGTTAAACCTTTCAAAGCTTCATACGGATTTGGATATGCTTCTCTGCGTAAAATAGTTTGAATTGCTTCGGCAGCCACTGCCCAGTTATTTTCCAGATCTTTTTCAAAAGCTTCTTTATTCAAAAGAAGTTTGTTCAAACCTTTTAAGGTAGAAGTAAAAGCGATGATGGTATGACCAAAAGGTACACCTACATTTCTTAAAACAGTTGAATCGGTTAAGTCTCTTTGTAAACGGGAGATAGGAAGTTTAGCTGATAAATGCTCAAAAATGGCATTGGCAATTCCTAAATTTCCTTCACTGTTCTCAAAATCAATTGGATTTACTTTATGCGGCATTGCCGATGACCCAACTTCCCCTTTTTTAATTTTTTGCTTAAAATAATTCATGGAAATATATTGCCAAACATCTCTGTCTAAATCAATTATGATCGTATTGATTCTTTTAAGTGCATCAAAAAAAGCAGCCAAGTGGTCATAATGTTCTATCTGAGTTGTTGGAAAGGAATGTTTCAATCCTAACGTTTTTTCTACAAAAGTGTTTCCAAATGCTTTCCAGTCATATTGTGGATATGCAACTTTATGAGCATTAAAATTACCTGTTGCACCACCAAATTTAGCGGCAAACGGAATGGCATTTAGCAATACTACCTGTTGTTTGATCCTTTCAACAAATACATAGATCTCTTTACCTAATCGGGTAGGAGAGGCAGGTTGTCCATGCGTTCTTGCTAGCATTGAAATATCCGCCCAGTTATTTGATAATTCTTCCAGCCGATTTACTAAATTTTCCAGTTCAGGTTCATACACGGCATGAAAAGCATCTTTCAAGGATAATGGAACTGCCGTATTATTTATATCTTGTGATGTAAGTCCGAAGTGAATAAATTCCTTATATTTTTGTAAACCCAGATCGTCAAATTTCCCCTTGATAAAATATTCAACAGCTTTTACATCATGGTTAGTAACACTTTCAATATCTTTTATTTTTTGTGCATCATTTTCTGTAAAATCCTTATAGATATTTCTAAGTGCCGTAAATAATGAGTTGTCAAACTCCTTTAATTGTGGAAGTGGAATTTCACAAAGTGAAATAAAATATTCAATTTCAACTTTTACTCTGTATTTTATCAGAGCTTCTTCAGAAAAAAAAGCAGCTAAAGATTCAATTTTATTTCTATATCTTCCATCGATTGGTGAAATAGCATTCAGGTAAGTTAAACTCATTTTTATGTTTTTTAAATAAGCTGCAAAGATAAACTAATTTAAAATTTAACATTAAAAATTTAGAATTCTTTCAATTTGTTATGAATTCAATGCTTTCAGAATTTTCTTTGCATGAGATTGGTACCCTGCGCTTTCGTTGGCTATATTTTTCTCTAATATCATTATTAATTCTTTATGAACCCAGTTAGTTTCTCTGCCAAATAAAAATAAGGTATCCATGGCAAATACCTTGCTGGCAACTTTATGTTCTTCAATGAGCCAGTCAAAATTATTCTCTATCATCAATTGTATACCTTTTTTTGTCAGTTTGTTATAAATTTCATTATCGGATTTACCGTAATAAGCATTGGCTATAAAAGAACAAACTTTGGCGATGGGTCTTAAAGCACTTTCATTTTTTATTTTTGTCAGGTTTTGAGTGAAATAATCTAAATAAGGAGAAATGAGATCGATATTTTCAAAACAAACCAATTCAAATACCCAGGCAGCTTTGATATTAATTCTTTTCTGACCTTCAAAAACCAGCTCAACTAAAAAGGGAAAGGTTTCCTGATGCTCTAATACAAATTTAGCAGACTTATCCCTGTGAGCTCTTTCGGCAGTTTTAAAAGAGTTTAACTCTAAGATTAGATCATTTTTGTTCACTATTTTTTTCTTTATCCTTTTTTTTAGGAGACAGTTTGATCATTAAATAGACAAATCCTGCGATGATGTGTCCAATTACTAAAATCATGATGGTATAATACCAAAAGTTAGAATCACGCATATTATAGATAATTACGAATCAAAATTAAAAAAATATTTTTATTTTTACCTTTTTAATTAAACAACAAAAATTAAACTTTCAAGTTATTTATATTATGATGTATAAAAGTATGAATAAAATTTATTTAATTATTTTTTTTGTCGCCGGAATTTATTCCATAAATGCTCAAACCAGTATCAATCAAATGGATGATAATGGTAAACGAAATGGTGTATGGAAAAAGTATTATAGTAATGAAAGGGTTCGATATGTTGGACAATTTGAACACGGGAAAGAAGTTGGGGTATTTAAATATTTTTCGGCTTCCAATTCTGAAAACCCAATTATTATTAAAAAATACCATACCAATGATGACCTTGCTGATGTTCAATTCTTTACGCCTTCCGGAGTAGTAGAAAGTGAAGGAATGATGAGAGGAAAAAAACGAGAGGGGAAATGGTTATTTTATCATGCCAATGGTAAATCCATTATGAGTGAAGAAAATTATAAGGACGGAAAACTGGATGGATCATATAAAACATTCTATGCAAATGGTGAACCTACTGAAATAACCGGCTACAAAAATGGCTTACAGCACGCGAATTACAAAAAGTATTCTATCAAAGGATTTCTGTATCAGGATTTCAATTACGCCAATGGTAAGTTAAACGGAATGGCAATTTACTACAGCCGAAAAACTGGTGATATGATCAAAAAAGGTCCTTATAAAGATGATCTGAGAGTTGGAACCTGGGAAAATTATGTGGATGGTGAACTGGTAAGTACCGAACAACCTGCCATAAAACCTAAGAGAGAAAAAGAATAGTCTTTCTGTTCAATCATTGATTTTATTCTATTTATCCTTGATGAGGATATTGTAATTTTTATGAATTCAGCATTTACATTTTACCATTATTCAATTGAAATTATCTCACTTCATACTTCAAACTTCTTTTAGTAACTTTGCACTCCAAAAATAATTTATGAAACGTGTAATTGTTGGACTTTCAGGCGGTGTAGATTCGAGTGTTGCTGCACATTTATTAAAAGAGCAGGGCTATGAAGTGATAGGGCTTTTTATGAAAAACTGGCATGATGATTCAGTGACAATTTCCAATGAATGTCCATGGCTGGAAGATAGTAATGATGCGATGCTGGTAGCAGATAAACTTGGAATTCCTTTTCAGGTGGTCGATCTGAGTGAGCAATATAAAGAACGGATTGTTGATTATATGTTTCGTGAATATGAATTGGGCAGGACTCCAAATCCCGATGTTTTGTGTAATCGTGAGATCAAATTTGATGTTTTCATGAAAATTGCATTAGATCTGGGAGCTGATTTTGTAGCTACTGGTCACTATTGCCGTAAATCGGAATTTGGTAAAGACGGAAAGATCATCTATCAATTATTGGCAGGAAAAGATAATAACAAAGATCAGTCTTATTTTTTATGTCAGTTATCTCAGGATCAATTGGCAAAATCTCTTTTCCCAATTGGGGAATTGACCAAACCCGAAGTTCGTAAAATTGCAACAGAGCTTGATCTGGTAACAGCAGAAAAAAAAGATTCTCAGGGCTTATGTTTTATTGGCAAAGTAAGATTACCTGAGTTCTTACAGCAAAAACTAAAACCAAAAGAAGGAATTATTGTTGATATTCCGAAGGATTCTCCATTTTATAAAAGAGTAATTCCGAAATTTGAAAGTAAAGAAGAAGAATTGAATTTCTTTAGTGAAAAATTTATTTATGCTATTGATGATGGAAAAATTATGGGCAAACATCAGGGAGCACATTATTTTACCAAAGGTCAGCGAAAAGGACTTGCCGTAGGAGGTACCATTGAACCTTTGTTTGTAATTGATACAGACGTTGATAAAAATATTATTTATACGGGTGAAGGAAAAGACCATTCGGGTTTGTATCGCAATGTTTTGTTTGTGAATAAGGATGAAATTCACTGGATTCGTCCTGATCTTGCATTGAAATCAGGAGAAGAAATGGAGGTAATGGCAAGGATTAGATATAGGCAAACTCTCGAAAAGGCCATATTGTATAAGTTTGATAATGGATTGTATGTTTCCTTTGATAATAAGCAGTCTGCAATTACCGAAGGACAATTTGTTGCATGGTATCAGGGTGAAGAGTTGTTGGGATCAGGTGTAATTTCATAGATGCTTGTAACTAAAAAAAATGAATCGCTGGAATAAATTTGTAATTTTCAATGGTTGTTTTCAAAAGATGCAACAATCTGTTTTTTAATCTTAGTGAAACTTCGTGTTTACTTTGCGTACCTTTGCGTAACAGCTGTTTTATAAATAACAGCAAAGAGTCCATTCAGTTTTAAGGAGTTGAGAAGGCCATTCAATTTCAATAAGGTTAAAAAAAATGAAACATAATAAAATCACTAAACTTTTTAATATAAGATATCCTATTATTCAGGGAGGCATGATCTGGGTGAGTGGTTATAAATTAGCATCTGCGGTAAGCAATGCCGGTGGACTTGGTTTGATAGGAGCAGGCTCTATGTATCCGGATGTTTTAAGGGAACATATTCAAAAATGTAAAAAGGCAACCGATAAGCCTTTCGGAGTGAATATTCCATTGTTTTATCCACAATTGGAAGAGATCCTAAAAATTATTTTAGAAGAAGGTGTTAAAATAGTTTTTACTTCCGCTGGCAATCCTAAGCTATATACTAAATTTTTTCATGAACATGGTATCAAGGTTGTACATGTGGTAAGTAGTGTAAAATTTGCGTTAAAATCACAGGAAGCAGGAGTAGATGCGATTGTTGCAGAGGGCTTTGAAGCAGGAGGTCATAACGGCAGAGAGGAAACTACTACTTTTACTTTGATCCCTATGGTAAAGGAAAAAATAGATATTCCATTGATTGCTGCGGGCGGAATTGCATCCGGACGAGGTATGCTGGCAGCGATGGTTTTAGGTGCAGATGCAGTTCAAATAGGAAGCAGATTTGTAGCAAGTAAAGAATCATCGGCTCATATTAATTTCAAAAATTCTGTGGTAGAAACGGAAGATGCAGGGACTGATCTAACTTTAAAAGAATTGATTCCGGTACGATTGATCAAAAATAAGTTTTATAATAAAGTTCAGGAATTGTATCAACAAAATGCAAGTGAAGAACAATTAAAAGAGTTGTTAGGTAGAGCCAGAGCTAAAAAAGGAATGTTTGAAGGAGATCTAGAAAATGGAGAACTTGAAATCGGGCAAGTTGCTGGATTGATTCATGAAATAAATTCCACCAAGGAAATTATAAAAGAAATAATTGATGAGTTTGAGAAAGTAAAAAAATCACTTTGCTAATTATTTTTTAGTTTTAGGAGGCATCGGTCCTCTTAAATGAATAACCAATCCGTTTAAAAAATTGCGTAAGAACTGATCACCACATTCCATATATTTAGGATGATTCTCATTTCTAAAAATTGCACCTAATTCACTTCTTGATACTTTAAAATCGACAAGACTACAAATTTTTACAATATCGTCATCACGTAGTTTAAGTGCAACTCGAAGTTTTTTAAAAACATCATTATTGGTTAAAGCCATTTGATTATATTTTTAAATAGGAATTTTGATTTCGTATATCCTTCGGGACTTATTATTCAATTTGTTTTCACGCAACCAAGGATTGTGAATTTTCAAAATTTTATAATTGATTTCCTGACTCTTTGCAAATAATGCCAGATCGGAAATTACGGTATCAATTTTCAAATTTTTAGTTCTTACATTGTTATAAAGATCTTCTTTGTCAAAAATAAACCCATACTTTTTTGGGTTATTTATAATTTCTTTTACAGCAACAATTCTTGGTAAGTAACGAGCAGTTTCATCAACAAGTAACAGGTCATAATAATCATTAACTTTTTGAGCTTCTATTCTTCTGGAAATCCCTCTTTTTCCTGCATTGTAAGATGCAGCAACCAATGTCCAGTTACCAAATTGCTCTTTAGATTCCAGTAAATACTTACATGCTGCAACTGTTGATTTTTCAATATTATATCTTTCATCAACATTGCTGTTCACTTCTAAACCATATTCTTTTGCAGTGGCTGGCATCAACTGCCAAAACCCTTTAGCACCCGCAGGGGAAGTAACATTTTGTAATCCGCTTTCAATTAAAGCCAGATATTTAAAGTCATCCGGAATATCGTATTTTTTTAAAATAGGCTCTATCACAGGAAAAAATTTGTGGGACCTTTTAAAGTAGAGTAATCCGTTAGATTGCCAATAGGTATTTACCAATAGTTCCCTGTCAATTCTCTCTTTGATATCTTGTTTTTCAATAGGAACTCTCTCACCTGCAAAATTTAAATTTTCAGGTATTTTTAAAGCCTTGATCTGGTAGGTTTCACTTGTATTCTTCTTTGGATCATTCATACCATCCTTTTTCGATACATCTGTGTTTTTTACGGCATTCATCAAAAAAACACCCAAAACAGCAACACTCAATACAATAATAAAACGGGGAGCTCTATTCATAACTTTATTTTTTAAAATTAAAAGGGATTTTCAAATGTACTAAATTTTTCAGCTAATTTATCTTTTTCAGCTAAAATAGGATCTGTAATTCCCCAGTTTATATCTAAATCTTCATCATTCCATAACAAAGAAGCTTCACTTTTTTTATGATAAAAGTCTGAGCATTTATAATTTAAAATGGTATTATTTTCCAAACTTAAAAAACCATGAGCAAAACCAGCCGGAATGTATAGCTGTTTTCTGTTCTCTGCACTTAAAACGTGTTTAAAGTGTTTTCCGTATGTTTCGGAGTCCTTTCTTATATCAATAGCTACATCAAGAATACTGCCAAAAATTACTCTTACCAGTTTTGACTGAGCAAATGGCGGAATTTGAAAGTGTAATCCTCTTAAAACCCCCTTTTGTGATAGTGATTCATTGTCCTGAACAAATGTAGTTTTGATTACTTTTTCTAATCTCTTTTGATTATAAGTTTCCATAAAATATCCCCTGTTATCGGTAAAAACATTGGGAGTAATTAACATCAGGTCTTTTATGGGTGTATTTTCTATGATCATAATTAAATTAATTCTTCAAGGGTCTTGCTTATTTTTTTTGCTTTGGTAATAATCATTGCATGTGTTCCGCCTTCGATAATAATACTGTTCTTTATATATTTTGCTGGAAAAATTTCATCTTTACTTCCGTGGATGTGCACCAGATTTGTAGCACTTTCTTCTTTTTTCCAGTGTAAAACATGGTATACCGCCCAATCTAAGTAAATTTTGTCTCTTATTGCCAAATACTTGTTATACAATTCCATTTTTCTTTTTAAAGATCTGCTTAGTCCAAAAGTAGGGAATCCGTTTAGTTTTGATATTCTTCCGGAAGGAAATAATTTATAAAATCTTGTCCTTTGCATAAAAATAAAATGTCTTGGTACTTCTTCACTATGCTTAATACTTGAAATTACAATAATTTTTTGAACAGTTATAATCTTACTTAATTCCTGTACGATCATTCCACCAAAGGAAACACCAATTAAAACGGGATTCTTATGAACAATTTCTTTAGCTAGTCTTTTACAGTAATTTTCAATAGATTCTTTAGCTGATTCAGGCATCAGCCATTCTAAAAAATGCAATTCATATTGATCTTTGGGCATGCGAATATGTTCAAATATTTTTGAACTAGCTGCCAGCCCCGGCATGAAGTAGATATGTGTTTTATTATCCATTGATCATGTTCAATATAATTGGTTTTAAACCGCTAAAAAAGAATTCTACAGCGATTACCATTACGATCAATCCCATCAATCGCATCATTACTTTATTACCTGTTTCACCTAATTTATCGGTTATTTTACTTGCACCTCTTAATATGAAATAAGTAAGCAATAATACTAAAAAAATGACTGTAATTAATATGATCTTTTTTACAACGGTATCTGAGCTTTCCATTAAAATGATGGCATTTGTAATAGCTCCGGGTCCACAAATCATGGGAATTGCCAATGGGGTTACCGAAATGTCATTTACATAGGCATCAATTTTATCTTCATCATCGGTATGTTTGATACTCACAAGCCTGGCCTGTAACATATCCCAACCCATTGCAAAAAAAATGACTCCACCAACGATACGAAAGCTATTGACCGAAATACCAAAAAATTTGAACAAGATTTGTCCGGAAAATGCAAATGCTATAATGGTAAAAAATGCAATAATACTGGCTTTTTTTGCAGTATTCTTACGTTTTTGTTTGCTTAAAGAAGAAGTCATTGACATAAAAATTGGCATGGTTCCCAATGGATTTATCAATGTAAAAAATGAGGTAAATACCAAAATTGCAAAAGTTATATACGAGTCCATAGGCTGTGTTTAGGCTAGAATAGATTTATTGATCCAATTGAATTTCACGATACCATCTTCATCAATTTCTTTTAGTTTTATTTTGTGAATGGTATTCACAAGATCAGGATTCCAGTTTGTTTTAACTTTTACGTAATTCTCTGTAAATCCATGAATAAATCCATCTTTATTTTCTCCTTCGAATAATACGGATAATTCATTATTTAACTGACTTTCATAAAAAGCTCTGCGTTTCTTTACTGAAAGTCCACGCAACATTTTACTTCTTTTTTGTCTTACTTTTGGAGGGACAATACCATCCATCAGAACTGCCTCAGTATTCGGCCGTTCAGAATAAGTAAAAACATGTAAATATGAAATATCCAATTCATTTAAAAAATTGTAAGTTTCTAAAAATATTTCATCTGTTTCACCAGGGAAACCAACAATTACATCTACACCAATACAGGCATTTGGCATGACTTTTTTAATATGGTTTACACGATCAACATAAAGTTCTTTTGTGTACCTGCGTTTCATTATTTTTAATAATTCATTACTTCCGCTTTGAAGCGGAATATGAAAATGAGGAACAAAACTATTTGAATTGGCAACAAAATCAATCGTTTCGTTTTTTAACAAATTTGGCTCAATAGAGGATATTCTTAAACGGTGAATTCCTTCTGTTTTATCTAAAGCTTCCACCAGTTCAAAAAAAGTATTTTCGTGATTTTTATTACCAAATTCACCTTTGCCATAATCACCAATATTCACGCCAGTAAGAACAATTTCTTTGATTCCTTTTTTGGAGATCTCTTTGGCATTTTCCAATACATTTTCAAGGATATCACTTCTTGAAATTCCTCTGGCAAGGGGAATGGTACAATAGGTACATTTATAATCACATCCATCCTGTACTTTTAGAAAAGCTCTGGTTCTGTCGCCAATAGAGTAGGAGCCTACATAAAAATCGGCCTCATCAATTTCGCAGGAATGTACTTCTCCGATTTCATTTTTAGAAAGATCGTTGATATAATCAGTTACTTTAAATTTTTCAGTAGCACCTAAAACCAGATCCACACCATCCACTTTTGCCAGTTCTTCCGGTTTTAATTGAGCATAACATCCAATGGCAATTAAAAATGCATTTTCATTTTGTTTTAACGCAGATCTTACGATAGTTTTAAATCTTTTATCGGCATTATCCGTAACTGTACAGGTGTTGATCACATAGATATCAGCATATTCTTCAAAGCCAACACGTTCAAATCCTTCGCTCTGAAAATTTCTTGCAATAGTAGAAGTTTCAGAGAAGTTTAATTTACATCCCAGGGTGTAAAAAGCAACTTTTTTTTCTTTCGTCATTAATGTATCTTTAAGGCATGCAAAAGTACATAAAATTATGATTTCAAAAACACCAGTACCGCCTTATTATGCAGTGATTTTTACCTCCTTAAGAACCGATGGAGATCATGGTTATGATAAAACAGCCAATCGCATGGTTGAATTGGTCCAAAAACAAAAAGGTTTTTTAGGTTTGGAAACTGCCAGAAGTGAAATTGGAATTACAGTTTCTTACTGGAAAACCTTAGAAGCCATTCAAGAATGGAAGAATAATTTAGAGCATCTAACAGCTCAAAAAAGTGGGAAAGAAAAATGGTATGCTGCCTATAAAATTAGGATTTGCAAAGTAGAAAGGGATTATGAGTTTTAAAAACTTGTTGTGATCTGTGATAGGTGTGCAGAATAATTAGCATCCAAGTCACTTGCAGTTGGGAAAAGTATAATATTCAAAATGGGATTCGACTGCGTTCTGCCTGGCAGGAAATTATAAAAAAGATAGGTTGTGTTTTAG